>NZ_LRTR01000424.1 GCF_001550375.1 Streptomyces europaeiscabiei | reverse complement strand
CGGCTGCGGCTCCGACGGCGCGGGGGGCGCAGGGGTCGAGGCGGAGGGCGTAGGCGTCAAGGGTGTGGGGGTCGGACTCGCGGGCGGGCCGGGGTCGAGGACCTCGGGTGCGAGGACGAGCGGCATACGGGCCACGGTCTGCTGGGCGGCGCTCGGAACGCCCTTGACCGTGCCGTCGGGGTTCAGGAAGGCCGGGTCGCCGCCGGGGACCATGCCCAGCTCGCGGGCGCGGCGCTGGAGGGCGTCGGGCGCGGAGTAGGCGTCCACGTCCCGTTGGAGCGCCTGTTCCTGGTCGGTGTAGCTCTTCACGTCGTCCTGGAGGTCGTCGAGCTTGAACGACCCTTCACTGAGCGCGGAGTTCAGCACGAGGAGGCCGATGAGGCCGCCGCCCAGCAGCAGGACGACGAGGAGGACGAACGGGGTGCGGGCGGCGCCCCTGGGCCGCACGGGCAGGAGCCGCGCGAGACGGGCGGCCCGGCCCCTCAGTTCGGGTTTCCTGCTCACACGGCCTCCCCATGAGTCCGGTTTCCGGACTCACCCACCGTCCCCGCGAGTTCGCTCTTCGGACTCACTCACCGTCACCCTTCACGCACCGTGTGCGGCCGCCTCGTACGCCTCACGCGCCTCATTCGAGGTGCTCCCGCACGCGTTCCGCCCCGCGCAGACGTGCGGGGGCGGCGCGCCGGTTCTCGGCGACCTCTTCCTCGGTGGGAAGTTCGGCACCACGGGTGAGGAGCTTGAGCCTCGGCTGATAACGCTCGGGAACCACGGGCAGTCCGGGGGGCGCGGTGGTGGCGGCGCCCGCGGCGAACACCTGCTTGACGAGGCGGTCCTCCAGCGAGTGGTAGGACAGGACGGCGATCCGGCCGCCGACCGCGACGGCCTTCACGGCGGCGGGGATCGCCCGCTCCAGGACGGTGAGTTCGCCGTTGACCTCGATGCGCAGCGCCTGGAAGGTGCGCTTGGCCGGATTGCCGCCGGTGCGCTTGGCCGCCTGCGGCAGGGAGTCGCGGATCAGTTCGACGAGGCGGGCGCTGTTGGTGAAGGGCTCCTTACCGCGCTCGCGCACGACCGCGGAGACGATCCGCTTGGCCTGCTTCTCCTCGCCGTACGCCCGGAGGATCCGGACGAGTTCGCCCGGTGCGTAGGTGTTGAGGACCTCGGCCGCGCTGATGCCGGTCGTCTGGTCCATCCGCATGTCGAGGGGGGCGTCCTGGGCGTACGCGAAGCCCCGGTCGGCCTCGTCGAGCTGCATGGAGGAGACACCGAGGTCGAACAGGACGCCCTGGACGCGCGGGAGGCCCAGACGGGCGAGCACATCGGGGAGTTCGTCGTAGACGGCGTGCACGAGGGTGGCGCGCTCGCCGAACGGGGCCAGCCGTTCACCGGAGAGGCGCAGGGCCTCCTTGTCACGGTCGAGGGCGACGAGCCGCGCCTCGGGGAACCGGGTGAGGAGCGCCTCGCTGTGGCCGCCGAGGCCGAGTGTGCAGTCGACCACCACCGCGCCGGGCTCCGCGAGGGCCGGGGCCAGCATGTCCAGGCAGCGCTGGAGCATGACGGGGACGTGGCGGCTGTTGCTCAAGGGGCCCTCTCAGGTCCGGCGCGAGCCGCACGTACGCGCCGCGCACGCGGGGAGACGCCGGGCTGTCACCGGTTCTCCTGGGGATCTCAGTCCAGCAGGGGGCCTCGCCTCCCGCTCCGCGTCACTCTAGTCCACGGCCATTCGCGGTCAATCAACCGGCCTGCGCGTCGCGACGCCTTCCGCGGGCGAACCCGCGAATCCGGAGAAATCACCCGTACGGCTGTGATCCGGCCACTCCTGTGGGTTACCTCACAACAAGCCTCAATGACGTTCTTTGTCCTCTCTCACAGGGGGCCCTCTGCGGGCGTGACCAGTACCGTCGTGGCTATGACGACCTCCGCAGCAGTTCCCACCGGCCCCGAAGGCGCCATATCCGACGG
Organism: Streptomyces europaeiscabiei; assembly: GCF_001550375.1. Taxonomy (GTDB): domain Bacteria; phylum Actinomycetota; class Actinomycetes; order Streptomycetales; family Streptomycetaceae; genus Streptomyces; species Streptomyces europaeiscabiei. Next base: position 17,915 of record NZ_LRTR01000424.1, on the reverse strand, counting down.
CACCGTCACCGACCGCCTCGTCGAGGCGAACCAGCGGTACGCGGCCGCGTTCGCGGACCCCGGGATGGACGCCCGCCCCGTCCTCCGCGTCGCGGTCGTGGCCTGCATGGACGCCCGCCTCGACCTGCACGACGCGCTCGGCCTGGAGCTGGGCGACTGCCACACCATCCGCAACGCGGGCGGCGTGGTCACCGACGACGTGATCCGGTCCCTCACCATCAGCCAGCGCAAGCTCGGCACCCGCAGCGTCGTCCTGATCCACCACACCGGCTGCGGCCTGGAGTCCCTCACCGAGGACTTCCGCACCGAGCTGGAGGCGGAGATCGGCCAGCGCCCGGCCTGGGCCGTGGAGTCCTTCCGGGACGTGGACCAGGACGTACGGCAGTCCATGCAGCGGGTGCGCACCAACCCGTTCCTACTGCACTCGGACGACGTGCGCGGCTTCGTCTTCGATGTGAAGACGGGTCTGCTGCGGGAGATCGACCCGGCCTGAGCCCCGTCGAACCGGACCGCCGGGACCGCCCTCCTACTGCCGAGGACGGTCCCGCGCAGCCCCGGTTTCCTGTCAATCTGCTGGCATCTCGGCCTTTAATTGGCAACAAAACCGACATAACGCGGACTGTTGTCCACAGGCGAGTGACACGGATTGGTAACGGCAGCAAGAATGCGGATGTGACGTCACGCTGAGCAGTTCGCGCGTGGTGTCCGTGTTTCGGGGTGGGCCGGTCCGCATCGCAGAGCGACGGCCTGGAGAAAGAACGGGCCGAGGAGGGCCGGGTGACGACCTATGACGATCGAGCGAGCCTCACTGATCTGACCAGCACTGTGGAGCGAGTCCGCAGTTCGGTCGAAGGAGTGATCGAAGGCAAGCCTGAGGTCGTACGGCTTTCGTTGACAGTGCTGCTCGCCGAGGGACATCTTCTGATCGAAGACGTACCCGGCGTCGGCAAGACCATGCTGGCCAAGGCGCTGGCGCGGTCCATCGACTGCTCGGTGCGGCGTATCCAGTTCACGCCGGACCTGCTGCCGTCGGACATCACGGGTGTGTCCATCTGGGATCAGCAGCGCAAGGAGTTCGAGTTCAAGCCGGGCGCGATCTTCTCTCAGATCGTGATCGGTGACGAGATCAACCGGGCCTCGCCGAAGACGCAGTCCGCGCTCCTGGAGTCCCTGGAGGAGCGTCAGGTCACGATCGACGGCACGACGTACGAGCTGCCGACCCCCTTCATGGTGGTGGCCACGCAGAACCCGGTGGAGATGGAGGGCACCTATCCGCTGCCCGAGGCGCAGCGCGACCGCTTCATGGCCCGCGTCTCCGTCGGCTACCCCAGCCCGGAGGCCGAGCTGCGGATGCTCGACGTCCACGGCGGGGTCTCGCCGCTGGAGGACATGCAGCCGGTGGCGCACGCGCACGAGATCGTGAAGCTGATCGAGGCCGTCCGTAACGTGCACGTCGCGGAAACGGTCCGGCGGTACGCGGTGGACCTGGTCGGCGCCACCCGCAGCCACCCGGACCTGAGACTCGGCGCCTCGCCGCGCGCCACGCTGCATCTGCTGCGCGCGGCGAGGGCGACCGCCGCCCTGAGCGGCCGGGAGTACGCCCTGCCGGACGACATCCAGTCGCTCGCCGTGGCCATCCTCGCCCACCGGCTGCTGCCCACCGCCCAGGCCCAGCTCAACCGCCGTACACCGGAGCAGGTCGTGCAGGAGATCCTCCAGCGCACGCCCGTACCGCAGGCGCCCCAGGCGCAGAGCGGCTTCGGCTCGATCCACGCCACGCCCGCGTATCCGCAGCAGCCGCCGCGGAGGCTTGGATGACCACCGCCGGGCCGGCGCCCGCCCCGGAGCAGGACAAGGGCGGGCTGCGCACGGCCCTCACCGGCCTCACCACACGAGGCCGCTCCTTCCTGGCCGCCGGCATAGCGGCCGCCATATGCGCGTACGTCCTCGGGCAGAGCGATCTGCTGCGGGTGGGCCTGTTGCTCGCCGTGCTGCCACTGGTCTGCACGACCGTGCTGTACCGCACCCGCTACCGGGTCGCGGGCAGCCGGCGCCTCTCCCCCGCGCGGGTGCCCGCCGGCAGCGAGGCCCGCGTGCATCTGCGGATGGACAACGTCTCGCGGCTGCCCACCGGGCTGCTGATGCTCCAGGACCGGGTGCCGTACGTGCTCGGTCCGCGCCCGAGGTTCGTGCTGGACCGGGTGGAGGCGGGCGGCCGCCGCGAGGTGTCGTACCGCGTCCGCTCCGATCTGCGCGGCCGCTACCCCTTGGGCCCGCTCCAGCTGCGGCTGACCGACCCGTTCGGCATGTGCGAGCTGACCCGGTCCTTCTCGACGTACGACACGCTGACGGTCATCCCGCGTGTGGACGCGCTGCCGCCGGTGCGGCTGAACGGGGAGGCGAAGGGGTACGGCGACGGCCGGCAACGCTCGCTGGCGCTGGCCGGAGAGGACGACGTGATCCCGCGCGGGTACCGGCACGGCGACGACCTGCGCCGGGTGCACTGGCGCTCGACCGCGCGCTACGGCGAACTGATGGTGCGCCGCGAGGAGCAGCCGCAGCGCGCCCGCTGCACGGTGCTGCTGGACACCCGGGCCGAGGCGTACCTCGGCGCGGGCCCGGACTCGGCCTTCGAGTGGGCCGTCTCCGGCGCCGCCTCCATGCTGGTCCACATGCTCGAACGGGGCTTCTCGGTACGGCTGTTGACGGACACCGGCAGTTCGGTGCCCGGCGAGGGTGCCGACGGGTTCGCGGGCGCCAGCCAGGAGTCGGCCGATGCGGCGGGCCTGATGATGGACACCCTCGCGGTGATCGACCACTCCGACGGCACAGGCCTCTCGCCCGCGTACGACGTGCTGCGCGGCGGCAACGAGGGGCTGCTGGTCGCCTTCCTCGGCGACCTCGACGAGGAGCAGGCGACGGTGATCGGCAAGATGCGCCAGCGCAGCGGCGGGGCGGTCGCCTTCCTGCTGGACAGCGAGGCGTGGACGACCGAACCGGGTGAGGTGCCCGGTGCCGGGAGCGCGAGCGAGGAGTCGCTGCGTCTGCTGCAGGAGACGGGCTGGACGGCGCTGACCGTGCCGCGCGGCGCCTCGCTGACGGACCTGTGGCGGCAGGCGGACCAGCAGCGCACCGGCGTGATGTCCGGGAGCGGCATGGAGGGACGGTCATGAGCGGCCGGGCCAGGCTGGCGCTGTGCGCCTGGGCCGCCACGATCATGGCGGCGTGCGCGCTGCTGCCGCTGGTCGACCCGGCGACCTGGATCCTCCAGGCGGCCCTCATGCTGGGCGTGCAGACCGGTGTGGGAGCGCTCACCCGGCGGGTCCCGCTGGCCCGGCCACTGACGGTGGCCGCGCAGGCGCTGGTCACGCTGATGATGCTGACGCTGGTCTTCGCCCGGGAGCGTGCGGTGGCCGGGATCGTCCCCGGCCCGGAGGCGTTCCAGTACTTCGCGACGCTGCTGCAGGCGGGCGCCGACGACGTGGGGCGGTACGCGATCCCGGCGCCGCTGAGCGACGGCATCCAGTTGATGATCATCGGCGGGGTGCTGGTGATAGGCCTCCTGGTCGACGCGCTCGCGGTGACGTTCCGCAGCGCGGCCCCGGCCGGTCTGCCGCTGCTCGCGCTGTACTCGGTCGCCGCGGGCCTCTCCGACGGCGCCGCGTGGCTGTGGTTCGTGCTGGCCTCCGCCGGCTATCTGCTGCTGCTCCTGACCGAGAGCCGCGACCGGCTCTCGCAGTGGGGCCGGGTCTTCGGTGGCGCGTCCACCGCTCCGCGCGCGGAGTCCGCGGGCGGCGCGGTGGCCCCGGTGCGCACCGGGCGGCGCATCGGCGCGGTCGCGCTGGGCATCGCCCTGGTGGTGCCTCTCGGGCTGCCCTCCCTCGACGGGGGACTGCTGAACGGCACGGGCACCGGCATCGGCGGGGGCTCCGGTGGCGGCACGATCGCCGCGGTGAACCCCGTGGTGGCGTTGAGCGGCAGCCTGAACGTGGACGAGGACCGCCAGGTCCTGTCCTACCGCACCAACACGGACAACATGCAGGAGATGTATCTGCGGATCGTCTCCCTGGACAAGTTCGACGGCACCGCCTGGACGCCGACCGAGCGCTCCATCACCGGAGTGCCGGACGAGTTCGGCACCCCCATCGGTCTGGCCTCCGACGTCAAGCGGACCTCGATCGAGACCCGGATCGTCGCGGCGGAGGACTACGAGCAGAACTGGCTGCCGATGCCGTACCCGGTCACCGGCGTCGACATCAACGGCGACTGGCGGTACGAGCCCGTGGGGCGCACCCTCGTCGGTGACCACGGCCAGGACACCAAGGGCGCCCAGTACAAGGTCGAGAGCCTGATCGTGCAGCCCACGGCGGAGCAACTGGCCTCGGCACCGGAGCCGCCGCCGTCCCTGCGGCGGGAGTACACCAAGGTGCCGGCCTCGCTGCCGTCGGTGGTGGCGCGGACCGCGCTGGACGTCACCAAGGGCGCGACGAACAACTACGAGCGGGCGGTGAAGCTCCAGGACTGGTTCGCGTTCAGCGGCGAGTTCACGTACGACACCGAGGTGCGGTCCGGCACCGGCGCGCGGGCGATAGCCCGGTTCCTCCAGGAGAAGGAGGGCTTCTGCGTCCACTTCTCGTTCGCGATGGCGTCGATGGCCCGCACGCTGGGCATACCGGCCCGGGTGGCCGTGGGCTTCACTCCCGGCACCCCGCAGACGAACGGCACGATGTCGGTGGGGCTGCGCGACGCGCACGCCTGGCCGGAGCTGTACTTCGAGGGTGTGGGCTGGACCCGCTTCGAGCCGACCCCCAACCGGGGCTCGACTCCTCAGTACACGGTGCCGGAGGACTCCGGCACGAGCGGCCTGCCCGAGGTGCCCAGGCCCTCGCAGTCGGCGTCCACGGCGCCCTCGGCCGAGCCGTCGGCAAGCGAGAGCTGCACGCCGCAGGAGGCGAAGCTGGGGGCCTGCGCGAGCGAGTCCGCGGCGGCCGTGGCGGGTTCGGACGACGAGGAGCGCTCCTTCTGGGGGCTGCTGTTCTTCTCCCCCTGGACCCTGCTGATCCTCCCCGGGGCGCTCCTGCTGCTGGCCATCCCGTTGCTGCCGATGCTGTGGCGGCTGCGGGTCCGGTCCGTCAGGCTGGGCGCGCACGACGGTGCGGTGCCGAAGGGCGCCCGTGGGCCCGCTGCCGCGCGGGAGATGGCCGAGGAAGGGGCCGGGCCGGAGGGCTTCCCCCTGACGTCACCGACGACACCACCGGGCAGAGCCACCGGGTACGGCCGTACGGAGGCCGCGGCGGCTCATGCGCTGGCCACCTGGCAGGAGGTGACCGACACGGCGTGGGACTACGGGATCGCGCCGGACGAGTCGCAGACGCCCCGCAAGGCCGCCGCGCGGATCGTGCGCCTCGGGGAGCTCGAACCGGCGGCCGCGGACGCGGTGCACCGGGTGGCGGCGGCGGTGGAGCAGGTCCTCTTCGCTCCGCGTCCGCAGGTTCCTGCGGGCCTCGCCCGGGACGCGCACCAGGTCGGGGTCGGTCTCCGGGCGCACGCCGGCCGCCGGACGAAGCTCCGGGCACTGCTGCTGCCGCGTTCAGCCATCCGGGTGGCCTGGGCCTTCTCCGCCCGCTGGGCGCGGACCAGGGACGACCTGCTGTCCCGCATCCCGACGCCACGGCTGCCCTGGCGACGCCCCTCGCCGAGCCAGAACAGCTGACGGGCTCCTGCACATGTCTGCCCCCGCCGGGTTCGCCCGGCGGGGGCAGACATGTGCAGGAGCCGTGCAGCGGTGCGGGCGCGGGGCTCGGCTCCCCCGCTCGGCCGGGTAGCTGCGGCTGTGAGGTGCCCGGGCAGCCGTCACCGGAAGAAGCGCGGCCGTTCGACGGGCCGCGACCGTTGGACGATGCGCCTCCGCACGGCGATCCACGGCCGTTCCACGATACTCAGCCCATCGACGATCCCCGGCCGTTCGATTTCGGGCACGCTCGAAGGGTGACCGCCCCGGGGGTGGTCACCCTTCGTCCGTCTTCAGCTGTGGCTGTCGAATCGGCCAGTCGGCGGGCTCAGTGGCCGCCCTGCTCGTCACGACGGCGCTGCCAGCGCTGTTCGATTCGGTCCATCATGGAGCGGCGCTGTCGTGTCTGACGCGCACCGGCGGAGCCTGCGGCACCGGTGGGCTGCTCACCCGGCTTGGGGGCCTTGCGCCAACCGGTGACGGCGAGCACGGCGCAGCCCAGCATGACGAGGAATCCCACCACGCTGACCCAGATCTGCTGTGCGACCATTCCGGCCATGAGGAGCGCGATACCCACCAGAAAGCCCGCGACCGCCTGGTAGACCCGCCGCCGGGTGTACGTACGCAGCCCGCTTCCCTCAAGCGCTGACGCGAACTTGGGATCTTCGGCGTACAGCGCTCGCTCCATCTGCTCGAGCATGCGCTGCTCGTGCTCTGAGAGCGGCACGGAGTCCTCCTCATCGTGCGGTCGCCGGAGCGACCCGGGGGGTCCTCTTCAGGATAGGCAGGGAATCGCCCCCTTGAAACCCGCCCCTCTACGCCAATTCGCCAACCGGAACCCGCCATGGCGCCCCGACCCGCTGAGGTGTGAATTCCCCAGCGGACGGCCCGTCATGCCGGAACGGCCTGCCTCGATCATACGGCTCCGAGCGCCCGATCGGGGGGCCTGTGGCGTACTCCATCCGCCGCCGAGCCCCTGATCAGCGGGTCACCCCCCTTGGCCCGGGGGACGGATCAGGACCCGGCGGTCCCTCGCGTCTCGCCCAGCACGTGAAGTTGTGTGGCCACGGAGTGGAAGGCGGGCAGTTCGGCGACCGCCGCCTCCAGCTCGAGCAGGGCGTCCAGGGCGCCGGGCTCGGTGTCGACGAGGACGCCGGGGACCAGGTCGGCGAAGACCCGGACGCCGTGTACAGCAGCGACTTCCAGGCCCGCGTCCTCGACGAGCGTGGTGAGCTGCTCGGCGGTGAAGCGGTGGGGAACCGGATCACCCTCGCCCCAGCGTCCGTTCGGGTCGTCGAGCGCCTGCCGGGCCTCCTTGAAGTGCCCGGCGAGGGCCCGCGCGAGCACCGCTCCACCCAGGCCTGCGGCGAGCAGGCTGAGCACGCCTTCGGGCCGCAGCGCGGCGATCGCGTTGCCGATGCCCTCGGCGGGGTCGTCCACGTACTCCAGGACGCCGTGGCAGAGCACGGCGTCGTACCCGCCGCGCTCGACGACGTCGAAGAGGCCGTGCGCGTCGCCCTGGACGCCCCGCACCCGGTCGGCCACGCCGGCCTCGGCGGCCCGGCGCTCCAGCGCGAACAGTGCGTTCGGGCTGGGGTCGACGACGGTGACGCGGTGGCCGAGGCGGGCCACGGGCACCGCGAACTTGCCGCTGCCGCCCCCGGTGTCCAGCACGTCGAGCGCCACATGCCCCGTGGCCTTCACCCGGCGGTCGAGGGCGTCCTGGAGGACCTCCCAGACCACGGCGGTACGGAGGGAGGCGCGGGGGCGGGAGGGATCGGAGCGCAGCGACGTCGTCCGGGGGTGGGAGACGGGTGGGCGCATCGGGTCCGACACGGCAGTTGACTCCTCGGCGCGGCACCGCCTGGTGTGCGGCGGAGCGATGGGCTTGCGTCTCCACCGGGCCCGGGGGCCGCGGTGGAGGGTGCTGATGTCCCAACCCTAATGGGCGGCGCCGAGGCGGTCGGTCAGCCCGCGTCCGGGACTCCCGGGGTGCCGTCCTGCCGGGGCTGGGGCAGCACCGGCTGGAGCACCAGCATCCGTTCGACCAGGCGCAGGAACATCGCCACGTCGCGTATGAGGTCGTCGGCGTCCCGGGCGCTCGCCGCGCCCTGTATGCCCGCCTCGGCACGCGCGCGGCGGGCTGCGCCGGAGGCGAACAGCACACTCCACTCGGCGAGTTCGGGCGCTATCTCGGGGAGCACCTCCCAGGCGCTGCGGATCTTGGCGCGACGTTTCGGGGTGAGTTCCGGGCGGCCCCGGGCGGCGAGCACCGCGGCGGCGGTGCGCAGGGCGGCCAGATGGGCGGTGGCGTAACGCTCGTTCGGCATCCGGTGGCCGGACGCCTCGTCGAGTCCGGAGCGGGCCTGGGCGAGCAGGTCGAGGGCGGCGGGCGGGGCCGTCGCCCGGCGCAGCACGGGGTGCACGTCGCTCGCCGGGCCGGTCAGTGAGGGGGCAGGGCCGGGGACACGGCGCCGGTTGGCGGCTGCTGCGTGGTGGCTGGCCATGACGAACCTCCTGTCGTCTTCGGACGGCACGCTCCGACACGAGGTGCCGTATGTGCCCATCGTGAGGTATGCCACTGACAATCCGTTCTGACCTGCCCTTTTGCTTCGATCAGAGGTTCGGAGTAGTTTTTGCACTGACCAGTCAGTTCAAAAACACGCAGAGGGGCTTGGGGGACATGGCAGAGCCAGGGGAGGCGGACGCGGGGCAGGGGACGGTCCGCGGTGTCGCCGTCGGTGCCGAGGGGTTCGGGCTCAAGGGGCCGCGCGGCTGGGCGTTCCGGGGTGTCGGGTTCGACGCGGAGGCCGGCTCGTTGGTCGCGGTCGAGGGACCGTCGGGGTCGGGCCGGACCTGTCTGCTGCTCGCGCTCACCGGCCGGATGAAGCCGAGCGAGGGCGAGGCGACGGTCGGCTCCCTGCGGCTGCCGAAGGGGATGGCGGGCGTGCGCCGGATCAGCGCCCTCGCCCATGTCCCCGGCGTGACCGACCTCGACCCGGCCCTGACCGTCGGGGAGCACCTGCGCGAACGGGCGCTGCTGCAGCGGCGGTTCGACGGCTCCCTGCGTGGGCTGCTGCGCTCCCGGGCCGAGCGCGCCACCGAGGCGAAGGGCCGGATCGCGGCCGCCCTGACCGCCGCCGGGCTCGACCTCGAGGCCCTGCCCAAGGGCTCCCGGACCGCCGTACGCGACCTGGACCGGATGGAGGCCCTGCGGCTGTCCGTCGCCCTCGCCCTCGTCGGCCGGCCCCGGCTGCTCGGCGTCGACGACACCGACCTGAAGCTCTCCGACGCCGAACGGTCCGAGATGTGGGACCTGTTGAGGTCACTCGCCGAGTCCGGGATCACGGTGGTGGCGGTGTGCAGCGAGGCCCCGGAGGGGGCGGTCGTCGTGTCGACGGCGCCGGACGGAGCCGCACGCGCGCGTGAAGACGTGGGCGCGGCCACCACGCCCGAACGCGGCGACGAGAACGACGACGACCCCGACCGGGACCGCGGCCAGGACGCCGACCGCGGCCACGACCACGACCACAAGGAGACGGCCGATGCGCTCGCCGAGACTAGCCGCGCTTGAGCTCAGGCGCTTCGGCCGGGGGAAGCTGCCGCGAGCCGCGCTGGTCTCGCTCCTGCTGCTGCCGTTGCTGTACGGCGCCCTGTACCTGTGGTCCTTCTGGGACCCGTACGGCCGTCTGGACCGCATCCCCGTGGCGTTGGTGAACGACGACAAGGGGGCGTCGGTCGGCAGGGAGAAGCTGACGGCGGGCGACGACATCGCCGAGGGGCTGCGCAGGAGCGACACCTTCGAGTGGCACCGGGTGAGCGCCGCCGAGGCCCGTGCGGGCGTCGAGGACGGCACGTACTACCTGTCGCTGACCATGCCGAAGGACTTCAGCGAGCGGATCGCGTCGAGTTCCGGGGACGTGCCGGAGACGGGCGCCCTTCAGGTGCGGACGAGCGACGCGAACAACTACATCGTCGGGCAGATCTCACGGACGGTGTTCTCGGAGGTGCGCACGGCGGCGTCGACGAAGGCCTCGCGGTCGTTCCTGGACCGGATCTTCATCTCGTTCTCCGACATCCACGGGAAGACCGAGGAGGCGGCGGACGGCGCCGACGACCTCAAGGGCGGCATCGACAAGGCGGAGAAGGGCTCCAAGAACCTCGCGGACGGTCTGAGGACGGCCAAGGAGGGCAGCGGGGAGCTGTCCGGTGGCCTGAAGGACCTGGACGAGGGGGCGGGTGATCTGGAGGACGGCGCCCAGCAGGTCGCGGACGGCACCGGCAAGCTCGCCGACAAGGTCGGCGCCGCGGCGGACCAGGTGCGGCCCTTCCTGAAGGGCAACGGCGACACGATCGCCGACACCGCCACCCTGGTCGCCGACTCGGCGGCCACGATCCGGGACCACCTCGACGCGTTCGTGGAGACGGCACCGGCCGCCGCGACCGGCACCCGTGCCGCCTCGGACACCCTGGACGACGTCCACAGGAGGCGCTGCGAGGAGGCCGTGCTGCCCGACGCGGCCTGCGCGGATCTCAAGAAGGCCAAGGACGCGGCGGCGGAGGCAGCCGTGCTCGCCGAGGACGTCAACACCGTGGTGAAGAACTACGGCGGTGACATGAAGGCCTTCGACAAGGACCTTCAGACCCTGGAGAAGCAGGCCCGCGCCCTCGCGAAGGCGGCGCCCACCCTGTCCACGGACCTCGACGACGCCGTCGCCAAGGTGAACGCGCTCGACAAGGGCGCCACGAAGGTCGCCAAGGGGGCCAGGACGCTGCACACGGGCCTCGGCACCGCGAAGACCGGCGCGGCTGACCTGGACACGGGTGTCGGCGCCCTGAAGACGGGCGCGGCCGACCTCAAGGGCGGTATGTACAAGCTGGCCGACGGCTCCGGGAAGCTCGCGGGCGGGCTGCACGACGGGGCCGGGCAGATCCCGGACTACGACGAGCGGGACCGCGACCGGCGTACCGAAGTGATGGCCGACCCCGTGCAGTTGGCGACCAGGGACCTGCACAAGGCGCCCAACTACGGCACCGGGTTCGCCCCGTACTTCATCCCGTTGTCGTTGTGGGTGGGCGCGATGGTGGCGTACATGCTGATCCAGCCGCTCAACCGGCGGGCCCTCGCGGCCGGTGCCTCGGCGTGGCGGATCGCGCTGGCCGGCTGGCTTCCGGTGGCCGCCCTGGGTGTGCTGCAGACGGTCGCGCTGATGGCCGTGCTGCACTGGGCGGTCGGCCTGGAGATGGCGCGGGCGGCCGGAACGGTGGGTTTCCTGTTCCTGGTGACGGCGTGCTTCGCGGCGATCGTGCAGTGGCTCAACGCGCGTTTCGGAGCGGCGGGCCGGATCCTCGTCCTCGCCTTCCTGATGCTCCAGTTGACGTCCGCGGGCGGCACGTATCCCGTGCAGACCAGCCCGGACTTCTTCAACGCGGTCCACCCCTTCCTGCCGATGAGCCATGTCGTCGACGCCCTCAGGAGGCTGATCACGGGCGGCGGCCTCGGCCCGGTGTGGCAGGCCTGCGCGGTACTGACGGCCTTCACCGTCGGCGCCCTCGCCCTGACCGCCCTGTCCGCCCGCCGCAAGCAGGTGTGGACCCTGGACCGGCTGCACCCGGAGTTGAGTCTGTGACCGCGCACGGCACGGTTCCTGTGACAATCAGGGCCATGGAAAGCAGCAACGCCCCCGGCGGCGCAGGCGGGGGCCGCCGCGAGGCGACCCGGCAGAAACTCTACGAAGCGGCCGTCACCCTCATCGCGGAGCAGGGGTTCTCCGCGACCACGGTGGACGAGATCGCCGAGCGCGCCGGTGTCGCCAAGGGCACGGTCTACTACAACTTCGCGAGCAAGTCGGTCCTCTTCGAGGAGCTGCTGCGGCACGGCGTGGGTCTCCTCGCCGCCTCCCTCCGTGAGGCCGCCGAGCGGACCGCGCAGGAGGGCGGCAGCAGAGTCGACTCCCTGGACGCGATGATCCGGGCCGGACTTCTCTTCATCGACCGCTACCCGTCCTTCACCCAGCTCTACGTGGCCGAGCTGTGGCGCACCAACCGCGCCTGGCAGTCCACGCTGATGGTCGTCCGGCAGGAGGCGGTCGCGGTCGTCGAGGGGGTGCTGCGCGAGGGCGTCGAGGGGGGCGAGCTGAGCGACGAGATCGATGTCGGCCTGACGGCGTCGGCCCTGGTCGGCATGGTCCTGGTGGCCGCCCTGGACTGGAAGGCCTTCCAGCCGGAGCGCTCCCTGGACGACGTCCATGCCGCGCTGTCACGGCTGCTCCAGGGCCGGGTGAGCGGAAGGCGCTGACCGGGCCGGAGCACGAACGGAAAGCGCCGGTTCGAACCTGCCGCGTCCCCCGCGGGCCACCTCGAACCGGCGCTTTCCGTTCCCCCGTACTCCCCCGTGCCTCGCTCCCGCCGAACACACGTCGGCGGAAGGAGCGGTATGAGCGCGGGAGCCGTTCCGCCGCCCCGTGTCGGCGGTACCGCGGCCGCGCCCTTCCCGTGCCTCCACTCTCCCGTTCCCGCAGGTGGGAGCCCATCCGTACGCGTACTCATCTCACCGGCTGAGTACGGGTACTCAGCCCTGTGTACTCAGCCTCATCTCCCCCTGTTGCCAACTGGTGACGATCGCGCCGCGTTCCCGCTCCCCGCGGCCGCCGGACGACCGCACCCCCGCGGCTCTCCCGCGAGATCGAACTGTCGGTGGCGGCCGATAAAGTTGCCGCCATGGCAAGAATCGCGGTGATCGGCGCAGGCCTCGGCGCCATGGCGGCCGCCGCCCGGCTGGCCGTCGCGGGCCACAGCGTGGTGGTGCACGAGAGCACGGCGACCTACGGCGGAGCCGTGGGGCGCTTCGAGCGCGAAGGCTTCGCGTTCGACACGGGCCCGGGGCTGCTGCCGCTGCCCGCCGTCTACCGCGATCTGTTCCTCAAGACCGGCAAGGAACCGCTGGAGAAGTGCGTCGACCTGGTCCAGGTCGACCCGGCGGCCCGGCACGTCTTCGCGGACGGCACGGACCTCCTGCTGCCCAACGCCTCACGCGCGGGCGTGGTCGCCGCTCTGAACTCCGCGCTCGGCCCGGGGGCCGGCGACCGCTGGGGCGACTTCCTGGTGCGGGCCCGCGAGGCCTGGGACCGCACCCGGCGGCCCCTCCTGGAGGAGCCGCTGTGGCCCGACTGGCAGGCCCTCGCCGAGCGTGAGCCGTACCCGTCGGTGCCCCACAAGCGGCTCCTGCGCACCCGCCGCGCCGGAACCCTCGCCGAGGTCGGCGCGTGGGAGCTGCGCGACCCCCGGCTGACGGCCCTGCTGGAGAGCCACGCCCTCGCGTACGGCCTCGATCCCAGGAACGTCCCGGCGGGCGCGGCGGTCCTGCCGTACATGGAGCACGCCTTCGGGACCTGGTACGTCCGGGGTGGCATACGGGAGCTGGCGCGGGCCCTGTACGAGCGGTGTCTGGCCCGGAGGGTCGAGTTCGCCTTCGGTGCCGAGGTCACGGGGATCGTCGAGAAGGACGGCCGGGCGGCCGGGGTCGAGCTGGCGGACGGTGCGGTGGCCGAGGCCGACTTCGTGGTCGCCGGGGTCGCGCCCGAGGCGCTGAGCCGATGGGTGCGGCAGTCGGCCGTGCGGAGTGCGGGCGAGGTACCCGCCCAGCGGGGGACGACGAGCCGCCTGACCGTGCTGCTGGCGCTGCGCGGTGCCCGGCCGGACGGCGCGGCGCACCGGACGGTGGTGCACACGGACGACCGCGACGGTGAGCTGGACCTCCTGTTCGGCCCTTCCCACGGGACGGTCGCGCGGCCGACGGTGACGGTGCTGCGCCCCGACGATCCGGGCCTGGTGCCGGACTCCGGGCACGAGGCGGTCACGGTCACGTGCCCGGTCCCCGCCGACCCCGACTTCACTCGGGCCGGGTCGGAGGTCTTCGATCATCAGGCGGAGTGGCTGATCAGCGCCGCCGAGCGGGCCGTACCCGATGTGCGCGAGCGCCTTCTCTGGCACGAGATCCGTACCCCGGCCGACATCGCCCGGACGACCGGTGCGGAGGGGGGCGCGGTCCCGGCCCCGGCGCTCGCAGCGGCCGACGGCCGTCTGCTGCACCCGTCCAACCGCACCGCGATGCCGGGTCTGTTCACCGTCGGCGGCTGGTCCCATCCCGGCGGCGGCCTCCCGCACGCCGGGATGTCGGGCGCGCTGGTGGCCGGACTGATCGTGGAGGGACCGGACTTCCGCGGCTCGCGGTGAGCCTCACCGGGGACCCGGTCGCGCTTCAGAAACGGTACTGCTGCTCGTCGTAGTCGTTCTGGCCGTTGCCATTGCCGTTGCCCTGGTACGGGTACTGCTGGTCCGCCGGGAGGTCGGAGCCGAACGCGTCGAACGAGTCGTCGGTGTTGCGCTGCTGCGGGACCCAGACACCGCCGGGCGGGGTCTCGCCGCTGTAGCCGCCGTTGCCGTACTGGTCCTGGCCGTAGCCCTGTTGCCCGTATCCCTGCTGGCCGTAGGACTGGTCGTACGAGGCCGTGGCGTCGTACGTCTGGGTGCCGATGTACGGGTCGGAGTAGGCGGCGTACTGCTGCTGGTTCGGGTCGTAGCCGTAACCCTGCTGGTCATAGCCGTAGTAGGCGAAGGCCTCGTCCTGCGCGGACTGGTCGGCGGTCGCGTAGGGCTGACCGGCGGCGCCCGCGTGGGTGTTCTCGTCGCCGTAGATGCCGTAGGTGCTGGTGTCGTCCGGCATGGGTTCCGGGGAGTAGACGGCGGCCGCGGGCGTGGACTGCGGGCGGACGAACACGTCGTCGTCGCGGTCGTCGTCGAGCAGGTCGTCGCCCTGGCGGTACGTTCCGGCGGCCGTGGACTCCATGTCCATGACCTCCAGGCTCGGGTCCTGACGGTCCGGTTCGCCGCGCCGCCGCTTCTTGCCCGCCTTGACGAGCCTGCCGCTGTCCTCGCCCTCACCGGAGCGCGGGCGGACGGCCCAGCCGGCCTCGAAGCCGCGGCGGAACGAGAGGGTGACATAGGTCTGCCCGATCGCGAACGCGATCGCGCCCAGCGCGATGACGATCACGTTGGGGATCAGCACACCGAGGACGACGCAGAGGAAACCGGCGAAGGCGAGCAGCCGCCAGCGCAGACGCGCCTTGTACTGCAGCAGCACCTCACCCAGCAGCCACAACGCGACGACACCGAACGCGATGTAGAGGACCGTCCAGCCCATGTACGCCCCTCTCCCTGTGGCCGCTACGCAGTGTGTCGTACGCGAGTGCGACCGGTCTAGGCCCGTGGTGGATGGTGCGGGCCCAGGTTCTCGTGGATTTCCAGTGTCGCAGTGGAGTTGTTCAGGGTGATGAAGTGGAGTCCGGGGACTCCTTCGTCCAGCAGCCTCGCGCAGAACTCCGTGGCGAACTCGATGCCAATGGAGCCTACAGCGGCCGGATCGTCTTTGGCTGTGACGATCCGCTCTTTCAGGGCGTTCGGGATGGCGGCGTTGCTGAGTTGCGGCAACCGTTCCAGCATCTTCACGCTGGTGACGGGCATGACCTCGGGAATCACGGGGGTTTCACAGCCGGCCTTCGCGACCGCGTCCCTCAGACGCAGGTACGAGTCCGGGTGGAAGAACATCTGCGTGATCGCGTAGTCGGCGCCGGCGCGGCACTTGTCGACGAAGCGCGCCACGTCGCTGTCCCAGTCCGGGGACCGCGGGTGCATCTCCGGGAAGGCCGCGACGCCCACGCAGAAGTCGCCCGACTCCTTGATGAGCTGCACGAGTTCGGCGGCGTACGTCAGACCCTGCGGATGCGCGATCCACTCGCCCATCGGGTCGCCGGGCGGGTCACCACGGACCGCGAGCATGTTGCGGATCCCGGCGTCCGCGTATTGGCCGATGATGTTGCGCAGCTCGGCGATGGAGTGGCTGACCGCGGTGAGGTGGGCGACCGGGGTGAGGGTGGCGTCGGCGGCGATCTGCTCGGTCGCCTTCACCGTGCCGGCCCGGGTGGAGCCGCCGGCTCCGTACGTCACGGAGACGAAGCTGGGGGCGACCGCCTCGATCCTGCGGAGGGCGTTCCACAGGTTCCGCTCGCCCTTCTCCGTCTTGGGCGCCCAGAACTCGAAGGAGTACGTGGTCCTGCCCGTGGCGAGCATGTCACGCACGGTGCGTGCGTGATCAGTCCTGGTGGAAGCGGTTCCTAGGGCCATACCGGCAGGTTAGTCAGGTCGGGGCCGTCTCCCAACCAGAGGTGGGATTTTTGTCCGCTTTGCCGACCTGTTGTCCACGCCTTGGACAGCCGTGGTCCGCGGCGGGCGGCCGGCTAGAGGGCGCGCAGACGCTTGGTGAACTCCGCCGCGGCGGCTCCGGGGTCGTCGGCCTCCGTGATCGCCCGGACGACGACGGCCCGGCGGGCGCCGGCCTCGACGACCTCGTCGAGATTGCCGAGGTCGATGCCGCCGATGGCGAACCAGGGGCGGTCGGTGCCGAGGGCTGCGGTGTACCGCACGAGGTCCAGGCCGGGGGCGTGGCGGCCGGGCTTGGTGGGGGTGGGCCAGCAGGGGCCCGTGCAGAAGTAGTCCACGCCCTCCTGGACGGCCGCGGCGGCGGCCTCCTGCTCGGCGTGGGTGGAGCGGCCGATGAGGACGTCCGCACCGAGGACGGCGCGGGCGGCGGGGACGGGGAGGTCGCCCTGGCCGAGGTGCAGCACGTCCGCACCGATGGCGTGGGCGACGTCCGCGCGGTCGTTGACGGCGAGCAGCCTGCCGTGGCGGCGGCACGCGTCCGCGAGGACCTGGAGGTGCTCCAGCTCCTCGCCGGCCTCCATGCCCTTGTCGCGCAGCTGCACGATGTCCACGCCGCCGCCCAGGACCGCGTCCAGGAACTCCGGCAGGTCGCCCTGGCGCTTGCGGGCGTCCGTGCAGAGGTAGAGCCGGGCGTCGGCGAGCTGTGCGGCGGCGTCGGGCATGCGTGAGTCCCCCGTTGGCGGTGCGGTGTCGGTGCGGTGTACGGGATCACGACCCTCGCGGGCCCCGGCCCCGTACACCGCACAGGCGGCTGCGTGACAGATTTCGGGTGTTCCAGGTGTTCCGGGTCAGACGGCGAGCGCCTGGGCGCGGCGCTTCACCTCCGTGCCGCGATTCTCGCTCAGAGCCTCGGCCGGGGTTCCGGGCAGGCTCGGGTCCGGAGTGAAGAGCCACTCCAACATCTCTTCGTCGCTGAAGCCGTCGTCCCTCAGCAGGGTCAGGGTGCCGGTCAGGCCCTTGACCACCTTGTCCTCGTCGATGAATGCGGCGGGGACGTGCAGCGCGCGGTTCTCACCACGGCGTACGGCGATGAGCTGGCCTTCCTTCACCAGCTGCCGCACGCGGGTCACCTCGACGTCCAGCATCTCTGCGATGTCGGGGAGGGTCAGCCACGCGGGGACGAGAGCATCGATCTTTGCGTCAATCTCGGTCACGCCTCCAAGACTGCCATCTGGGACTGACAGTGGGTAGCCGAGCCCCTCCGACGGGGCCCGACAGGGGAGGTCGGAGAGCCCCGGGCAGCGGAAGATACGCGCCTGCCCTACGCCGTCGCCGCCTTCAGGGGCCTGGCCGGGTCCTCCAGCAGCTCCGGGTCCAACGGCGTGCCCGCCTCGATCAGACGGCGGCCCTGGGCCAGGTCCCGGGGACGGCCCACCGCCAGCAGGGCCACCAGCCGGTGCTCGCGGAGCCAGCAGACCGACCAGGCGGCGCCGGTGGGGTCGCCGCGCCGGACCATGGTGTCGGCGGAGGCGTGGTCGCCCGCGTACTGGACGAAGCGGCCGAACTGTTCGGACCAGAAGTAGGGGACGGGGTCGTAGGGCTCGGGGGTCTCGCCGACGATGTTCGCGGCGACCGTGCGGGGGCCCTGGAGGGCGTTGTCCCAGTGGTGGACGAGGAGGCGTCGGCCGTACCTGCCCGAGGGGAAGGAGGCGCAGTCGCCGACCGCGTAGACGTCCGGCGCGGAGGCACGCAGGTGGTCGTCGGCCACCACCTCGCCGTGTGCGCCGAGCTCGATGCCCGAGTCCCTCAGCCAGGCCGTCGCCGGGCGGGCGCCGATCCCCACGACGACCGCACCGGCCGGTACCCGGGTGCCGTCGTCCAGGACCACCGTCCCGGGCTCGACGCGCTCCACGCGCGCGTGGGTGCGCAGGGTGGTCCCGCTGTCGGCGTACCAGGCGGCCATCGG
>NZ_LRTR01000423.1 GCF_001550375.1 Streptomyces europaeiscabiei | reverse complement strand
GTCACCGCGCAGCCCGCCTCGCGCGCGGCCGTGGCGAACTCGGCGCCGATCCAGCCCGCGCCCACGACCACGATGTCGTGCTGCCGGGCCAGCACGGGCCGCAGCCGCTCGGCGTCGTCCAGGGTCCGCAGCAGATGCACCCCGGGCACACCGTCGGCACCCGGCAGCCGGATCGGTTCCGCGCCGGTCGCGAGGACGAGGAGGTCGTACGGGACGGGCCCCGCGGCCGTGTCGAGTTCGTGCTCGGCGGGGCGCAGGCCCGACACCTCGCGGCCCAGCCGGAGTTCGATGCCGAGCGCCTCGAAGTCGACGTCGAAGGCGGATCCCTCGGCCTTGCCGAGCAGTACGGCCTTGGACAACGGCGGCCGGTCGTAGGGCTGGTGCGGCTCGGCGCCGATCAGCGTCACGTCGCCCGTGAAGCCCTGTTCACGCAGAGCGACCGCGGTCTGCACGCCGGCCATGCCCGCGCCCACGACGACCACGCGCCGCGTCGGCGTTCCGTCCCTTTGCTGCGTCTGCTCGCTCACCCGGTCACCATAGACAACTGACATTCGGTCAGTCAGCCGGTGGAGCGGCGCTCGCTCCCCGTGGCCCGGCCCGCGGTCCCCTCGACCTGCTCCACCACGCTCGTCCCGCTGCCCGGCCGCGACTCCCACTCCCAGGTCTCCTCCAGCCGGACCCGCCCGTCGGACAGTTCGACCACCAGGGACCGGCAGTGCCCGGACGCGGTGGTCCCGTCGGTCTTCAGCTGCACGTACCGGAAGTCCAGCCGGTCCCCCGCGCGCGTGCCCACGAGATGACCGCGCACGACGTCGCCGCCCGCGTACTCGGCCCAGATCTCGCCGTCCTTCTCGTGGTACGCGAACCGGGTACGGGTGCCCACCTGACCAGGGGCCTGGTCCGCGACCGGGGCGAGGACGAGACCGTCGAGCGAGCGGGCCATGGGCGGAGGCTCCCTTACTGGGACGAACGGCGAGGGCTAAGGTGGGCCAACGTAGAGCACTCGCGGGAGCCCGGACGCACCGGGCTGAGAGGGAGGCTGGCGGCCTCCGACCGTACGAACCTGATCCGGGTCATGCCGGCGAAGGGAGGGGCTGGACGCCCATGTCGCGTACGCACACGTCAGACGTCCTCGTCGTGGGGGGCGGAATCATCGGGCTGGTCACGGCGTGGCGGGCCGCGCGGCGCGGGTTCGCCACCGCCGTGGTCGATCCCGCGCCCGG
>NZ_LRTR01000422.1 GCF_001550375.1 Streptomyces europaeiscabiei | reverse complement strand
GGCGACGGCGCCGCGCAGGTGGCGGCCGGGATGCTCGCCGCGGTCACCGAACTGCACTACGGGGAACAGACGCTGCTGGGGCTCAACCTGGAGTCCGCGCGCCGCTACCCGGACTTCGCGGCCGAGCTGACGGAGGCGACCGGCCTCGACCTCGGCTACCGCCGCTCGGGCACGCTCGCCGTCGCGCTCGACGCCGACGACCGCGCCCACTTGCGCGAACTGCACGCCCTGCAGCGCCGGTCGGGCCTGGACTCGCAGTGGCTGAGCGGCCGCGACTGCCGCCGTCTGGAGCCGATGCTCGCGCCGGGCGTACGCGGCGGGCTGCGGGTCGACGGGGACCACCAGATCGACCCCAGGCGGCTCTCCAGGGCCCTCGTGGCGGCCTGCGAGCGGGCCGGGGTGGTCTTCCACCGGACCTGGGCCGAGGAGCTGTTGGTGGTCCGCGAGCGGGCCGCCGGGGTTCGGGCCGGTGACGGTGACCGGCTGTCCGCCGGACAGGTCGTCCTCGCCGCGGGCAGCCTCAGCGGGCGGCTCTCCGGGGTCCCGGACGACGTACTGCCGCCGGTGCGGCCGGTGAAGGGGCAGGTGCTGCGGCTGACCGTGCCGAAGCCCTACGCCCCGTTCCTGAGCCGTACCGTGCGGGCCGTGGTGCGCGGCAGCCACGTCTACCTGGTGCCGCGCGAGAACGGCGAACTCGTCGTCGGCGCGACCAGCGAGGAGCAGGGCTGGGACACCACGGTGACCGCGGGCGGGGTGTACGAACTGCTGCGGGACGCCCATGAACTCGTCCCCGGGATCACCGAACTGCCGCTCACCGAGACCCGCGCGGGCCTGCGCCCCGCCTCCCCCGACAACGCGCCGCTCCTCGGCCCCTCCGGGCTCGACGGCCTGATCCTCGCGACCGGCCACCACCGCAACGGAGTGCTCCTGACCCCCGTCACCGGCGATGTGCTGGCCCATGTGCTGTCCACCGGTGAACTGCCGACGGAGGCCCGTGACTTCACGCCGCTGCGGTTCCGCGCCCGCGCGGCCCGCGAACTGGTGGAGCAGCCCGTATGAGCGCCACCGGGACACTGAACATCCTCGTCAACGGGGAGCGCCGGCAGATCGCTCCCGGCACGGCGCTCGACGCGCTCGTGCGGACGCTCACCCCGTCCCCGTCCGGTGTCGCCGCCGCGCTCAACGAAACCGTCGTCCCGCGCGCGCGGTGGACGACCACCGCCCTCGCCGAGGAGGACCGCGTCGAGGTCCTCACCGCCGTCCAAGGAGGCTGATCCCATGGCAGACGACCCCTTCGTCCTCGGCGGCACGACCTACTCGTCCCGCCTGATCATGGGCACCGGCGGCGCGGCCGGCCTCGACGTCCTGGAGCGCGCGCTGGTGGCCTCCGGCACGGAGCTGACGACGGTCGCGATGCGCCGCGTGAGCGCGTCCGTGCACGGCTCGGTCCTGTCCGTGCTCGACCGGCTCGGCATCCGGGTGCTGCCCAACACGGCCGGCTGTTTCACGGCGGGCGAGGCCGTGCTGACGGCCCGCCTCGCGCGCGAGGCGCTCGGTACGTCCCTGGTCAAGCTGGAGGTCATCGCCGACGAGCGCACGCTGCTGCCCGATCCGATCGAGCTGCTCGACGCGGCCGAGACGCTCGTCGACGACGGTTTCACCGTGCTGCCGTACACGAACGACGATCCCGTGCTCGCGCGGAAACTTCAGGACGTGGGCTGTGCCGCGATCATGCCGCTCGGGTCGCCCATCGGGTCCGGGCTCGGCATCCGCAACCCGCACAACTTCCAGCTGATCGTGGAGCACGCGCGCGTGCCGGTGATTCTCGACGCGGGTGCCGGTACGGCGTCGGACGTCGCTCTCGCGATGGAGCTGGGATGCGCCGGGGTCATGCTCGCCTCCGCCGTGACCCGGGCCCAGGAGCCGGTCCTCATGGCCGAGGGCATGCGGCACGCGGTGGAGGCGGGACGGCTGGCGTACCGGGCGGGCCGCATCCCCCGTCGGCACTTCGCGGAGGCGTCCTCACCGGGTGAGGGGCTGGCGCGGCTGGATCCGGAGCGCCCGGCGTTCTGAGTCGGATCTCACGCCTCCCCGCCGCCACTCGAACAGCCGAACGAGTTCCGCCGTGCACCCGCCTGTCACAGCCGTCCGATCCGGGTCACAGCTCTGCTGCAGTGCGCCTTCGGCGCCACGGGACCGATGGGCCTGTCGGCGGCGGCTCGTACACTCGCCTGCGTGGACACGACCCTTCAGGACCCGCTTGTCGGCCATGTGCTCGACGGCCGGTATCGAGTCGAGGCGCGGATCGCGGTCGGCGGCATGGCCACGGTCTACAGGACCGTGGACACCCGCCTCGACCGCGTGCTCGCGCTCAAGGTGATGCATCCGACGCTGGCCGCGGACCGGACGTTCGTCGAGCGGTTCATCCGTGAGGCCAAGTCGGTGGCCCGGCTGGCCCACCCGAACGTGGTGGGGGTCTACGACCAGGGCACCGACGGCCCGTACGTCTATCTCGCGATGGAGTACGTCGCCGGCTGCACCCTGCGTGACGTGCTGCGCGACCGCGGGGCGCTGCAGCCCCGGGCGGCGCTGGACATCCTGGAGCCGGTGCTCGCCGCACTCGGCGCCGCGCACCGCGCCGGGTTCGTGCACCGGGACATGAAGCCGGAGAACGTGCTGATAGGGGACGACGGCCGGGTCAAGGTCGCCGACTTCGGGCTCGTCCGGGCCGTGGACACCGTCACCAGCACCACCGGGACCGTCCTCGGCACCGTCTCCTACCTCGCCCCCGAGCAGCTGGAGCACGGCACGACCGACACCCGCGTCGACGTGTACGCGTGCGGCGTGATGCTCTACGAGATGCTCACCGGCGCCAAACCGCACGCCGGCGAGTCCCCCGCACAGGTGCTGTACCACGCGCTGAACGACGACGTGCCGCCTCCGTCGGCCGCCGTGCCGGGGCTGGCGTACCAGCTGGACGAACTGGTCGCCTCGGCGACCGCGCGCAATCCGGAGCTGCGGCCGTACGACGCCGTCGCCCTGCTCGCGCAGACGCTGGAGGCACGGGCGGGGCTGAGCGACGAGCAGCTGGACGCGGTGCCGCCGCAGGCGATAGCCGGCGGCCATGACACCACGGAGGACCGGACGAGTGTGATCCCGCGCTCGCTGTCCGTGTCGCGGTCGGTGGCGGTGGACCCCGACCCGCTCAACCGTACGAGCCGGTTCGAGTCGCCCCCGCCGCCGCCCCGGCGCCCGCGCAAC
>NZ_LRTR01000421.1 GCF_001550375.1 Streptomyces europaeiscabiei | reverse complement strand
CGCAACGCCCCGGCGGCGCCCCGGCGTGGGCTGGTGGCGGTCGTCGCCGCGGTGCTGCTCGTCCTCGGCGTGGGCGGGGGCGTCTGGTACATCAACTCTGGCCAGTTCACGCAGGTCCCGGCCGTGCTGCAGCAGAGCAGGGCGGACGCCACCAAGCGGCTGGAGGGCGCCGGGCTGGACGTCGACGTCGAGCAGGCGTTCAGCGACACCGTGAAGCGCGGCAGGGTGATCAGCACCGACCCGGCGCCCGGGGAGCGGATCCGGGACAACGACACCGTGACGGTGACGATCTCCAAGGGCCCGGAGACCGTGAAGGTACCCGATCTGAAGGGGTACCGGCTGGACGCCGCGAAGAGCAAGCTGAAGGAAGCCGGGCTCGAACCGGGCCTGGCGACAAGGGAGTTCAGCGACGAGGTCATCCGGGGCCAGGTGATCAGCACCCAGCCGGGCTCCGGCACCGAGATCTCCTCGGGCACGGCCGTCCGGCTCGTGGTCAGCCGGGGCGCCCCGGTGGAGCTGCCCGAGCTGTCCGGTGCCTCGGTCGACGACGCCACCGCCGAGCTGGAGGAGGCCGGCCTCAAGGTGGAGCTCGCCTCGAAGGAGGTCAACTCCGAGTTCGACAAGGGGCTCGTGGCCGAGCAGTCGCCGGGCGCGGGCAAGCAGGTCGGCGTCGGCGACACCGTCACCCTGACGATCTCCAAGGGCCCCGTGCTGGTCGAGGTCCCGGACGTGGTGGGCGACAGCGTCGACGAGGCGACCCGCAAGCTGAAGGCCGTCGGCTTCGAGGTCGAGGAGGACCGGGGCATCCTCGGATTCTTCGCCGACGAGGTGAAGGGCCAGTCGGTGGACGGCGGCGGCACGGCCCCCAAGGGGTCGGAGATCACGATCGAGATCGGCTGACCGACCCGGCCCGGCCGTTCGGGATCGCCCGACGGCCGGGCCGCAGCCGTTCGAGATCGGCGCCGGCCCCCTGGACCGGCAGTGCAAGGTCGGCCGTGCGGGAGTCGCCGGGAGCAGACGCGTCCGGACGGCAGTTGCCGGAAACAGGGCGTCCGGGCGGAAGTTGCGGAAAACCATGGCGTCCGGGCGGCAGCCGTCGAAGCTGCCGGTCTGGCGCCCTGGTTCGCGTGACACCCTGGTGCCGTGAGCACTCAGCGGTCCTCCGGCCTCTCCGACCCGTCCTCCAGCCCCTCCAGCCCCTCCGGCCCGTCCCGGAACCCCGTCGGCGGGCACATCCCCGTCGCCGGTGGCCTGAACTCCGTCGGCCTGACGTACGCCCGGGATCTCGGGGCCGAGACGGTCCAGGTCTTCGTCGCCAATCCGCGCGGCTGGGCGACGCCGACCGGGAACCCCCGGCAGGACGAGGAGTTCCGGGCGGCCTGCGCCGAGGAGTCGATCCCCGCGTACGTGCACGCGCCGTATCTGATCAACTTCGGGTCGCACACCGAGGCGACGGCGGAGAAGTCCGTGGAGTCGATGCGGCACTCGCTGCGCCGGGGCAGGGAGATCGGCGCGCTGGGCGTCGTCGTGCACACGGGGAGCGCGACCGGCGGGCGGGACCGGTCGGTGGCACTGAAGCAGGTGCGTGAGTATCTGCTGCCGCTGCTGGACGAGTTGACCCACGACGACGACCCGTATCTGCTCCTGGAGTCGACGGCGGGCCAGGGGGCCTCGCTCTGCTCGCGCACCTGGGACTTCGGGCCGTACTTCGAGGCGCTGGACTCCCATCCGAAGCTGGGCGTCTGCCTGGACACCTGCCACATCTTCGCGGCGGGGCACGACCTGACCGGCCCGAACGGTATGCACCAGACGCTGGACCTGCTGGTGGACACCGTCGGCGAGGGCCGGCTGAAGCTGATCCACGCCAACGACTCCAAGGACGTGGTCGGCGCCCACAAGGACCGCCACGAGAACATCGGCTCCGGTCACATCGGCGAGGACCCGTTCCGCGCCCTGATGACCCACCCCGCCACCGAGGGCGTCCCCCTGATCATCGAGACACCCGGCGGCAAGGAGGGGCACGCGGCGGACGTGGAGCGCCTGAAGAGGCTCAGGGACGGCTGACGCCCCGGCCGCGGGGCCGTCACAGCTCGGGGCCGTCCCCCGGCTCCTCCTGGTACGAGTAGCGCTGTTCCTGCCAGGGGTCGCCGATGTTGTGGTAGCCGCGCTCCTCCCAGAAGCCGCGGCGGTCGGCGGTCATGTACTCGATGCCGCGGACCCATTTGGGGCCCTTCCAGGCGTACAGGTGGGGGACGACGAGGCGGAGCGGGAAGCCGTGCTCGGCGGTGAGGAGTTCGCCGTCCTTGTGGGTGGCGAAGATCGCGCGGTCGTCGGCGAAGTCGGCGAGGCGGAGGTTGGAGCTGAAGCCGTACTCGGCCCACACCATCACATGGGTGACCTCGGGGCCGGGTGGCGCGGTCCGCAGAATCGTGCGGGCCGGGATGCCGCCCCATTCCGCGCCGACCATGCTGAACTTCGTCACGCAGTGCAGATCGGCCACCACCGAGGCGTACGGCAGGGCGGTGAACTCGTCGTGGGTCCAGGAGTGCTTCTCGCCGTCGGCGGTGGCGCCGAAGACCCGGAAGTCCCAGCGCTCCGGGCGGAACTTGGGGACGGGCCCGTAGTGCGTGACCGGCCAGCCGCGCTGGAGTCGCTGTCCCGGCGGAAGCTGCGACGACGCCGCGTTCTCAGATGCGCGATCTCCTGATGCGCGTTCCACCGGCTGACCCATGACTCCATCCTGACAGACCTGGGGTGGTGCACATGACCAGGGTCCACCCGACCCGGACATTTAGAACTAAGGCTGCACTTACTTACTAAGCTTGCACTTACTGGACGATCTTCGGCAGCGGTGCAATCATCGCGGCGCAACCTCCCCATTCCCCGCTTGGTAAGGAGCTTCCGCGATGCAGGGCGACCCCGAGGTCATCGAATTCCTCAACGAGCAGCTGACCGCGGAGCTCACCGCGATCAACCAGTACTTCCTGCACGCGAAGATGCAGGAGAACTTCGGCTGGACGAAGCTCGCGAAGTACACGCGTCACGAGTCGTTCGACGAGATGAAGCACGCGGAGGTGCTCACCGACCGGATCCTGTTCCTGGACGGGCTGCCGAACTACCAGCGACTGTTCCACGTCCGCGTGGGCCAGACGGTCAAGGAGATGTTCGAGGCCGACCGGCAGGTCGAGGTCGAGGCGATCGACCGTCTCAAGCGCGGCATCGAGGTGATGCGCAACAAGGGTGACATCACCTCGGCGAACATCTTCGAGTCGATCCTCGCGGACGAGGAGCACCACATCGACTACCTCGACACCCAGCTGGAACTGCTGGAGAAGCTCGGCGAGGCGCTGTACCTCGCGCAGCTGATCGAGCAGCCGGAGAGCTGAGCTACGCCGCTTCCTCGAGCTCGGCGAGGACCGACCCGACCTGGTCGGCCGGCTCACGGCGCGGGCAGGCGCCCCTGCCGAGGATCGCCTGGATCCGGCGTACGCATGAGCCGCAGTCCGTGCCCGCCTTGCAGGCCGACGCGATCTGACGAGGAGTGCAGGCGCCGTCCGCCGCGTGCTTCTTGACCTGCTGCTCGGTGACGCCAAAGCAACTACAGACGAACACGCGGTTCACCTCCCGCCGGATCGGTACAGGACGCCATCCCGAAGATCGGTGAGGCTAACCTAACCTTACCCGGCGGGCCGGGACCGCAAAAGTGGAGTGGGGCGCGGATCGTATGTGATCCGCGCCCCACTCCATTCAGCTGTCACGGCTGTCACTAGTCGCGGTACAGCTCCGCGACCAGGAACGCCAGGTCCAGGGACTGGCTGCGGTTGAGCCGGGGGTCGCAGGCGGTCTCGTAGCGCTGGTGCAGATCGTCGACGAAGATCTCGTCGCCGCCGCCCACGCACTCCGTGACGTCGTCGCCGGTCAGCTCCACGTGGATGCCGCCCGGGTGGGTGCCGAGGCCCTTGTGGACCTCGAAGAAGCCCTTGACCTCGTCGAGCACGTCGTCGAAGCGGCGGGTCTTGTGGCCGGAGGCCGCCTCATAGGTGTTGCCGTGCATCGGGTCGGTGATCCACGCGACGGTCGCGCCGGAGGCGGTGACCTTCTCGACCAGCTCGGGCAGCTTGTCGCGGACCTTGTCCGCGCCCATGCGCACGATGAAGGTGAGCCGGCCGGGCTCGCGGTCCGGGTCGAGGCGCTCGATGTACTGCAGCGCCTCCTCGGCCGTGGTCGTCGGGCCGAGCTTGATCCCGATCGGGTTGCGGATCTGCGAGGCGAACTCGATGTGCGCGTGGTCCAGCTGGCGGGTGCGCTCACCGATCCACACCATGTGCGCGGAGACGTCGTACAGGTGCCCCGTGCGCGAGTCCACGCGGGTCAGCGCCGACTCGTAGTCGAGCAGCAGCGCCTCGTGCGAGGAGAAGAACTCGACGGTGCGGAACTCCTCCGGGTCGGTCCCGCAGGCGTGCATGAAGTTCAGCGCGCTGTCGATCTCACGGGCGAGCTGCTCGTAGCGCTGGCCCGACGGGGACGACTTCACGAAGTCCTGGTTCCAGGCGTGCACCTGGCGCAGGTCGGCGTAACCGCCGGTGGTGAAGGCGCGGACCAGGTTGAGCGTGGAGGCGGAGGCGTTGTACATCCGCTTCAGGCGCTCGGGGTCCGGGATCCGGGCGGCCTCGTTGAAGTCGAAGCCGTTGACCGAGTCGCCCCGGTACGTCGGCAGGGTCACGCCGTCGCGGGTCTCGGTGCCCTTGGAGCGCGGCTTGGAGTACTGCCCGGCGATACGGCCGACCTTCACGACCGGCACGGAGGCCGCGTACGTGAGGACGGCGCCCATCTGGAGCAGCGTCTTCAGCTTGTTGCGGATGTGGTCGGCCGAGACGCCGTCGAAGGCCTCGGCACAGTCGCCGCCCTGGAGGAGGAACGCCTCTCCCTTGGCGACGGACGCCATCCGGGCGCGCAGCTGGTCGCACTCGCCCGCGAAGACGAGCGGCGGATACGACTCGAGCTCCGCAACGACTGCGCGCAGAGCCTCGGTGTCGGGGTACTCGGGCTGCTGCGCCGCGGGCAGGTCTCGCCAGGTGTTGCCAGCGCTCGCGCTGGACTTAGCGTTCACGGTCACGACGTCCACATTACGGGGTCGTGTCGGGCGTCCATCCCCTTGCTCATCAATTGAGACGAACCCCGCTCGATCGGAGCGGGGTTCGTCGGGTCGGTATTCGTCGGGTCGGTGTTCGTCGGGTCGGTGGCGTGGGCCAGCGTCAGTGCAGGTTCATGACCGCGCTGTCGTCGAAGCCCACGGCGAAGACCGTGCGCAAGGAGAGGTTGTCGGCGTTGTCGTAGCCGTCACAGGCGTTCTTCTTCTCGTCCGGCTCCTCGGTGGCCTTGAACTCGTGGGGGAAGCTCGTGCGCAGGCTCGTACCGGGGCAGATGTGCTCCGTCAGCCCCCACAGCTCCTCCACCTGGTCCGCGCCGAGCTTCGGCCAGTAGCTCAGGGCCTGCGGCGTGCCCACCGCCCAGTTCCCGTTGGCGTACACCGTCTCGCCGACCGTGCGGTTGCACGCGGTGGTGGCCCGGGTGTCGCCCACCCAGGTGCGCGAGAACACGGCGGGCTGGAGGGCGCACCCCTTGTGGAAGGCGAAGTTCAGCAGCCCGGCACTGTCGGTCCAGGTCATGCCGCCCTGCAGTCCCACATAGCGGGACGCGGCGTACGCGTCCTGGATCACGGTCTTGCCGCCGGACATGTTCAGCAGCCCGGGATAGGTCGAGGAGCTCGTCGGATTGAGCTGGTAGCGCACCACCCGGCCGCCCGCGGCGCTGCCGAACCACTCGCCGGTGACCAGCTTGTACGGGCTGCCCCCGGACTTGTCGAGGGAGAGCCAGGAGTAGCACAGGGAGTCGGCGTCGGGCGTGCCGTTCACGGCGTCCGCGTCGCACGCGCCGGAGGGCGGCGGGGAGGCCTGCTTGTAGTAGTGGACCTGCGGCAGCACGTACGGGTAGCCGCAGGCGCTGGACTTTCCGGAGCTGTCGATGCCGTAGGAGTTGAGGTCGGAGCCGTAGGTGTCGACCTTGCCGAGCTTGTTGATGTCGAAGACGCGGATGCCGTTGGAGGTGTCCGTGACGTAGATGTGGTTGCCGTACCAGACGATGCCGCCGCCGTGGCCGGTGACGAACTTGAAGTCCGCGCCGCCCTCCGTCGGCTCGACGAGCAGGATGTGGCGGTACTTCTTGGTGTCACGGTCGATGAGGGTGAGCTTGAGCAGGTTGTTCGTCCTGCATTTGTCGTTGGCCTCGTAGTCGCCGGCCGCGTTGGTCTTGAACGTCTCGTAGTGCCAGGCGACCGCCGTGACGCGTTTGTCCTGGATGGCGCCGTCGGCTCCGTCGGCGGTGCCGGTGCTGCTCATCCCCTGCGGCCACCAGCGCGGAGTGGCGTCGTCGCCGTGCGCCGAGGACCAGCACCAGGCGACCTTCCTGTTCACCGGTGGCAGGGCCTTCGTCTCGTCGCCGGCGCACGCGCGCATGGTGCGCAGGTTCGTCCAGGGGTCACTCGCCCCGGAGGAGTCCTTCGTGTAGTCGGTGGTGACGACGTCCGCGAGGTCGGCGTCGTCCAGGTTGCCGTCGAGGGTGGTCGCGGCCGACACGGTGCTCGTATCGGTCATCTTGAACCTGTCGCCGCCGAGCGTCAGCTTCGTCACCACCGGCTCGTCCGCGGCCGCCGCGGGTTGTCCGGTGAGCCCGGCGAACAGGGCGGCCGCCGCCGCGACGAAGGCCAGGGGCCTCATTCTCCGTACGAGTGACACACTCGCCCTTCCGTATCCACAAATCGTCTAGAACATGTCAAAGAACGAACCGAGAGTGATCATAAGGAGACCCTCCGACGCGATCACGTGAGTTCACGGGAGATGTCCGGTAAGGTGCCGCGCATGTTCGCGCACTCGATCCAGAACTGGTGGTGGACCGCTCATCCGGCGGCCCACTGACTGCGCGTACGCAAGACTTCGCGAAGGCCGCCCGAGGGGCGGCCTTCGGTGTTTCCAGGGCCCGGCCGCTCCTCCCCGATCACCGCGACGACCGTGATCCCCCAGGGAAGAGGAACCCATGGACCTGACCCGGCTCCTGTCGGACGACCGCCCGTTCGCCCTGCTGCGCCGCCGCACACCCGGCCTCCACGACCACGACACGGTGGAGTTGCTCATCGGCCCGGTGACCACGTGCGAGCGGCTCGTCGACATCCCCGACGAGGGGCTGGCACTCGTGCCCTTCCGGCAGATCCGCGAACGCGGCTTCGACGTCCGCGACGACGGGACGCCCCTGTCGGTGCTGGTGCCGGAGGAGTCGTTCGAGCTGCCGCTGGACCGGGTCCTCGCGGAGCTGCCCGCGCATGACGTCCGGGTCGAGGACGGGGGCTTCGACGTGGACGACGAGGAGTACGCGGAGATCGTCGGCCGGGTGCTGCACGAGGAGATCGGGCGGGGCGAGGGCGCGAACTTCGTGATCCGGCGGACGTACGAGGGCACGGTCCCCGGCTTCGGCCGCGCCGACGCGCTCGCGCTGTTCCGGCGGCTGCTGGAGGGCGAGCGGGGCGCGTACTGGACATTCGTGGTGCACACCGGTGAGCGGACCCTCGTGGGTGCCAGCCCCGAGGTGCACGTCCGGATGTCCGGCGGGACGGTCGTGATGAACCCGATCAGCGGGACCTATCGCTATCCGGCCGAGGGGCCGGCACCGGAGGACCTGCTGGCCTTCCTCGCCGACGGCAAGGAGATCGAGGAGCTCTCGATGGTCGTCGACGAGGAGCTCAAGATGATGTGCACGGTCGGTGACATGGGCGGGGTCGTGGTCGGGCCCCGACTGAAGGAGATGGCACACCTCGCGCACACCGAGTACGAGCTGCGCGGGCGGTCCTCGCTGGATGTGCGGGAGGTGCTGAAGGAGACGATGTTCGCCGCCACGGTCACCGGGTCGCCCGTGCAGAACGCCTGCCGGGTGATCGAGCGGCACGAGGTGGGCGGGCGCGGGTACTACGCGGGGGCGTTGGCGTTGGTGGGGCGGGATGCGGGAGGGGCGCAGACCCTGGACTCGCCGATTCTGATCCGTACCGCCGACATCGCGGCGGACGGGCGGCTGAAGGTGCCGGTGGGGGCCACGCTCGTCCGGGGGTCGGATCCGGCGGGCGAGGTCGCCGAGACGCATGCGAAGGCGGCGGGGGTGCTGACGGCCCTGGGGGTACGGCCGGGGCGGCCCGGCCCGGAACGGGTGCGGCCGGTTCTGGCGGACGACCCTCGGGTGCGGGCGGCGCTGGACGGGCGGCGGGGGTCGCTGGCGCCGTTCTGGTTGCGGATGCAGGAGCGGACGGCCGAGCTGACGGGGCACGCACTCGTCGTGGACGCCGAGGACACGTTCACCGCGATGCTCGCGCATCTGCTGCGGTCGTCGGGGCTGGAGGTGACGGTTCGGCGCTACGACGAGCCGGAGCTGCGGGAGGCCGTGCTCGCGCACGAGGGGGTGGTGGTGCTGGGGCCCGGACCCGGGGATCCCGGCGATCTCGACGATCCCAAGATGCGGTTTCTGCGGTCGCTGACCGCGTCGGTGATCCGGGAGCACCGGCGGGGGGTGCTCGGGGTGTGTCTCGGGCACGAGCTGATCGCGGTCGAGCTGGGACTGGAGATCGTCCGGAAGGAGGTCCCCTACCAGGGGGCGCAGACCGAGATCGATCTGTTCGGGCGCCGCGAGACCGTCGGCTTCTACAACAGCTTCGTGGCGCGTTGTGACGACGGTGCGGCGGCGGAGCTGGCCGCGCACGGGGTGGAGGTCAGCCGTGGTGAGGGTGGGGAGGTGCACGCGCTGCGGGGGGCCGGGTTCGCGGGGGTGCAGTTCCATCCGGAGTCGGTGCTGACGATGGACGGGGTGGCT
This sequence comes from Streptomyces europaeiscabiei, assembly GCF_001550375.1. Taxonomy (GTDB): domain Bacteria; phylum Actinomycetota; class Actinomycetes; order Streptomycetales; family Streptomycetaceae; genus Streptomyces; species Streptomyces europaeiscabiei. The sequence goes on along the minus strand of NZ_LRTR01000421.1, from coordinate 2,546 downwards.
GTGGTGCGGGAGCTGGTGGCGGGGGTCCAGTCCCTGCGGGCGCTCTAGGGTCGCGGGTCGGGTGCGGGTCCAGTGCGGGTCCGGTGGGGGCTGGTGGGGGCTGGTGGGGGCTTCTCGCGCAGTTCCCCGCGCCCCTAAAAGCACCAGGACCCTGCGGGCCTGAAAAGCAGGGGGCGCAGCCCCTGCTTTTCCAGGGGCGCGGGGAACTGCGCGAGAAGCCCCACCGGACCCGCACCCGCCGACGAACCGAACCCCCCACCCCCTCCCGCGCCCGCCTCAGCCGAAGAAGACGCCGACCTCCTCGTAGAGCTTCGGGTCGACCGTCTTCAACTTTGCCGTCGCGTCGGCGATCGGGACGCGGACGATGTCCGTCCCACGGAGGGCGACCATCTTGCCGAAGTCCCGGTCGTGGACGGCGTCGATCGCGTGGAGGCCGAAGCGGGTGGCGAGCCAGCGGTCGAAGGCGGAGGGAGTGCCGCCGCGCTGGACGTGGCCGAGGACGGTCGTGCGGGACTCCTTGCCCGTGCGCCTCTCGATCTCCTTGGACAGCCATTCGCCGACCCCGGAGAGGCGGACGTGGCCGAAGGAGTCGAGTGAGCCGTCCTTGAGGACCATCTGGCCGTCCTTCGGCATGGCCCCCTCCGCGACGACCACGATCGGCGCGTACGAGGCCTTGAAGCGGGACGTCACCCAGGCGCACACCTTGTCGACGTCGAAGCGCTGTTCGGGGATGAGGATGACGTTGGCGCCGCCGGCCAGGCCGGAGTGGATGGCGATCCAGCCGGCGTGCCGGCCCATCACCTCGACGACGAGGACCCGCATGTGGGACTCGGCGGTGGTGTGCAGGCGGTCGATCGCTTCCGTGGCGATGCCCACGGCGGTGTCGAAACCGAAGGTGTAGTCGGTGGCGGAGAGGTCGTTGTCGATCGTCTTCGGGACGCCCACGCACGGCACCCCGTACTCGTCCGACAGACGCGCGGCCACACCGAGCGTGTCCTCGCCGCCGATGGCGATGAGTGCCTCGACCTCCTGCTTGGCGAGGTTGTCCTTGATGCGGCGGATGCCGTTCTCCTGCTTGAGCGGGTTGGTGCGCGAGGAGCCGAGGATGGTGCCGCCGCGGGGCAGGATGCCGCGGACGGCGGGGATGTCGAGGCGGACGGTGTCGTTCTCGAGCGGACCCCGCCAGCCGTCCCGGAAGCCCACGAAGTCGTAGCCGTACTCCTGCACGCCCTTGCGGACGACGCCCCGGATGACGGCGTTGAGCCCGGGGCAGTCGCCGCCTCCGGTGAGTACTCCGACGCGCATGGAAATGTCCCTTCGCCGCAGTTGCCTGGTGAAGCCACGCTAGTAGTGATCCAGGTCACTTCGGCATGTACGGGAAGTCAATTCCGGCGAATTACCGCCGATTGAGGGTGAGTTGATCAGAGTTGATCAAATCGCCTTCACTCTATGGGGTGATTCGCGGCGTTTACTCGTCGTCGAGACCGCGCTCTATGGCATAGCGGACCAGTTCCACCCGGTTGTGGAGCTGGAGCTTGCCGAGGGTGTTCTGGACGTGGTTCTGGACCGTGCGGTGCGAGATGACGAGGCGTTCGGCGATCTGCTTGTAGCTCAGCCCCTTCGCGACGAGCCGGAGCACCTCGGTCTCGCGGTCGGTGAGCTGCGGCGCCCTGGGCTCGTCGGCGCCCGGCGCGGGGGCGGGCTCGGAGGCGAGGCGGCGGTACTCGCCGAGGACCAGGCCCGCGAGGCCGGGGGTGAAGACGGGGTCGCCGACCGCGGTGCGGCGTACGGCGTCGGTCAGCTCCTCGGTCGAGGCCGACTTCAGCAGGTAGCCCGTAGCACCGGACTTCACCGCCTCCAGAACGTCCGCGTGCTCCCCGCTCGCCGACAGGACCAGCACCCGCAACGCCGGGTTCGCGCCCACCAGTTCCTTGCAGACCTGCACCCCCGGCTTCGCGGGCAGGTTCAGGTCCAGGACCAGGACGTCCGGCGCGGCGGCGTGGGCGCGCCGTACCGCCTGCTCGCCGTCGCCCGCCGTGGCGACCACGTCGAAGCCGGCCTCGGCCAGGTCACGGGCGACGGCGTCGCGCCACATGGGGTGGTCGTCGACCACCATGACCCTGATCGGACCGCTCCCGCCGGACTGTGCCCGTCCGTCCGCCGGCCCGCCGTTCCGCACGCTCTCCACGCTCTCCGTCACCGCTTCTCCGCCTTCCCCCGTACGCCCTTCGGCCCTTCCTGGGCCCTGGGCACCTTCAGTTCGACTTCCGTGCCCTGTCCGGGCACCGAGATCAGTTCGGCCGTGCCGCCGATGTCGCGCAGCCGTCCCCGGATGGAGAGGGCCACTCCGAGCCGTCCCTCGCCCTCGGCCTGGGCGAGCCGTCCCTCGGGGATGCCGGGGCCGTCGTCCCGTACGGTCACGATGATCTCGTCCGGCCAGTCCTCGACCAGGATCCAGGCCCGCGCCCCGTCCCCGGCGTGTTCGCGCACATTGTCCAGGGCGGCGCCGACGGCCGCCGCCAGCTCCCGCGCGGCCCGCGGGGCGA
>NZ_LRTR01000420.1 GCF_001550375.1 Streptomyces europaeiscabiei | reverse complement strand
GCGGCCCGCGGGGCGAGCGGCACCGGGCCGCCGGGCTCGGAGAAGGTGACCATCGCGCCGGCGTACGGGGCGAGGAGGGCACGCAGATCCACGGGACCGGCGGCGTCGCCGTCGTCGGCCGCGTCCTGTTCCTCCACCGCCCGTACGACCGCTCCCTGGGCCGCGTCCTGCGAGATACGGGAGACGGGGACCAGGCCGGCGGAGACCAGGCTGCGCAGGGCGACCTCCTGCTCGCCGGCCATCCGGCCCAGCTCGGCGGCCTCGCCGCCGAGGGCGTTTCCGCGCCGCTGGACCATGGCGAGCACCTGGAGGACGCCGTCGTGGATGTCCCGGGCGAGGCGTTCCCGTTCGCGGGTGGCGGCATCGATCTCCAGGGCGCGGGCGAGGGTGCGCTCGGAGGCGCGGGCGACCTCGACGACGTATCCGATGGCGATGGAGACGAACCAGACCAGCAGCACGTTGTGGATGGTGTCGCGGGTGGGGGCTCCCCGGTGGACCAGGTTGGCGACGGCGACGAGCGTGGAGGCGAAGGCGGCCCAGCGCCAGCCGCCCTTGATGGCGAACGCCAGCACCGCGCCGGCGGTCCATATCGACGGGAGCGTCGGACCTCCGGCCTCCACCCGCGCGGCCGAGTCGGCGAGCCGGGTGAGCAGGATGCCGACGATCGCGATGGTGAGGTCGGCCGTGAGGAACCGCTTGGTGCAGCTGGCCGCGCCCGCCACCTTCGGCAGGGTCGCCAGCGTCCAGCCGGCCAGCACCGCGAAGTAGGCGACGGCCAGCCAGGGGCGCTCGAACTTGTCGTACGCGCTGACGAAGAGGCCGATCGCGTAGATCATCGTCAGGATCCGGTAGCCGGTGAGCGCTCGCCACAGCGGCTGCTCGACCGACATGCGCATGACCTGCTCACGCTCAGGCATATCCCCCACCCCACCCACGACGATCGCGTCCGGGACCACGACCGCGACCGTACCCGCGAACGCGGCCGCTACGAAGCCGGCCGGTCCCTGTCCGACCGGGTCTTCTCCGCCTGTTCCTTCTGTTCCTTCTGTTCCTCGGCCTTCCGCTCCGCCGCCCGTTCCTCGGCCTTCCGCTCCTCGGCCGTCTGTTCCTTGGCCGCCCGTTCCTTCTCGGCCTTGGCGAGGGCGGCCCTGGCGGCCTTGTCGGCCTCCCTCTCGGCCTTGGCCGCGTCCGCGATCCGCCGCTTGGCGGCGGTCGCGTAGATGTCGACGTACTCCTGGCCGGAGAGCTTCATGATCTCGTACATGACCTCGTCGGTCAGCGCCCGCAGGACGAAGCGGTCGTGCTCCATGCCCTGGTAGCGGCTGAAGTCGAGGGGCTTGCCGATCCGGATGCCGGGGCGCATCACCTTCGGCAGGACCTTGCCCGGGGGCTGGATCTTCTCCGTGTCGATCATGGCGACGGGGATGACGGGCGCGCCCGTGGCAAGGGCCACGCGGGCCAGGCCACCGGGCTTGCCGCGGTAGAGCCGGCCGTCGGGCGAGCGGGTGCCCTCGGGGTAGATGCCGAACAGCTCACCGCTCTCGATGACCTGTATGCCGCTCCTGATCGCGGCCTCACCCGCGCCCCGCGCGCCGGAGCGGTCCACCGGGAGCTGGCCGACGCCCTTGAAGAAGGCGGCCGTCAGCTTGCCCTTGATCCCGGGGGTGGTGAAGTACTCGGCCTTCGCGATGAACGTGACCTTGCGGTCGAGGACCGCGGGGAGGAAGAACGAGTCCGAGAAGGAGAGGTGGTTGCTCGCGAGGATCGCGGCGCCCTCGGGCGGAATGTTCTCCAGGCCCTCCACCCAGGGCCTGAAGGTGACCTTGAGCGGTCCCCCGATAGCGACCTTCATCGCGCCGTACAGCAACCGAGTGCCTCTCTGTGATCCGTGGATCAGACCTTAACCCGGACGCCTGAAGAAGAGTCCGACAGGTCCGACCGGTGTCGGGCGCCCCCATCGCTCCCCCAGGGTTCCCACCTGCTCCCCACCTGCTCCTCACCGGGCCCTTCACCCGCTCTCCACCGGGTCCTTCACCCTCCCTCCACCACGCGAAGCCCCTGGTCGGTGTCGGAGCGGTCGCGTACGGTGAACCACATCCGGACTTTCACACCCTTCTCATGAACAGGAGACCGAACCGTGCCGGTCCTTCCTGGAGCCGAGCCGTACCACCACGAGGGCGGGGAGGTCGGTGTCCTCCTCTGCCACGGATTCACCGGGTCCCCCCAGTCCCTGCGCCCCTGGGCGGAGCACCTCGCCGCGCGGGGGCTGACCGTCGCACTGCCCCTGCTGCCGGGACACGGCACCCGCTGGGAGGACCTCCGCCCGACCGGCTGGCAGGACTGGTACGCGGAGGTGGACCGCGAGCTGCGGGCCCTGCGCGAGCGTTGTGCGCACGTCTTCGTGGCGGGGCTTTCCATGGGTGGCGCGCTGGCGCTGCGGCTGGCCGCGAAGCACGGGGACGCGGTCGCCGGCGTGATGGTCGTCAACCCGGCGAACAAGGTGCACGGCCCCGCCGCGCACGCCCTCCCGCTGCTCCGGCACTTCGTCCCCACCACCAAGGGGATCACCAGCGACATCGCGAAGGAGGGCGTCGAGGAGGTGGGGTACAGCCATGTGCCGCTGCACGCGGCGCACTCGCTGCGCAACTTCCTGCGTCTCGTCGACGGCGAACTGCCCCAGGTGACCCAGCCGTTGCTGCTGCTGCACAGCCCGCGGGACCATGTGGTGCCGCCCGTCGACTCCGAGCGCGTCCTCGGCCGGGTGTCGTCGACCGACGTCACGGAGATCCTGCTGGAACAGAGCCACCATGTCGCGACGTTGGACCACGACGCGGACCGGATCTTCGAGGAGAGCCACGCGTTCGTCACCCGTCTCGTGGCGGACTCCGATGCGCGAGGCGTGACGGATTCCGGGGCGGCCGGTGTGAAGGAGTCCGACGCGGAATCCGTACAGCAGTCTGATTCGGGGTCCGCGGAGCAGATCGGTCCGGGATCCTTGGAGCAGAGGGAAGGGACGGCCACTGGTGGCTGAGCACGACTCCGAGCGTGAGCCGGAGGAGAAGGGAGCGCCCCTCGGCGAGCGCCACGGCGACTCGCGGGGCGACTCCCCGGGCGGCTCCCCGGGCGGCTCCTCGGGCAGCTCCGCGGGCGCCTCGTCCGGCGAGTCGCCGGGCGAGGAGCAGCACGTGGGCGAGGAGCAGCACGTGCCGTTCGACGAGGACGCCGCCTGGCGGGCCATCGTCGCCGGGTTCGGCAACGAGCCGCCGGACCCGCCGGGCACCAAGCCGTTCAGGTCGGTGGAGGACCTGGCCCTGCTGGAGGCCGAGCCGGAGGAATCTCCCGACAAGTCACCCGATGCCGCCGCCGGCCCCGCGGCCCCCAGGCCGCTGGGCAGCTCGGTGGCGTTCGCCCCCGGCGTCGGCTCGGGTCCGCGCGACTACAGCGTGCCCGACCCGGTCGGCGAGGATCTGGACAAGGGCGACAGGGACTCCGCCGAGGAGGACGAGGACGGTGAGGGCCACTTCGTGCCGCCCGAGCCGCCCCCGCTGCCGGCGGCCGACGCCACCGCCAAGTTCGCCTGGCTGGGGGTGATCGGCGGCCCGGTCCTGCTGCTGCTCGCCGTCCTCCTCGGCTGGGAGATGACCTGGTGGCTCACCACCCTGGGCATCGGCGGCTTCCTCGGCGGCTTCGCCACGCTGGTGATGCGGATGAACGGCGACGACGAGGACGACGACGATCCGGGCCGGGGCGCGGTCGTCTGACCCCACCACCACCGCCTTACGAGGGCCCGTCCGGGAGACTTCCGGGCGGGCCCTCGCCGTTGCCCTGCGACGGTGCCGAGGAGATCTGATCCCGTCGTCGCCGTGCGACGGGATGGAACCCGATTCCGGTGAACGGCGAAGTACGGGTGCACGACCCGAAGAGCCCAGGCCTTCGAGGCGTTCGGACGAACGAAAGGAGCCCCGATGACCGTCGGACCACCGGGCGTCGGCACTCGCGACGGGGACCGCGAGGAGAGTGATGCCCGCGTGATCGAGCGGTCCCGGGACGAGCCCGAGCTGTTCGCCGTCCTCTACGACCGGTACGCCGACACCGTGCATCGTTACGCGGCACGGCGGCTCGGCCCCGAGGCGGCGGAGGATCTGATGGCGGAGACCTTCGTCACCGCCTTCCAGCGGCGGCACACGTACGACCTGGAGCGGGCCGACGCCCGCCCCTGGCTGTTCGGTATCGCCACCAACCTCGTGGGCCGGCACCGACGGGCCGAGGCGCGCCGGTTCAGGGCGCTCGCCCGGCTGCCGGCGCCGGTGGAGCACGAGGAGGCGGTCGCGGACCGGGCGGTCGTC
>NZ_LRTR01000042.1 GCF_001550375.1 Streptomyces europaeiscabiei | reverse complement strand
CGCGCTCCGGCGCGGCGACCAGCCGCCCGCGCGCGGAGCGCGAGCCGAACCCGCCGCGGACGCCGACGACTTCGAACTGCTCACCGCCGACCTGGCACGCGCCCACGACAGCGCCGTCACCGCCGTCGTCCAGGCCTCTCAGCTCTCCAGCCACGCGGGCAGCGAACAGAAGCTCGAAGTCTTCGTGAACCTGGCCCGCCGGCTGCAGTCCCTCGTGCAGCGCGAGATCTCCATCCTCGACGAACTCGAGAACGAGATCGAGGACCCCGACCTCCTCAAGGGTCTCTTCCACGTCGACCACCTCGCCACCCGCATCCGCCGCCACGCCGAGAACCTCGCCGTCCTCGGCGGCGCCGTCTCCCGCCGCCAGTGGAGCAACCCCGTCTCCATGACCGAGGTGCTGCGCTCCGCGATCGCCGAGGTCGAGCAGTACTCCCGGGTCAAACTGGTGCCCCCGGTCGACGGCACCCTGCGCGGGCACGCCGTGGCCGACGTCATCCACCTCCTCGCCGAACTCGTCGAGAACGCCACGGTGTTCTCCGCCCCGCACACCCAGGTCCTGCTCCGCGCCAACCTCGTCACCTCCGGGCTCGCCGTCGAGGTCGAGGACCGGGGCCTCGGCATGCCCGTCACCGAGCAGAACAAGATGAACGCCCTGCTCGCCGACCCCGACCAGGTCAACGTCGCCAGCCTCCTCCAGGACGGCCGCATCGGCCTCTTCGTCGTCTCCCAGCTGGCCCGCCGCCACGGCATCCAGGTCCGCCTGCAGACCAACATCTACGGCGGAGTGCAGGCCGCGTTCGTCGTCCCCCAGGGCCTGCTCGGCAGCGACCCGAGCGACCTGCCCCAGCCCCAGCCCCAGCCCCAGCCCCAGACCCGGCCCCAGACGCAGCCCCACACCGAGCAGAGCACCGGCGTACGCCGCCCCGACGCGCCCCGCCACGCGCA
>NZ_LRTR01000419.1 GCF_001550375.1 Streptomyces europaeiscabiei | reverse complement strand
GGGGCCGGTGCCACGGGGGTGCGCCGGGAGCTGGCCGCCGGGCTGTCCGCCCGCCACCGCGACGTGGTGCTGCTGGTGGCCTGGGCCGGCCTCGACTACGAGGAGGCGGCCCGCGCCCTCGACGTGCCCGTCGGCACGATCAGATCCCGGCTGAACCGGGCTCGCGGCAGATTGCGCGAAGCACTGGGCGGATCCGATCCGACCGCTTTCCGAGAGGCAGACGCCCATGCGTGACATCGACGGACCGAGGGACCTGCGGGACCTCCGGGACCTGCGGGACCTCGCCGACTTCGACGCGGGGGCTCCCCCACTGGACGACGAGGCCCGCCGGCGGGGGCGGGCCCGCCTGCTCGCCACGATCACCGCACCCGGTGCGGACCGGGCGACTCGCAGGGCGATCGGGCCCGATCGCCCGGTCCGCCGTCGCCCGGTCCTGCGCATCGCCCTGGCCGGTACGGTCGCCGCCGCGGTCACGGCGGGTGTCCTGGTCACCGTGCAGCACGACGACGGCCGGGGGAAGACCGCCACGCTGCCGGTGAAGAACCTGCCGCACATGCGCAACGTCAGCGCGCAGACCGTGCTCAACGGGGCGGCCTCGTACGCGCGGAAGAACGACAAGGTGGTCAGTCCTCGGGACGACCAGTTCATCTACACCAAGGAGATCATCAAGGAGACCGACCAGAAGACGGGGAGGACGAAGACCCACGTCGACGAGATCTGGCGCTCCGTGGACGGCTCCCAGCGGTCCTGGATCATGGAGATCGGCAAGGGGTGGTGGTCCCCACCGAACGAGGAGAACCAGACCAGCTGGCCACCGAAGGACTGGGGCACGCTGCAAAAGCTCCCGACCGACCCGGATCAGCTGATCCTCGCGCTCCAGGACGTGGGCTTCGCGCGCGACAAGAAGAACACCTCGCTGGACAGGATCACCGACCAGGAGTGGTCGCACATCCACTTCAGCCTCGCCGGGCTGCTCAAACTGGTCCCGGTGATGCCCGAGGGGCTGCGGCCGGCGGCGTACGAGGCGCTCGGGATGGTGCCGGGGGTCAAGGCCCTGCCGAACCAGAAGGACGCGAAGGGCCGGGTCGGCGTGGCCATCACGTACGACGATCCCACCCGCCCCGAGGGGGCGTCGGGCTACGGCAGCTACTTCATCTTCGACCCGGTGACGTACGCGTTCCTCGGCTTCCGTGACGAGCGTTCCTCGGGCGACGGCAAGACCATGAAGACGTACACCCAGCTCTCGTATCTGGACAGTTGGGCGATCGTCGACAAGGTCAAGCAGTATCCGTCCGCCGCGGGCTAGGACTCGGCGGGGACTCTGAGGGCGGCCAGGACCGGCAGGTGGTCCGTGGCCGCCCTCAGGTCGTCCTCGGAGATGCCGGGGTGGTCGAGGGGGACGCCGCAGCCGAGGACCTCGATGCCGGGGGTGGCCAGGATCGCGTCGATGCGCTGGTGGGGGTCGGTGGGCGTGGAGCTGTACTCGCCGCCCCAGGGGGTGGTGGTCCAGCAGTCCTGGAGTTCACCGGCGAGGCGGCGGAATGTGCGGCCGTCCGGGCGCTCGTTGAGGTCGCCGCCCGCGACCGCGTGTGTCACGCCCAGGCCGGCCAGGTGGTCGAGGAGCAGGCCGCCCTGCTCGTACCGCTCGTCCTTCTGCAGGGACAGGTGGCAGGACAGGACGCCGAGGCGGGCGCGGCCGAAGCGGACCACCGCTGTGGCGAAGCCGCGTCGGTGCAGGCCGGGGGTGAGGGGCAGGAGCACGTCGTCGGTGTGCTCGACCGTGGCGCGGAGGTTGCACAGCAGCGCGGGGCCGGAGGCGGTGGCGCCGCCGGAGAGGGTGACCAGGTGGGAGGCCGCGGCGAGCCTGGCGAGCTTCTTGCGCCAGCGGAAGAAACGGGGGGCTTCCTGGATGAGGACCAGGTCGGGGGCGCAGGCGGTGATCACCCGGGCGAGGGCGTCCGTGTCGTCCCGCATGGAGCGGATGTTGTAACTGAGGACGCGGATGGTTGCCGAACCGTCGGGGTTCGTGCGGGAGTTGGGCAGCGGCGTCATGTGGATCAATCTACGCGGCACCACTCCGCCGGGAGAGCCCGGAGACTGCGGGTCGTTCGTTCGGCTGACGACCGGCGGGGGGCTGGTCGCGCCCACGCGGCGGAGCCGCGGTCGACAGGGCCCCGCGCCCCCGAGAACGGGGCGCGGGGACGGCTGCCGGTGTCTACATGATCGGGTCGGGTTCTCTCGCCAGGTCCGCCGCGCCCACCAGGCCCGCCTCGTTGCCCAGTTGGGCGGCGATGACCTCGGCGACGGGGCGCCAGTTGCCGCCCACGAGCCAGCGCTTGTAGGACTTGCGGATCGGGTCGAGGACCAGTTCGCCCTCGTCCGACAGGCCGCCGCCCACGATGAACGCCGACGGGTCGAAGAGGGAGGCGAGGTCGGCGAGGCCGGCGCCGGCCCAACGGGCGAGTTCGCGGTAGGAGTCGACGGCGACGGGGTCGCCCTGGCGGGCGGCCATGGAGATGTGCTTGCCCTCGATGCCCTCGGGGGTGCCGTCACCGAGGCCGAGGAGGAGGTCCGCGTTCTCGGGGGTGGCGTTGGCGCGCTGCTTGGCGTATCTGACCAGGGCCCGCCCGGACGCGTACTGCTCCCAGCAGCCCTGCGAACCGCAGCCGCACTGCAGCCCGTCCGGGACCATGCGGATGTGGCCGAACTCGGCGGCGACGCCGTAGTGGCCGCGGCGCAGCTTGTTGCCGATGATGATGCCACCGCCGAGGCCGGTGCCGAGGGTGATGCAGATGACGTTGCGGTGGCCCTTGCCTGCGCCGAACTTGTACTCGCCCCACGCGGCGGCGTTGGCGTCGTTCTCCACGACGACCGGCAGGCCCACGCGGGTCTCGACCTTCTCCTTGAGCGGCTCGTTGCGCCAGTCGATGTTGGGGGCGAAGTACACCGTCGACCGCTGACGGTTGACGTAGCCGGCCGCGCCGATGCCGACACCGACGATCTCGTGTCCGGCTCGCGCGCCCTCGACGGCGGCGGCGATGGCGTCCACGATCCCCTCGGGCGTGCCCGGGGTCGGCACCTTGTGCGTCGAGAGGATGTTGCCTTCCTCGTCGACCACACCGGCCGCGATCTTGGTACCGCCGATGTCGACGCCGATGGTGAGTCCCATGAATCCCTCAGTTTCGGTCGAGCCCCGCTACGGCCAACCGTACCCGAGGCCCTGCGCCGGGACTCCCGGCGTCCGCCGGGCGGACGGGCCCGCTGTCAGTCCAGGTCGATGCGCTCTCCGGGGCCCGGGTCGTCGCCCTGGTCGCGCTCTTCCCGGTGGGAGGTGTCCCGGTTCGTCCAGCGGCGCTCCTGGGCCTCGACGGCGGAGCGGTACGCGGCGAGCAGTTCGCCGCCGGCGGAGGCGAGATGGTCGAAGACGTCCGGGTTGCGTTCGATGACGGGTTCGACGGCGGCCTTGGCCTGCCGGACGACCTGGCCGACCATCTGCTGGGCCGCGCCCCCGGCGACCGCGCCGAGCAACGGCGACTGCAGCCCGGACAGCTTCTCCGCGACGGTGTCGACCAGCTTGCGCAGTTCCTCGGCGGCCGAGCCCGGCGGGGGCCCGTGCTTCGCCCGGCGGCGGGCCTTCTCCGCGACGAGGTCCTCCTCGCACGCGGTCGCCCAGGCGTCGGAGTCGGTCGCGCGCACCCGGTCGGTCGCGCGGGCCTGCTCGGCCGACCGTGCCTCCTCGGCCGCGTCCTGACGACCGGCGTCGGACGTGGGGCGCTCTTCGCTCATGGCGGGCTCCTGCCTACGGTTCGTACCTTCGACGTTACCCGAACGGGCCCATGCGGTTCACGTTGTCCGGGGCCACAACCGCGGGTCCGGCGCGAAACGGATCCTCAAGCAGCCCTCGCGCAGGGCCGCGCCGTCCACCGTGCAGCGGCGCAGTGCCGAAGGCAGCGGAACGATGCGGCGGAACTGCCCCGCCGTGACGACCAACTCGTCGCCGCGCCGGACGAGATCCAGCTCGTCCCGTATCGCCCCGGGCAGCGGGATGTTCCATACGAGCACGCCCTCGTCGCCGAGGTTGTCGGTGACGGCCCACTCGACGCGGGCGGGAGCCCCACCCGCTCCGGGGACGTCGAGGGCGGCGAGGTCGTCGCCGCCGCGGGGGTCGCGGCCCAGGTGGGCGACGCCCCGTACGGGACGGGCCTCTCGCTCCGAGGGGACCTCCTGCCATTCCTCCAACGCCTTGCGCTGCTGGGCGACGAGGCCGGCGAGCCAGGTGTCGTGCACGCCCTCGGGCAGGACGCGGTTGGCGATCAGCATGTCCACGGGGAGGGCCCGCAGGGCGAGTCCGACGCTCGCGAGGCGCACGAGGTCGGCGCCGGCCGGACCCGGCTCGGCGACCAGTCGCACACTCGTCCCCGGGTCATCGACGACCGCCGCGACGGCGGCCAGCTCCACGTCCCACCGGGCGGCCGTCTCGTACAGCCACTCGGCGGGCATCGGCACCCCGGCGAGCCGCCCGAGGACCGGCCGCAG
>NZ_LRTR01000418.1 GCF_001550375.1 Streptomyces europaeiscabiei | reverse complement strand
CGCCTGCCGCTCGGGCGGGAGCAGCCGCCGCAGATACCGCCGCAGCTCCTCCGGGAGGCCGAGCAGGGCGAGTGCCTGCGGCGCGGACGGCAGATCGACGACGAGCAGGTCGTACGCCTCCGAGAGCGCGGCGTCGCGCAGCGCCCGCAGCAGGGCGAGTTCCTCGGCGCCGGGCAGGGGGGTGAGCTCCTCGGCGTCCAGTCGGCCGGCGCCGAGCATTCCCAGCACGGACGAGGCCCGCTCCTGGAAGGCGACGAGATCCTCCCGGAACCGCTCCGCCGCGTCGGGCCGCCACGCGGTCAGGTTCGGGACGACCCGCACGGGTTCCGTCCCGGTCGCCACCCCGAGCACCGCCCCCAGGCTGTCGACGCGGTCCGCGCTCAGCACGAGCGTCCGCACGCCCTCACGGGCCGCCTCGACGGCTGTGGCCGCCGCGACCGTCGTACGGCCGCTGCCGCCTTGCCCGGTGATCAGGATGGTGCGCATGAGGGTGAACGGTAACCCAGCGCCCGGCCCCTCAGCGCCGCCCGGCACCCTCCGCCGAGGCCGCGCGGAGACGGGAGGCACTCGCCGGGAACCGCGCGATCAGTCATGAACGGACGGCGGCCACGCACGGACGGCGGCTGTGACACGACGCGGCCCGCCGCGCCAGGGGGCGCGGGCTCACCCGCCCGTGGACGTACACATGGACGGACAGGTGACGCGAGACCCGCCGCAGCAGACTCCGCGAGCGCCCTCCACCACCAGGACGGATCGGGCGGGTGGGCAGGGCTCAGGCCCCGGACTCCACCCGCTTCTTCAGGCCCGCCAGCGCCCGGTCGATGATGACCTTCTCCGCCTTGCGCTTGATCATGCCGAGCATCGGGATCTTGACGTCGACGGTCAGCTGGTACGTCACCTCGGTCACCGAGTCACCGACCGGCTTCAGGATGTAGGAGCCGTCGAGCGACCGCAGCATCTGGGACTTGACCAGCGTCCAGGACACCTCGTTCGCCCCGGTCCAGGTGTACGCCAGCGTCTGGTCGTCCTTGATCGCGCCCGCGTCCATGACGAGCCGGACCTGCTCGGCGCGGCCCTGGCCGTCGGTCTCCAGCACCTCCGCCTCCTTCACCTCGCCCGTCCAGTCCGGGTAGCGGGCGAAGTCGGCGATCACTCCCATGACATCGGCGGCCGCAGCCTCGATCGTGATGCTCGAACTGGTGAATTCCGCCATCGCGGTGGCTCCTCCAGAGACTGTCCGGTGAGGGAGGTGGGTGCGCACGTATGTGCAGCGTGAAGGCTACCGCTTACGGGGACTCACCATTCCAGCGCCCACGGCTTCCCGGACCCCGCGAAGTGGCCCACGTTCACACACTCGGTCGCCCCGACGCGCATCCGCCGCGCCAACGGCTGGTGGACGTGTCCGAACAACGAGTACCGGGGCCGGGTCTTCCGGATCGCCTCCAGCAGCGCCCGGCTCCCCCGCTCGAAGCGGCGCGCCACCGTGTCGTAGACCAGCTCGGGGACATCCGGCGGGATGTGCGTGCACAGCACGTCCACCTCCCCCACCGCCTCGATCTTCGCCGCGTACTCCTCGTCGCTGATCTCGTACGGGGTCCGCATGGGGGTGCGGAGTCCGCCGCCCACGAAACCGAAGACCCAGCCGCCGATCTCCACCCGTTCGCCGTCCAGCACGGTCGTCCCCGGACCCGCGTACTCGGGCCACAGCCTCGGCATATCGACATTGCCGTACGTGGCGTACGTCGGCGTGGGGAAGGCCGCGAACATCTTGGCGTACTGCTTGCGGACGGCCTTCTCGATCACGGCGGAGCGCTCCTCCCCCACGCCCGCCCACAGCCGGGCTCCGAGTTCGCGCGCCTCCTCGAAGCGGCGGGCGGTGCGCAGTTCGACGAGCCGGGTGGCGTTCTCGGCGCCGAAGAGGTCGGGGAAGATGCCGCGGGAGTGGTCGGCGTAGTCGAGGAAGAGGACCAGGTCACCCAGGCACACCAGGGCGTCGGCGCCCTCACCCGCTCCGGCCAGGTCGCGTGCGTTGCCGTGCACGTCGCTGACCACGTGAATGCGAGTCCTGCCGTTACCGCCCGATGTGCGTGCCATGGCGATCAAGCGTAGGCGTGTGTGGCATACGTGAACAGAGCCGGTCGGACGTGTGGTTACTGGCCAGTCGGCAAGTGGGGGGACTATTCTTCCCGGGTAGAACCCCGCACGTGTGACGCGGAGAACATCTCGCCCGACCCCCCTCGCGTAGAGGCCATACCGACGGGTAACGTCCGGGCAGTCCAGTTGTGCTCAGGTTTTCAACCAGTAGGAACCGAAGAACCAAAGGGGACCTGAGCGCTCTCCCGGCCTTGGACCGCACCGTCGCAGCACACACGTCAGTCGTGGCGCCGGCGCCCTATGAGGAGCAGCAGTCTTGCGCGAGTTCAGCCTTCCGGCTTTGTACGAGGTCCCGACGGACGGCAATCTGACCGACATCGTCCGTAGAAACGCCGCGCAGCATCCCGATGTCGCCGTCATCGCCCGCAAGGTGGACGGCGTCTGGCAGGACGTCGACGCCGTCCGCTTCCTCACCGAGGTACGGACGGCCGCGAAGGGGCTGATCGCCGCCGGGGTCCAGCCGGGCGACCGGGTCGCGCTGATGTCCCGCACCCGGTACGAGTGGACCCTCCTGGACTTCGCGATCTGGACGGCCGGCGCGGTCACCGTGCCGGTGTACGAGACCAGCTCGCCGGAGCAGGTGGAGTGGATCCTCGCCGACTCGGGCGCGACCGCCATGATCGTGGAGCTGGACGGGCACTCGGCCGCCGTCGAGTCGGTGCGCGACCGGCTGCCGGGGCTGAAGCACGTGTGGCAGATCGAGGACGGCGGTGTGGAGGAGCTGGGCCGCCTCGGCCAGGGGGTCACCGACCAGGCCGTCGACGAGCGCAGCTCGATGGCCAAGGCCGACGACCCGGCGACCATCGTCTACACCTCCGGCACGACCGGCCGCCCGAAGGGGTGCGTCCTCACCCACCGCAGCTTCTTCGCCGAGTGCGGGAACGTGGTGGAGCGGCTGCGCCCCCTGTTCCGTACGGGCGAGTGCTCGGTCCTGCTCTTCCTCCCGCTCGCGCACGTCTTCGGGCGGCTCGTGCAGGTCGCGCCGATGATGGCGCCGATCAAGCTGGGCACCGTACCGGACATCAAGAACCTCACCGACGAGCTGGCCTCCTTCCGGCCGACGCTGATCCTCGGTGTGCCGCGTGTGTTCGAGAAGGTCTACAACTCGGCGCGGGCCAAGGCGCAGGCGGACGGCAAGGGCAAGATCTTCGACAAGGCCGCGGACACGGCGATCGCGTACAGCAGGGCGCTGGACACCGCGTCGGGTCCGGCGCTCGGCCTGAAGATCAAGCACAAGGTGTTCGACAGGCTCGTCTACAGCAAGCTGCGGGCGGTGCTCGGCGGCAAGGGCGAGTTCGCGATCTCGGGCGGCGCCCCGCTGGGCGAGCGTCTGGGCCACTTCTTCCGCGGCATCGGCTTCACGGTTCTGGAGGGCTACGGCCTGACGGAGTCCTGTGCGGCCACCGCGTTCAACCCCTGGGACCGCCAGAAGATCGGTACGGTCGGGCAGCCGCTGCCGGGTTCCGTCATCCGGATCGCGGACGACGGGGAGGTGCTGCTGCACGGCGAGCACCTGTTCAAGGAGTACTGGAACAACCCGGGCGCGACCGAGGAGGCGCTGGCCGACGGCTGGTTCCACACGGGCGACATCGGCACCCTGGACGAGGACGGCTACCTCAGCATCACCGGCCGCAAGAAGGAGATCATCGTCACCGCGGGCGGCAAGAACGTCGCCCCGGCCGTGATCGAGGACCGGATCCGGGCGCACGCCCTGGTCGCGGAGTGCATGGTGGTGGGCGACGGGCGGCCCTTCGTGGGCGCGCTGGTCACCATCGACGAGGAGTTCCTGGGCCGCTGGGCCGCCGAGCACGGCAAGCCGGCGGGCTCCACCGCGGCGTCACTGAGTGCGGACGCCGATCTGAACGCGGCCGTGCAGGCCGCGATCGACGACGGCAACGCCGCGGTGTCGAAGGCGGAATCGGTGCGGAAGTTCCGCATTCTGTCCTCCCAGTTCACGGAGGAGTCGGGCCACCTGACGCCGTCCCTGAAGCTCAAGCGCAACGTGGTGGCGAAGGACTACGCGGACCAGATCGAGGCGATCTACCAGAAGTAACCAGCCGTCGGGCAGCAATCAGCGGTCGCACGGCTCATGGCGCGGTGTCCTCGGCGAGGACCCGCGTCATCGTGCGTTCGGCGAGCGCGGTGATCGTGACGAACGGGTTCACCCCGATCGAGCCGGGCACCAGCGAGCCGTCGGTGACGTACAGCTTCGAATACCCCTTCACCCTCCCGTAGTTGTCGGTCGCCCGGCCCAGCACGCAGCCGCCCAGCGGGTGGTACGTGAAGTCGTCGGCGAACACCTTGTTGGACGAGCCGAACAGGTCGTACCGGTACATCGTGCTGTTGGCGGAGTTGATCCGGTCGAAGAGCTTCTTGGCCATGGAGGAGGAGACAGCGCTCTGGGCGGCGCTCCAGCCGAGCTTCGCCGAGTCGCTCGCGGCGTCGTAGGTGAAGGACGCGCGCTCCGGGTTCTTGGTGATCGCCAGATAGAGGCTGACCCAGTGTTCGAGGCCCGTGGGCAGCGGGGCGATCTCGGCGAAGACGGGGTTGGCGGTGTTGGCCCAGTCGTCGATGCCCATGACCGGCATGGTCGACTGGTTCGCCCCGACCGTGTCCCACAGGTGGTTGGCCCGGCCGAGCATGACGTTGCCGTTCGAACCCCAGCCGGCGCCGACACTGGCGTCCAGCGCGGGCAGGGTGCCCTTCGCCCGTGCGCGGACGAGGAGTTCGGTGGTGCCGACGCTGCCGGCGCCGAGGAACAGGTAGGTGCAGCCGTACTCCTTGGTCTCGACGACCGTGCCCGTGTCGGCGATGCGGTCGACGGTGACGACGTACGTCCCGTCGCTCAGCCGGCGGATGCCCCTGGCCCGTTCCATGGTGTGGATGGTGACGTTGCCGGTGCCGAGGGCGGCGGCGAGGTACGTCTTGTCGAGGCTCTTCTTTCCGTGGTTGTTGCCGTAGATGACCTCTCCCGCGAGGGCCGACCTGGTCGCGGTGCCGGCCGCCTCGCGCTGCATGTAGCCGAAGTCGTAGACGCTCGGCACGAAGGTGGTCCGCAGACCGGCCTTGTCGGCGTGGGCCCGGGAGATCCGGCTGAAGCGATACCACTCGGTGGACTCGAACCACGCGGGGTCGATGGTGTTGACGCCGAGCATGGCGCGGGCGCGCGGGAAGTACGTGGAGTACATCTCGGCGGTGTCGACGGCCGGGAACTGCTCGGCGAAGTACGACTGGAGCGGGGTGACGGCCATGCTGCCGTTGACCAGTGAGCCGCCGCCGACACCGCGGCCCAGGAAGACCGACATGTTGGCGTAGCGGACGCGGTCCAGGACGCCCGGGTAGGGGTTGATGTCCTGGTTGACGACGTCCAACCAGAGGAAGGTGGCGAGCGGGGCCTCGGTCCGGTTCTTGAACCACATGGACCGATCGTCCGGCTCCTTGGTCGAACAGAAGATCTTGCCGTCGGAGCCGGGACTGTTCCAGGCCCTGCCCATCTCCAGGACGAGGGTGCGGATGCCGGCCTGGCCGAGTCGGAGGGCGGCGACGGCGGCGCCGTAGCCGGAGCCGATGACGATCGCGGGGGCGGAGTCGACCGCGTCGGGTTCGGCCGCATGGGCGGACTGGAGGCCGATGCGGGTGAGGCCGAGGGTGGCCGCCGTCTGCAGGGCGGCCATACCAAGGATGTGACGTCTCGTCAGTTGACGCTGCATCAGTTTTGCTGTCATGTGCGCAGCATGTGCGGATTTTTCGGCTCCGGCTAGGGGCTCCGCCGCGCGGTGCGGCGCCTACCGGTGTGCCGGGTGCTCCTGGAAGGCGACTTCCGGTCGTCTCGTGGCTGGTCGCACCGTTCCCGTCGCCCTCCGGAGGGCTAGAGCAACGATTTCAAAGTTTCTGCCAACAGGTCCCAGCGCCATTTCTCCTCGACCCACTCCCGTCCCCGCTGCCCCATGCGTGCCCGGAGTTCCGGATCGCCCAGGAGGGTGACGATGCGTTCGGCGGCGTCCTCGGGGGAGCCTCCTCGTACGACCCAGCCGGTCTCGCCGTCGAGCACGGCGTCGGGGGCGCCGCCGGAGTCGCCCGCGACGACGGGCAGTCCGGTCGCGGAGGCCTCCAGATAGACGATCCCGAGCCCTTCGACGTCGAGCCCGCCCCGGCGGGTGCGGCACGGCATGGCGAAGACGTCGCCGGCGCCGTAGTGGGCGGGCAGCTCGGACCAGGGGACGGCGCCGGTGAAGCGGACGGACGCGGCGACGCCGGTCTCGTGGGCGAGCCGGCGCAGCTCATTGTCGTACGGTCCGCCGCCGACGATCAGCAGCACCGCGTCCGGCTCCTCGGCGAGGATGCCGGGCATCGCCCGGATCAGGGTGTCCTGCCCCTTGCGCGGCACGAGCCGGGAGACACAGACGACGACCGGCCGGTCGGTGAGCCCCAGCCGGGCCCGCACCTCGGCGCCGCCGGAGCCGGGGTGGAAGGTCTTCTCGTCGACCCCGGGCGGCAGCTGGACCATGCGACCGGCCGCCTGCGGCGTGAGAGCCGTGGCGATCCGCGAGCGCGTGTACTCGCCCAGGTAGGTGATCGTGTCCGTGCCCTCACCGATCCGTCCCAGCAGCTGCCGGGCGGCGGGCAGCTGCGCCCAGCCCGCCTCGTGGCCGTGCGTGGTGGCCACCAGCCGCGTCGCGCCCGCC
>NZ_LRTR01000417.1 GCF_001550375.1 Streptomyces europaeiscabiei | reverse complement strand
CATGTCGGTCCGGCCGGAGCGGGAGGCGCGGTCGTACGCGGCGCGCTCCTCGTCCGGGAGGGAGTCGAGGAGCCGCCGGGCCGCCGCGAGCTTCCCCTCGACGGCCCGCTTGTGCTGGGCGACGGCCTTGCGGTTCTTCTCCAGCTCGGCGAGCTTGGCACTGGCCTCCGCGCGGTTCTGGGAGAGGTCGCGCATGGCGTGCCGGAGGTCGTGGAGTTCGCCCGCCTGGTGGGCGTTGATGCGGTCCAGGGCGGCGGCCGTGTCGAGGTAGTCGTCCGGGTCGTCGGAGAACAGCAGGGCGATCGACGGGTCGAGGGCTCCGGAGCGGTACTGGGCACCGGCGAGCGAACCCAGCGACTCCCGCATGACGTTGATGCGGTCCTGCTGCCGGGCGATGGAGTCCTGCGCGGTGCCGACCTGCTCGCGCAGTTCGTCGGCGCGCTCGTCGGCCTTGTTGTAGGCCTCGGTGGCCCGCTCGGCCTCCTCGTACAACCGGTCCACCTCGGCCCGGGTGTTGTCGTGCGGCGCGGCGGCGGCCGACTGGACGGGGATGGCGCCGAGGGCGGCGGCCGCGGCGGACAGCACACCGAGGGCGGCGGCCGCGCCCCGGTCGAACCCGGACGGTACAAGGCGACTGTGGGACACCACGGGAAGCCGCACTCCCTTCGACGACGGACAGGGCCTTCCCCCGGGGCCGAGGGCGGCCCCGGGGGAGGGGCACGCTCACAGCGGGTGAGGGAAACGCGGCCGACAGTAGCCGCGCGACCGTGTCCGAGCCAAAGACCTCCGCGGCCACACAGCGTGACGTCAGGCCTGGGGCCCAGGTCACCAGCGGGGGAAGGGGTCAGCACGAGGTGCGGAAATTCGCCCGTTCGGGCGGCACTGTGTCCTGATCTTGAAGAAAAACAGGGCTGATCGTCACATGGTGTGACGATCAGCCCTGTTCAAGCCGGCGCGGGTGTCAGCCGATACGGACACCGAACTGGAAACTGCCGATGGTGCTCATCGACTCGTAGCGGACGACCTTGCCCGGGTACGGGGCGTGGATGACGGTGCCGTTGCCCGCGTAGAGGCCGACGTGTCCCAGGTCGTTGAAGAAGACGAGGTCGCCCGGCATGAGTTCACCGCGGCCGATCCGGGTGCCGTCGTTCGCCTGCGTGTACGTGGTCCGGGTGATCGACACACCGGCCTGGGCGTAGGCCCACTGGGTCAGTCCGGAGCAGTCGTAGGAGTTGGGGCCACTGCCACCGGAGACGTACGGCTTGCCGACCTGGGTGCCGGCGGCGGCGAGGGCGGCGGCGCCACGATCGGAGGCCGGCGCCTCGTTGCCCAGCTCGACGCGGTCCCCGGCGTCGCGGCTGGCGCGGGTCTCCTGCTCGTCCAGATCGGCCTTCTCCTCGGCCGTCAGGGTGTTGAGGAGTTTGTTCGCCGCGGCCAGCTTGCTCTGGACTTCCTTCTTCTTCTTGGCCAGGGTCTCGCGGGTGTCCGCGAGGTCCGCCAGCTTCTCCGTGGCCTCCTGGCGCTGCTGCGCGAGGGTGCGCTGCTTCTCCTGGACCTTCTTCAGCGACTCGACCTGCTGACTGGTCAGCTGGTCGAGCGTGGCGGCCTTGTCCAGGTAGTCGTCCGGGTCGGCGGAGAGGAAGAGCTGGATCGAGGAGTCGATGCCGCCCGAGCGGTACTGGGCGCTGGCCGCCAGGCCTATGCCCTCACGCAGCTCGTTGAGGTCTTCCTGACCCTTGGCGACGTTGTCCTGGATCGCGGAGATCTCCTTCTCGAGCTTCTCCTGCTTCTCCTCGGCCCCGTTGAGCTTGTCGGTGGCCCGCCCGGCGTCCTCGTAGAGCTTGTGGACCTTGGCCTTGACCTCGTCCTTGCTCGGCTTCTCGGCAGGCGCGGCATTGGCGGCCTGCGAGGTCAGGGCCACGGCAGCGGCGGCGGCGGTCGTGAGCACGGTCACACGCGCACGGCTCGGCTGCTTCGGTCGACGGTGGGACGCCACGGTAGGTGAACTCCTTCATGTGAGCGACCGGCCGGCGAGGACTCCGGCGATACGATCACCCGTTCAGAGGTTTGAGCCCAGACCCTAGTGACCCAATGGTGATCACTTCAAATCCCCCACAGGAAAAATCCCGTCCCACGGCGCACAATTTACACTGAACACACATCCAGTAACGCCCGGTTGACGCTACGTTGCCCAACAGTTCCGTCAATTCGGGCATAGCACCCGTTCGTTGCTGTTGGGGCGGACGGTATCGAAGGCTCAGGAAAGCCGCTTGAGGAGCACCGCGGACGCAACCGGGCGGGCCCCCGCCTTGGCGATCCCGTCGGCCACCTCGCGGTCGGTGGAGGCGACGATGACCGGCCGGCCGGGCGGCTCGGCGCGCACCAGCTGGCGGATCAACTCGTCGGCGGTGACACCCGGCTTGGAGAACAGCACCCGCACCCCGCGCGGCGGCGCGAGCAGCACCGGCGCGGCCAGCTCGGCACCGTCGAAGACGCAGGTGACCTCGGCGCCGGTCTGCGCGGCGAGCTGGGAGAGCTGCCCGAGGAGCCGCAGCCGCTGCTTCTCCAGCGGCATCTGCGGATAGCCGGTCTTGGTGACGTTGTAGCCGTCGACGACGAGATGCGCCTGCGGCAGCGCCAGCAACTGGTCCAGGATCGCCGGGTCGTTCTCCGACAGCGCGCGGGTGGCGATGTCCTTCGGGGTCATCCGCCCCGGTTCGACCGCGTCGACGGTCTCGGCGGGCCGCACGGAGACCGGCGGCAGCGCCAGCTCCCGCCGCAGCCCCTGGGCCGCGTCCAGCACGGTGTCCAGCAGCAGCCGTACGCGCATGTCCTCGACGCTGCGGCCCTCGCGGGCGGCCCGCCTGGTGGCCTCCAGGGCCGCCTCCGCCTCACCGAGCCGGGCCTTGAGCCGCCGGCTCTCGCTCTCAGCGGCGGACACCTGGGCATGCGACTCGGAACGTACGGTCTCCATCTCGGCGTGCAGCTTGCGCAGGGCGGCCTCGCCGCGCTTGACGTCACTGAGGGCGGCCCGGAGCTTGCGGTGCATCGAGTCGGCCTCCTTCTTCGCCGACTCCAGCTCCGCACGCAGCCGTTCCGTCTCGGCCTTCGTGTGGCCGCGGGCCTCGGCGAGCCGTTCGCGCAGCCGCTCCAGCTCGGCCCGGCTCTCCTCGTCGGCCCGCTCGGCGTACGCCCGCAGGGCCTCCTCACCGGCGGCGGCGACCAGCTTCACCCAGCCCGTGGGGCGCAGCACATAGGCCGCGGCGGCCACGTCCAGCGGATCCGCGGCCGGGGGCGGGGCGCCCGTGTCGAGGGCGTCGGCCAGCTCCGGGTGGGCCTCCCGGAACCGCTCCGAGATCCGCTGTCTGAAAAGCGTGTCGCTCTCCAGGGCGGCCGCCATCGCGTTCCCTGCGAACTTCACCCGACGGGTCGGGGTGAACCGGGCATACTGCCTCAGCTGTGCGGGCAGTTCGGCGACGGTCAGTCCGCCGAAGCCGTCGGAGACGATCTGTACGACC
Organism: Streptomyces europaeiscabiei; assembly: GCF_001550375.1. GTDB lineage: Bacteria > Actinomycetota > Actinomycetes > Streptomycetales > Streptomycetaceae > Streptomyces > Streptomyces europaeiscabiei. Next base: position 33,019 of record NZ_LRTR01000417.1, on the reverse strand, counting down.
CGTCTGCGCACGCCCTCGGGCAGCGGACGGTCGAGCACCTCAGCGGCGCCGTCGCCCGGCCCCCCGCCTGCGCTCTCCACCATCCGTCACCCCAATGTCTGTGCGGAGCCCGCTCCCTCAGGAGCCGGCACCCGGCCTGTCCACGAGTTCCACCTGGTCCACGGCGTTGCACCAGCGGCAGCGCACCGACTCGATGGTCTCACTGACCACGTCACGCTCCTCGACCTTGGGCTGCCCGGCGAGGTCGAGGTGAACGTACTCGACGACCTTCGACGAGCGGGTCACGTCGAACCGCGTGAGGTTGCCACAGAGCGTGCAGCGCCAGCGGGTCGTGTCCGTCGGCAGGGGAACCGTCATCGTGGCTGCTCTTCCTTCTTCCAGTCTCGGTGAAGCGCCGGCGTCCCGGTGCTTATGGCTCGTAACCCTACGGCCTGACCGGTACTGGACGCCCGTTCGCCTGCGGCGTCGGCGCCGATTGGCTCCGGCGGCGAGGCCGGGCGTGACCGGCGGCGAGGCGGTCTGTGCCGGTGAGTCCTGTTACGTCATGCTCTGTTCCATGATCGGCAAGTGGAGCACCGCGGCCGCCCGGGCCGTACGAAACGAGTCGGCGCCGGTGACGTACGGGCTGATCGCCGTCTGCTGTGCGATCTTCCTGATCGGACCGGCCGCGGGCCTCAACCCCGTGTACGGCACCGGGGACGAACTGCTCGCCGCGCAGCGGGCGTACTTCCGCCGCTGGGGCGTCGTCCCCGCCGAACTCTTCGAGGGCACCCCGCGCGCCGCGCTCACCCCCCTCACCGCGCTGTTCGTCCACGGCAGCTGGCTGCACCTCCTGGGCAACATGCTCTTCCTCTTCGTCTTCGGGGCGATGGCCGAGGAACGCATGGGCCAGGTGGCGTTCGCCCTCTTCTACGTGGGCTGCGGCTACCTCGCACTGGTGGCGTACGCGGCGGCGCACGCCGGGTCGCCGCAGTCGCTGGTCGGCGCGTCGGGGGCGATCTCCGCGGTCCTCGGCGCCTTCCTCTTCCTGTTCCCCGGAGCGCGGGTGACGAGCCTCCTGCCGTTCCTCTTCTTTCTCCCGCTGCGGTTTCCGGCGTGGGTGACCCTGCCGTTCTGGGTGAGCCTGCAGTGGCTGGCCGCCGGGCGGCAGACCTCGGGGCCCGGCGTCGCCTATCTGGCGCATCTGGTGGGGTTCGGACTGGGGTTCGCCTACGCGTGGGGGCGTTATGGGCGTAGGGCTAGAGTGAAAGCGCCAGCGGACGCCTCAGAGAACGTCCCTGCTCCGGCCCCCGAGGGAGAGAAACAGCCGTGATCACCGCGATCGTGCTCATCAAGACCAGCGTGGACCGGATCCCGGAGATCGCGGAGTCGATCGCCGCGATCGAATCCGTGACCGAGGTGTTCTCCGTGACCGGTACGTACGATCTGGTCGCCATGGTCCGGGTGAAGCAGCACGAGGACCTCGCGGACGTGATCCCCGGCCGTATCAGCAAGATTCCGGGGGTTCTCGGGACGGACACGCACGTCGCGTTCCGGGCCTACTCGCAGCACGACCTGGAGGCCGCGTTCGCCATCGGCCTGGACGGCTAGCAATCGCACGGCCGGTGCGGGGACGCAACGACCGTCCTCCGTGCGGTAGTTCCACTGCGCGCCATTGCGCACGAGCTCCTTCACCGCTCCCACGAACCGCTCCACGTGCTCGTCGGGGGTGCCCGTGCCGAAGCTCACCCGGATCGCGTTGAGGGACCGCTCGCCGGGCGCGGCCTCGGGGGCGCCGCACTCGCCCTGGGTCTGTGGGTCGCTGCCGAGGAGGGTGCGGACGAGGGGGTGGGCGCAGAAGAGGCCGTCGCGCACACCGATGCCGTACTCGGCTGAGAGGGCGGCGGCGAAGTGGGAGCTGTTCCAGCCCTCGACGACGAAGGAGAGGACGCCGACGCGCGGGGCGTCGTCCCCGAAGAGGGAGAGGATGCGCACCTCGGGCACCTCGGCGAGCCCGGCCCGTACGGCGTCGATCAGATACCGCTCACGGGCGACCAGCGTGTCGAACCCTGCCTCGGTGAGGGCCTTGCACGCGGAGGCGATGGAGTAGGCACCGATGACGTTCGGCGAGCCGGCCTCGTGGCGGGCGGCGCTCTCGTGCCACTCCACGTCCACTCCCCCGTCCGTACGCCGGGTCACCTTGCGGCTGGCGCCGCCGCCCGCGAGGTACGGGGCGGCCTCGCGCAGCCAGTCGGCGCGCCCGGCGAGCACGCCGGACCCGAACGGCGCGTACAGCTTGTGCCCCGAGAAGGCGACCCAGTCCACGTCCAGCTCCCTCACGGAGACGGGGTGGTGGGGCGCGAGCTGGGCCGCGTCGAGCACGATCCGCGCGCCGTGCGCGTGCGCGGTGGCGGCCAGCTCACGTACCGGCCAGATCTCCCCGGTGACGTTGGAGGCACCGGTGACGCACACCAGCGCCGGCCCGTACGGGTCACGGCCGGCCAGCGCGGTCTCCAGGGTGGCCACGGCCTCCTGGTGCGTACGCGGCGCGTCCAGGTACGTGACCCGCGCGTTCCGCCAGGGCAGCAACGAGGCGTGGTGCTCGGTCTCGAAGACGAAGACCTGGCAGTCGGCGGGGAGTGCCTGGGCCAGCAGGTTCAGGGAGTCCGTCGTCGAGCGGGTGAAGACCAGTTGGTCGTCGGCCCGGCAGTCGAGGAACTCCGCGACGGTGGTGCGGGCGTTCTCGAAGAGGTCGGTCGACAGCTGGGAGAGGTAGCCGGCGCCGCGGTGGACGCTGCCGTAGTAGGGCGCGTACGCCGCCACGTCGTCCCACACGCGCTGCAGGGCCGGGGCGCTGGCGGCGTAGTCGAGGGCGGCGTAGGTGACCTCCCCGCCGGTGACGAGCGGGACGGTGACATCCCGGCCGAGAACGGGCAGCGGGGCACAAACAGAACGGTCGGCGGCAACGGTGGAGACAGACATGGGGAACTCCCGTGAGAGGCATGCCGAAGCAAGGCATGCGGAAGAAGGAAAGAAGGGTGCGCGGAGGCGGGGCTCGGCAGCCCTATCGCATTCGCTTGCTCACGGAAGACTCCCTCGAACGACCAGGACCCCTGGTGTATCCACTCAGAAGAGTGCGAGGGGTCCGCGCTTGCCGTAGACCTCGTTGCCTACGACCTGGTCTTCACCCGGGGCACCCCGCCACGGACGGAGGGTTGCCGGACAGTCGGCCGGGGCCTTGTGACTGTCACTCATGACCTGCCGAAAAACGTACGTGAAGTGATCGCAGCGCCGCAACTTCTGTCCGGATGGCGGGATGCGCCTCATAGCGCGGGGGTTCGGGGCTGCATGGGGTGGTGCGGGTGGGTGGGGGCCGGTCGCGAGTTCCCCGCGCGACCAGCCCCCTCCGGACCCGCAGCCGCTACGCGTTGGTCGCCGCGACCCACCGCTCGAGAGCCCGCCGCGCCGCCCCGGAGTCGATCGACTCCGCCGCCTTCGCCATCCCGCCGCGCAGTTGCTCCGCCAGCGACCCGGAGGTCGGCTCCAGAGCAACCAACGCCGCCGCCGAGTTCAGGAGAACCGCGTCCCGCACCGGCCCCGTCTCCCCACCCAGCAACCGCCGCGCGACATCCGCGTTGTACGACGCGTCGGCCCCGCGCAACGCCTCCACCGGCACCAGCTCCAGGCCCACGTCGCGCGGATCGAAGGCCTCCTCGGTGACCTTGCCGTCCCTCACGACCCACACCCGTGACGTGGCCGTGGTCGTCAGCTCGTCGAGCCCGTCGTCGCCCCGGAAGACCAGTGAGGAGTTGCCGCGCTCGGCGAAGACGCCGGCCATGATGGGTGCCATCCGCGGATCGGCGACACCGACCGCCTGGGCGCGCACCTTCGCCGGGTTGGCCAGCGGCCCCAACGCGTTGAAGACGGTCCGGATGCCCAACTGCCCGCGCGCGGCGGCCACATGACGCAGCGCCGGATGGAACTTCACCGCGAAGCAGAAGGTGATCCCGGCCTCCTCGGCGACCTCGGCCACCCGCTTCGGCGTCAGCTCCAGATTGACGCCCAGCTTCTCCAGCACGTCGGACGCCCCGGACGCCGACGACGCGGCCCGGTTGCCGTGCTTGACGACCTTCGCGCCCGCACCGGCGACGACGATCGACGACATCGTGGAGATGTTGACCGTCTTGGCGCCGTCCCCACCCGTACCGACGATATCGACGGTCCTGCCCGCCACCTCGATCACATTGGCGTGCTCGTACAGCGCCTCGACGAGACCGGTGATCTCGTCGACGGTCTCCCCCTTGGCCCGCAGCGCCACCACGAACCCGGCGATCTGCGCGTCCGTCGCCTCGCCGCGCATGATCTGGTCCATCGCCCAGAACGTGGCGCCGGCGTCCTGGTCGTGCCCGGACAGCAGCGCGTTCAGCACCGCGGGCCAGGAACGGCCCGCCGCGGTGTCGCCTCCAGCGGGGGTCACAGCGCTCATAGCCGCTCCTGGGTGTCGTAGCCGCAGGCAGGGAATGCCACGCGGACCGTGAAATCACTGATGCGCCCACCCTATCCAGGTGGGAGCACGGCGCAGGGCCCCCGTCCGAAGATCGGACGGGGGCCCTGCGACCGTGGTGTGGCGAGCGAAGCGATCAGTGGTGGCCGTGGCCGCTCGTGATCTCCTTGTACTCCTCGACGGTGGGCTTGGCGATCTGGCTGTCCTCGCCGTAGTAGCCCTTGCTCAGCTTGGCGCGGAGCTTCGCGAGGCGTGTGATCTTGCGGGCGACACCGTTCTCGTCGACCGCGGCACCGATCTCGGCCGGCGCGTACTGCTCGTGCGCCGTGAGCGTGTGCAGCTGCTCCTGGCTGAGCGGCTCGTGGACCTCGATGAACTCACCGTGCGGCAGGCGCTTGATGATGCCGGTCTCGCGACCGTGCAGGACCTTGTCCTTGTCCCGGCGCTGCAGGCCGAGGCAGATGCGCTTGGTGATGACGAACGCGACGACCGGGGCCACGAAGAACGCGATCCGGACGAACCAGGTGATCGAGTTGATGGACAGGTGGAAGTGGGTCGCCCAGAGGTCGTTTCCACCACCGATCAGCAGGACCATGTACCAGGTGATCCACGCGACACCGAAGGCCGTACGGGTCGGGGCGTTGCGCGGGCGGTCCAGGATGTGGTGCTCGCGCTTGTCGCCGGTGACCCAGGACTCGATGAACGGGTAGACCGCGATCGCGACCAGGACCAGCGGGAAGATGATCAGCGGGATGAACACGCCCAGGACGAGCGTGTGGCCCCAGAAGTTGATCTCCCAGCCCGGCATGACACGGATCAGACCCTCGGAGAAGCCCATGTACCAGTCGGGCTGGGCGCCGGTGGACACCTGGTCCGGCCGGTAGGGGCCCATGGTCCAGATCGGGTTGATCGTGGCGATCGCCGAGATGACCGCGATGACACCGAAGACCAGGAAGAAGAAGCCTCCGGCCTTCGCCATGTACACCGGGAGCAGCGGCATGCCGACGACGTTGTTGTTCGTCTTTCCGGGGCCCGCGTACTGCGTGTGCTTGTGGTAGAAGACCAGGATCAGGTGCGCCACCACCAGGCCGAGCATGATGCCCGGCAGCAGCAGGATGTGGACCGAGTAGAAGCGGGCCACGAAGTCGCCGCCCGGGAACTCTCCGCCGAAGAGGAAGAACGACAGGTACGTGCCGACGATCGGCACGGACAGGACCGCGCCCTCCATGAAGCGGACACCGGTGCCGGAGAGCAGGTCGTCCGGGAGCGAGTAACCGGTGAAGCCGGTGAACATGCCGAGGACGAACAGCAGGAAGCCGAACAGCCAGTTGACCTCACGCGGCTTGCGGAACGCGCCCGTGAAGAACACGCGCATCATGTGCACGAACATGCCGGCGAGGAAGATCAGCGCCGCCCAGTGGTGGATCTGCCGGATCAGCAGACCACCGCGCACCTCGAAGGAGATGTGCATGGTCGAGTTGAACGCCTCGGACATCAGCTGGCCCTGCAGCGGGACGTAGCTGCCGTGGTACTCCACCTCGTTCATCGACGGGTGGAAGAACAGCGTCAGGTACACACCCGTGAGGATGATGATGATGAAGCTGTACAGGCAGATCTCGCCCAGCATGAACGACCAGTGGTCGGGGAAGATCTTGCGCATGTTGGCCTTGGCCAGGGAGTAGATCCCGAGCCGGCCGTCGGCCCAGTCGGCGACGCGCTCGCCGGCCGGTGCCTTCTCGCGCTTGTCGCGCGCATCGGTGCTGGTCGTAGTACTCATCCGCGCTCCCAGAAGGCAGGACCGACGGGCTCTTCGAAGTCGCTGACCGCTTCGAGGTAGCCGTCTTCACCGACGGTGATCCTCAGCTGCGGCAGGGCGTGACCCGCGGGGCCGAAGATGACCCGGCCGCCGTCGGCGAGGTCGAAGGTGGACTGGTGGCAGGGGCAGAGCACGTGGTGCGTCTGCTGCTCGTACAGGGAGATCGGGCAGCCCACGTGGGTGCAGATCTTCGAGTACGCGACGATGCCCTCGTACGACCACTCCAGCTCGCGCTTGTCCTTGATGTCGTCCGGCTGGATCCGGACGATCATCAGGGCGTCCTTGGCGATGTTCTTCTGGAAGTCGTGGTCGTGCTCGTCCAGGCCGTCCGGCATGGCGAAGGTCAGCGACCCGACCGCGACGTCCGAGGGACGCAGCGGCTCGTTGGTGTTCATGTTGACGAGCTTCTTGCCCTTGGCCCAGGTGGTGTGCCGCAGCTTGGTGCCGGGCGCCGGACCGAGGCCGCCCAGCAGCATCACACCGGAGAGCGGGAACAGGGACAGCGCGCCGAACATCGTGTTGCGGATCAGCTTGCGACGGCCGAGCGCGGACTCCTTGGCGCCGTCCGCGAAGTCGGCCAGGACCTTGGCCTTGACCTCGGGCGAGGCCTGGATCGGGTGACGCTCGTCGGCGATCTCCACGTCCGACATCAGCGTGCGGGCCCAGTGGACCGCGCCCGCGCCGATGCAGAACAGCGACACGCCCAGCGTCATGCCCAGCGCGAAGTTCAGCGCGCTGATGTGACCGATCGGGAAGACGTAGATCGACCTCTCGACGTCGATCGCCAGGTACGAGGCGATGAAGGCGACGGTGGCCAGCATCGACACCGTGAACAACAGGGCGACCGTGCGCTCGGACCGCTTCGCGGCCCGCTCGTCGATGTCCTGGACACGATGCTCGTGGGGCGGAAGGCCGGGGTCCGCGAAGGGGTTCTTCTCGTCCGCGACCTTGACCGCGCCGTGCGCGTCCTGCTCGATGGGCAGGTTCTCTTCTGGAATCTCTTGGCTACTCATGACTTCTTGGCCTTTGCGGTCCGAGCGGCGACCCAGACGGCGACGGCGATCAGTGCGCCGAGCCCGAACACCCAGCCGAAGAGACCTTCGCTGACCGGGCCGAGTCCGCCGAGGCTGAGGCCACCGGGCTCCACGGTGTCGTCGCTGTTGACCGCGTCGAGGTACGCGATGATGTCCTTCTTGTTCTCCTCCGACAGCGTGGTGTCGGGGAAGGACGGCATGTTCTGCGGGCCGGTCTCCATGGCCTCGTAGATGTGCTTCGGGTCGACACCCTCAAGGTCCGGCGCGTACTTGCCCTCGGACAGCGCACCGCCCTTGCCGGTGAAGTTGTGGCACTGCGCGCAGTTGGTGCGGAAGAGTTCGCCGCCCTCGGCGATGTCCGCACCCTCGGGGTCGTACGCGTTCTCGCTCGGGATCTCCGGGCCGGCGCCCAGGGAGGCGATGTACGCCGCGAGCTGGTCGATCTCGGCCTGCGAGTAGACGACCGGCTTCTTCGGGATCTGCGCGCCCGGCTGCTGGGCCGGCATACGGCCGGTGCCGACCTGGAAGTCGACGGCTGCCGCGCCCACACCCACCAGAGGCGGACCGTCGGTGGTGCCCTGACCGCCGGTGCCGTGGCAGCTGGCGCAGCCTACGGCGTAGAGCTTCTTGCCCTCCTCGATGGTGAGGGTCTGGGCGGTTTCATCGGCCTGCGCCTTTTCCGCGGGGGCGAAGGCGGTGTACAGCCCCGCGCAGGCCGCCAGCGCGATGAATAGGACGACGACCGCCGCCAGCGGATGGCGTCGTCGTGCGGAGAGCTTTTTCACGGATTACCCCGGTGTCAGGATCTTCTGCGTCGGTGCTTCTGGAAGGGTCGTTCTCGGTGCGCGGCAGGCGTACGGTCCGCCCGGCCCGGCCGCCCGATCTACTTGATCATGTAGATCGTGGCGAAGAGGCCGATCCAGACGACATCGACGAAGTGCCAGTAGTAGGACACGACGATGGCCGCGGTCGCCTGTTCGTGGGTGAACCTCTTGGCCGCGTAGGTGCGTCCGAGGACCAGCAGGAAGGCGATGAGACCGCCCGTCACGTGCAGGCCGTGGAAGCCGGTGGTCAGGTAGAACACCGAGCCGTACGGGTCGGACGAGAGCGACAGGCCCTCGTGCTTGACCAGCTCGGTGTACTCGAAGACCTGACCGCCGATGAAGACCGCACCCATCACGAACGTGACGATGAACCACATCCGGAGCTTCTTCACGTCCCCGCGCTCGGCGGCGAACACGCCGAGCTGGCAGGTGAGGGAGGAGAGCACCAGGATCGTGGTGTTGGTCGCCGAGAACGGGAAGTTCAGGGTGCCGGCCTTCTCGGCCCAGAAGTCCGGACCGGTCACCGATCGCAGGGTGAAGTACATCGCGAAGAGGGCCGCGAAGAACATCAGCTCGGAACTCAACCAGATGATGGTTCCGACGCTGGTGAGGTTCGGCCGGTTGACCGACGGGTGCGCGTGCCCGGTTTCTACTGTCGTTGCTGTCGCCACGACCGACATTATGTCGGTCGCTTATCCCGCCCTCACTCCCGGGGGTGCCGTTCGGAGTGTTGCTCCCCTCCGTACCGGTGCTGACGTGGTGTTCGAGGGAGTAGCATCCGCGCATCGGGCCCTGTCCGTCTTGTTGTGCGTACGACGTCTGAGTCTTCTGCGTAACGGAGGAACAATGCAGCCGACCGCCACGGTGCTGGTCTACAGCGACGACTCCGGCACCCGGGAGCAGGTGCGGTTGGCCTCCGGCCGACGACCTGCCGCCGACGTGCCGCAGGTCGAGTTCTTGGAGTGCGCCACTCCGGCCGCCGTCATCAAGGAGCTGGACAAGGGCGGGATCGATGTCTGTGTGCTCGATGGTGAGGCCGCGCCCATGGGAGGCATGGGGGTGTGTCGCCAGATCAAGGACGAGATCTTCGAGTGCCCGCCCGCTCTGGTGCTGATCGGGCGGCCGCAGGACGCGTGGCTCGCGACCTGGAGCCGGGCGGACGCGGCGGTGACGCTGCCGGTGGAGCCGGTCGAGTTCGCGGCGGCGCTGGCTTCGCTGCTCCGGAGGAAGCAGGCGTTGAGCGCCTAGCCCCCTGAGGGGGCACGGCCTCACACCGACTCTGGTCGCAGGCGGGCCTGTACCTGGGGGCCAGGTACTTCCTCCGTGCCACCGACCAGGGCGCTGCCCTCGCGCCAGTTCTTCCAGTCGAGGTTCCAGTCGCCGTAGCCGTTGCCGAACGGGGCCATGGTGTCGCCGGCCGAGTTGACGACCTGGACGATGTCACCCTCGTTGATGGTTTCGTAGAACCACTGGGCGTTGCCGGAACTCATGCCGGTGCAGCCGTGGCTGACGTTCGCGTACCCCTGGGAGCCGGTCGACCAGGGGGCCGCGTGGACGTACTCGCCGCTGTTGGTGACCCTGACGGAGTGGTGGACGGTCAGGTCGTAGAAGTCCGACGCACCTATGCTGGCGCTGGTCATGCGAACGGTACCTTCCTTGGCCAGGACGACCTTGACGCCGTTGCGGGTGTCGTAGCCGGGCCTGCCGGTGGTGACCGGTATCTCCTTGATGACCTGGTCGTTCTTGTAGACGGTCATCTGGTGCGACGAGGCGTCCGTGACGGCGACTATCTTCGCGCCGGTGGTCAGCTCGATGGGGTCGGCCTTCCCGCCCCAGAGCCGGTCGCCGATCTTGAGGCCCTCCAGGTTGCTGTGCACCCGGATGGTGGCCTCGGCGGGCCAGTACTCCTTGGGGCGGTAGTGGAGCTTCTTGTCGTCCACCCAGTGCCAGGCGCCTTCCGCGGCGGGGGTGGAGTCCACCTTGAGGGCACGTTCGACGACGGACCGGGCGGCCTTGTCCTTCACCGGCCGGCTCAGTTCGGCGGTGACGGGCTGGCCGACGCCGTACCTGCCCTCCTCGGGGCCGAAGGTGACATCGAGGCGCTTCTTGGTGAGGGGGCGGCCGGTGTCGAAGGCGCGGGTCTCCCGGCCGGGGGCGCCGTCCTCGTCCTCGGTGCTCACCCGGACCGTGTAGCGGGCGTTGGCGGCGAGCGGTGAGGTGGAGTGCCAGCGGCCTCCGTCGGCGGAGAGTTCGCCCGCCACGTACCGTCCTGCGGCGTCCACGGCGGTGACGTCGGTGATGCGTCCGTCGTCCTTGGCGGTGACTTCCAGCGGCTTGTCCGGGTCGGCCTTCTCGCCTTCCCCGGTGGGCGTGCTGAAGGTGACCTGGTCTGCGGCGTCGTACGGCCTGCCCGAGAGCGGGTGGCCACCGGAACCGCAGGCGGTGACGCCCGCTCCCAGGGAGACCACCAGCAGGGTGCAGCCGACGACCGTGCGGTTACGGCGTGGGCGCGCCGGTATCGAGAGGCTGTGAGGGAGCGCGGAGGCCGAAGGGTCGAGCACGGTCGGGCTCTCGACACCGGCTGTGGCGCCCCTGAAAGGTTCTGAAGTGCTCATGGGTTCAACCTAGGAACGCGCGTCGGGCGTGGCGCGCCGGGTGACCCGACCGAGCTACGTACGGCGTGGCAAAAGGGGGAAGCCCGGACCTCCTGTCGGAGTGTCCGGGCTTCCGTGCGCTCTGCGCGTGTTACTGGTTCTGGCTTTCGCCGCGGTAGTACTCGAAGACCCAGCCCCAGAGGCCGATCAGGATGATCGGGGTGGAGAAGTACAGCAGCCACCAGCCGAAGACGACGCCCATGAAGGCGAGCGCGCCGCCCACGCCCAGGGCGAGGGGCTGCCAGCTGTGCGGGCTGAAGAACCCCAGCTCACCAGCGCCGTCGGCGACGTCGGCCTCCTTGTCGTCCTGCGGGCCCACGTCGACCCGCCGGGCCGTGAAGGCCAGGTAGTAGCCGACCATGATGCACAGGCCGAAGGCCAGGAAGAGCGCCGTGGTTCCGGCCGGCTCCTTCGACCACACGCCATAGACGATCGCCATGGCGAGGACGAAGACGCTCAGCCAGATGAACATCTTGCCCTGGATCTTCACTTGTCGGCCTCCTTGCCGCCGGCGCCCGCGAGCTCACTGACAGCCGGGCCGCCTTGCGCGAGCTGTTCGAGCGCAGCGATCTCAGGGTGGTGCAGGTCGAACGCCGGGGATTCGCTGCGGATCCGCGGCAGGGTGAGGAAGTTGTGTCGCGGCGGCGGGCAGGAGGTCGTCCACTCCAGCGAACGGCCGAAGCCCCACGGGTCGTCGACCTCGACCTTCTTGCCGTACTTGGCGGTCTTCCACACGTTGTAGAGGAACGGCAGGATCGACAGACCGAGGACGAACGAGGCGATCGTGGAGATCGTGTTCAGGGCGGTGAAGCCGTCGGCCGCGAGGTAGTCCGCGTAACGACGCGGCATACCCTCCGCGCCCAGCCAGTGCTGGACGAGGAACGTGCCGTGGAAGCCGGCGAACAGCGTCCAGAACGTGATCTTGCCGAGGCGCTCGTCGAGCATCTTGCCCGTCATCTTCGGCCACCAGAAGTGGAAGCCGGAGAACATGGCGAAGACCACGGTGCCGAAGACGACGTAGTGGAAGTGCGCCACCACGAAGTACGAGTCGGAGACGTGGAAGTCCAGCGGCGGCGAGGCCAGGATGACACCCGTCAGACCACCGAAGGTGAAGGTGATCAGGAAGCCGGTGGCCCAGAGCATGGGTGTCTCGAAGGAGAGACTGCCCTTCCACATGGTGGCGATCCAGTTGAAGATCTTCACACCGGTGGGCACCGCGATCAGGAATGTCATGAAGGAGAAGAACGGCAGCAGCACGCCACCGGTGACGTACATGTGGTGCGCCCACACCGTCACCGACAGACCCGCGATCGCGATCGTGGCCGCGATCAGGTTCATGTAACCGAAGATCGGCCGACGGGAGAAGACCGGGATGACCTCGGAGATGATGCCGAAGAACGGCAGGGCGATGATGTACACCTCTGGATGCCCGAAGAACCAGAAGAGGTGTTGCCAGAGCAACGCGCCTCCGTTGGCCGCGTCGAAGACGTGGGCACCGAACTTTCGGTCCGCCTCCAGGGCGAACAGCGCCGCCGCGAGGACCGGGAAGGCCAGCAGGACCAGAACACCGGTCAGCAGCACGTTCCAGGTGAACACCGGCATGCGGAACATGGTCATGCCGGGCGCGCGCATGCAGATGATCGTGGTGATGAAGTTGACCGAGCCGAGGATCGTGCCGAAGCCGGAGAAGGCCAGACCCATGATCCACATGTCGGCGCCGATACCCGGGCTGCGGACCGCGTCCGACAGCGGGCTGTAGGCGAACCAGCCGAAGTCGGCCGCGCCCTGCGGGGTGAGGAAGCCACCGACCGCGATGAGCGAGCCGAAGAGGTACAGCCAGTACGCGAACATGTTCAGCCGCGGGAACGCCACGTCGGGCGCGCCGATCTGCAACGGCATGATCCAGTTGGCGAAACCGGCGAACAGCGGCGTCGCGAACATCAGCAGCATGATCGTGCCGTGCATCGTGAACGCCTGGTTGAACTGCTCGTTCGACATGAGCTGCGTACCCGGGCGGGCGAGTTCGGCGCGCATGAGGAGCGCCATGACGCCGCCGATGCAGAAGAACGCGAACGACGTGACCAGGTACAGCGTGCCGATGGTCTTGTGGTCGGTGGTCGTCAGCCACTTGACGACCACCTCGCCGCGCCGCTGGCGCCGGACCGGCAGCTCGTCCTCGTAGTGAGAGCCTGCCGCCTCGGCACCCTGAGGTTCGTTGAGGATGCTCACAGTACGTTCGTCTCCCGGTTCTTCTCGTGCTTCGTCTGCTCGATGCCGGCCGGGACGTAACCGGTCTGACCCTTCTCCACGAGCGACTTGAGGTGCTCCTCGTAACGCTCCTGGGAGACGACCTTCACGTTGAAGAGCATCCGCGAGTGGTCCACACCGCACAGTTCGGCGCACTTGCCCAGGAAGGTGCCCTCCTGGTTGGGGGTCACCTGGAAGGCGTTGGTGTGGCCCGGGATGACGTCCTGCTTCATCAGGAACGGCACCACCCAGAAGGAGTGGATGACGTCACGCGAGGTGAGCACGAAGCGGACCGTCTTGCCCTCCGGGAGCCAGAGCGTCGGGCCCGGGTTGCCGGTCTGCGGGTTCTTGTCGCCAGGAATGCCGCAGGTGTAGACGCCGCCGGCGTTCGCCGGGAAGTCGTCCTTGTACCGCTGCGGAATCGCGTCCAGGTTCTTGTCCGTGGCCGCGTCGCCGGTGGAGCCTTCGACGTTCTCGATGTAGTTGAAGCACCAGCTCCACTGGAAGCCCACCACGTTGACCGTGAGGTCGGGCTTCTTCGACGTGTCGAGGAGCTTCGACTCGTCGCGGGCCGTGAAGTAGAAGAGCACCGAGACGATGATCAGCGGGACAACCGTGTACAGCGCCTCGATGGGCATGTTGTACCGGGTCTGTGGGGGAACTTCGACCTTGGTGCGGCTGCGCCGGTGGAAGAAAGCACTCCACAGGATCAGGCCCCACACCAGCACGCCCGTGGCGAGCGCGGCCGCCCACGACCCCTGCCACAGGGAGAGGATCCGCGGAGCCTCTTCCGTGGTCGGGGTGGGCATACCCAGGCGTGGGAAGTCCTCCCATGTGCAACCGGTGGCGGTCGCCAGGACCAGGCCTGCGGTCATTGCCTGCAGCAGCTTCCGCCGCATCGGGCGCCGCGGCGAGCGGTCGGAGCCGTTGGGACTCACGTAGCGCCTTCCCGAGAGTCTCGCCCGCGCGGTATGGCTGCGGCCTTCTCGCTGGTCGGTCGCCGCCCTGCGACGGGCAGGGGTTTGGATGTTTATGCGGACCAAACCCTACTGGACGCGATTTGGGGTCGCGCGGGGAGGGGGGCCCAACTCGCCGGGGGTCACTTGTGGCGGCCGACCGGGGTGGGCGGGAGCACCTGATAGCTCGGGAGTTCGGACGTTTTGGCGGGTGCGCGTGCGTTGTGGTCGTTCGCGCGGTTCCTCGCGCCCTTTCCTGGGCGCTCCCCTCAGCGCCTGCTTATAGCGTTGGCCTGTGGCGTACTTCGACTCTGCTTCCTCCGCTCCGCTTCATCCCGTTGCCCGGCAGGCGTTGCTGGCCTCACTGGACGAAGGGTGGGCCGATCCCGCGCGGTTGTACCGGGAAGGGCGGCGGGCCCGGCTGCTGCTGGACGCGGCCCGGGGGGCCGCCGCGGAGGCCGTGGGGTGCCGGGCGGACGAACTCGTCTTCACCTCGTCCGGGACGCGGGCCGTGCATGCCGGGATCGCGGGCGTGTCGGCGGGGCGGCGGCGGGTGGGGCGTCACCTGATCGTGTCGGCGGTCGAACACTCTTCGGTGCTGCACGCGGCGGAGACGCATGAGGCCGACGGTGGCGCGGTCACCCAGGTGGCGGTGGACCGTACCGGGTCGGTGGCCGCGTCCTCGTACGCCGAGGCCCTGCGGGAGGACACCGCGCTCGCGTGTCTGCAGTCGGCCAACCACGAGGTGGGCACGGAGCAGCCGGTGGCCGAGGTCGCGGCGGTGTGCCGGGCGGCCGGGGTGCCGCTGCTGGTGGACGCGGCACAGTCGCTCGGGTGGGGGCGGGTGAAGGGGGGCTGGTCGGTGCTGACCGCCAGTGCCCATAAATGGGGTGGTCCGTCCGGGGTCGGACTCCTCGTCGTACGCAAGGGTGTGCGGTTCGCGGCGCAAGGGCCCGCCGACGAGCGCGAGTCGGGGCGGGCCGCCGGGTTCGAGAACATCCCGGCGATCGTGGCGGCCGCCGCCTCGCTGCGGGCCGTACGGGCGGAGGCGGACGCGGAGGCCGTACGGCTGCGGGAGTTGACGGAGCGGATCCGGGCGCGGGTGCCGTCGCTGGTGCCCGATGTGGAGGTGGTGGGCGACCCGGAGCGCCGGCTGCCCGGGGTGGTCACCTTCTCCTGTCTCTATGTCGACGGAGAGACACTGCTCCACGAACTGGACCGCGAGGGCTTCTCCGTCTCCTCCGGCTCCTCCTGCACGAGCAGCACGCTGACGCCCAGCCATGTGCTGCGGGCCATGGGGGTGCTGAGCGAGGGGAACGTACGGGTGTCCCTGCCGACGGGGGCGGCGGCGGAGGACGTCGAGCGGTTCCTGTCGGTGCTGCCGGGGGCGGTCGCGGCGGTGCGGGAGAAGCTGGGGGCTCCGGCCCCCGCGACCGTCGTGCATGAGGACGTCCTCGTCGTGGACGCCCTCGGCAAGCGCTGCCCCATCCCCGTCATCGAGCTGGCGAAGGTGATCGGCGACGTCCCGGTCGGCGGCACGGTCCGCGTCCTCTCCGACGACGAGGCGGCCCGCCTGGACATCCCGGCGTGGTGCGAGATGCGTGAGCAGGAGTACGTGGGCGAGGAGCCGGCGGAGCGGGGTGCGGCGTACGTGGTGCGAAGGCTGAGTTAGCGGGTACCCCGCGCCCCTTGCTCGCAAGGGGCGCGGGGTACCGCGCGACCGGCCGGGACGAACTCTCAGCCGAGGTGCGCGCGAACCTCTTCCGCGGCCTCGTCCCCGTACGCCTTGGTGAACCGGTCCATGAAGTTCGCCCGGCGCAACCGGTACTCCTGCGTACCCACCGTCTCGATGACCAGCGTGGCCAGCATGCAGCCGACCTGGGCCGCCCGCTCCAGCGAGACCCCCCAGGCCAGCCCCGAGAGGAACCCCGCGCGGAACGCGTCGCCGACACCCGTGGGCTCGGCCTTGCGCTCCTCCTCCGGGCAGCCGACCTCGATCGGGTCGTGGCCGGCGCGCTCGACGCGTACGCCCTGCGCGCCGAGCGTGGTCACCCGGTGGCCGACCTTGGCGAGGATCTCCGCGTCCGACCAGCCGGTCTTGGACTCGATGAGGCCCTTCTCGTACTCGTTGGAGAAGAGGTACGTGGCGCCGTCCAGCAGTATCCGGATCTCGTCGCCGTTCATACGGGCGATCTGCTGGGAGAAGTCCGCGGCGAACGGAATGTTCCGGGAGCGGCACTCCTCCGTGTGGCGGAGCATCGCCTCCGGGTCGTCCGCGCCGATGAGGACGAGGTCGAGGCCGCCGACGCGGTCGGCGACGGTCTTCAGCTCGATGAGGCGGGCCTCGCTCATCGCGCCCGTGTAGAAGGAGCCGATCTGGTTGTGGTCGGCGTCCGTGGTGCACACGAAACGGGCCGTGTGCAGCGTCTCGGAGATGCGCACGGAGGCGGTGTCCACACCGTGCCGGTCGAGCCACGCGCGGTACTCGTCGAAGTCCGAGCCCGCCGCGCCGACCAGGATCGGGCGCGTGCCGAGCTGTCCCATGCCGAACGCGATGTTCGCGCCGACACCGCCCCGGCGTACGTCGAGCTGGTCGACGAGGAAAGAGAGGGAGACCGTGTGCAGCTGGTCCGCGACGAGTTGGTCGGCGAAGCGGCCCGGGAAGGTCATCAGATGGTCGGTGGCGATGGAGCCGGAGACTGCGATACGCACGGCGAGGACACGCTCCTGCGAAGGAAGAGGGGATTGACAGTTCACGCTATCGGGTCGTCCACCTGCTCTGAAGCAGGCAAAACTACCCGATAGTAGGTCTTTCTTCGCGGGGTCCGTGGTGCGTACGGTGCCGGTATGACGAACCCCAAGATCCACGGCACCGTTCCGTTCGACCCGGACGGCGGCCTCGCGGCGCTGCGCGGCGACTGCGCCCGGATGGCTCCGCACTGGGCGGCCCCCGCGAAGGTCATTACGGCTCCGGTGTCCCCTTCGCTCATTCACGGGGTGACGGTGCCGGCGACGTCCGCGCGACTGGTGGACGCGATGCCGGAGTACGGCGACTGAGGGAACCGTCGGCTCCTCCGCCGCGTCCCATCGCTGTCCCCCGTATAGGGGATGCGGTGTACGACCTGCCGAAGGAGCAATGCGGTGAACTCCGAGCGACCCGACAACCCCGAGAACCCGGACGAGGGCCCCGAGCCCGACGCCACCGAGGAGATCAGGGCTGCCGGGGATGACGTCACCGAGGCCGACGGGGCCGACCGGGCCGATGAGCCTTCGTCCCCGACCCCGGATTCGTCCCCGACCCCGGATTCGTCCCCGGCCCCGGCTGAGGTTCCGGCTGCGGCTGAGGTTCCGGCTCCGGAGAGTGGCGTGGACGACCGTGACGTAGCCGCCGCTGACAGCGACGGCGGTCCGGGTGACGGCGATGGCGGCGACGGCGGTCATGTCGTGGACGTCGGCGGTGCCGAGCAGCCTCGTGGGCGGCGTTCCCGGGTGGTCGTGGCGTCGCTGGCCGCCGCGGTGCTGCTGGTCGGCGGTGGTGGGGCGTTCCTCGCCACCACCGCTTCCGGCGGGTCCGGGGGCGACGGGAAGGGCTCCGGCGCGCCCGGCGGTGACGGCACTCCCCCGCCGCTCACGCTCGACGGCTACACCGACGGCGGTTCGAACGGCATCGCGCCCGGTGAGCCCAACCCCAACGGGGTGACCTATCGCGCGGGCGACGACCTGCCCGACGGCCCCGGCTCTGCACCGGTGTACTCGGCCGAGGGCGAGGTGACGGCCGCCGAGGTGGCGCGGCTGGCGAAGGCGCTCGGGGTGGAGGGCAGGCCGACGGCCGAGGGCGAGTCCTGGCAGGTGGGTGCGGCCGGGGACGGTTCGGGGCCGGTGCTCCACGTGAACAGGCAGGCACCGGGGACGTGGACGTTCAACCGGTACACGCCGGGCACCGACAACTGCCAGAAGGTCGACGTCTGCACGTCCGGCGCCGCCGAGGGCGGCGACCCGGTGAGCGAGGCGGCGGCCAGGAAGGCGGCGGCACCGGTCCTCAAGGCCGTCGGCCAGGACGACGCGAAGGTCGACGCCACCCAGCTCATGGGCGCCGTACGGGTGGTGAACGCCGACCCCGAGGTCGGTGGGCTACCCACGTACGGCTGGTCGACCGGCCTCCAGATCGGCGCCGACGGCCAGGTGAGCGGCGGCAGCGGCAACGTGAAGTCGCCGGTGAAGAGCGACACGTATCCCGTCGTGGACGCGGAACGGGCGCTGGAGCTGATGAACGGCTCTGGGCAGGGCGTCGGCACCGAGGGCGGCGGCATCGGCGACTGCGCCGGTCCCGGACCGCTGGAGGGTGAGAACGGGGCGGTCGCCGAGAGCGGGACGGTCGCGGCGGACGAGACGCCGTGCGAAGGGGTGACCGGGCTGCCGAAGCCGAAGCCGGAGACGGTCGCTGTCGAGAAGGCGGTGTTCGGGCTCGCCTCGCACCATGTCGACGGCCGACCGGCGCTGGTGCCGTCCTGGATGTTCGAGGTGCGGCCGACGGGGGCCGGGGACACCTACACGGTGACGCATCCGGCGATCGACCCGAAGTACCTGGCCACCCCCGAGCCCCCCTCGGAGCCGACCGAGAAGCCCGGCGAGCCGGGTGACACACCGTCCACCGGACCGTCCTCGCGCGATGTACGGATCCAGGGCTACACGGTCGACGGCGACGAGCTGACCGTGGCCTTCTGGGGCGGGGTGTGCAGCGAATACTCGGCCTCGGTGAGCGAGAAGTCGGGCGAGGTCACGGTCACCGTGACCGACACCCCGCAGGAGGGCAAGGCCTGCATCATGATCGCCAAGGCTTTGGAGCGAACGGTGCGGCTGGACGAGCCGCTCGGCGACCGGAAGGTGGTCGGCTCGGACGGCACGGCGATCCCGAAGGGCGGGATCGCGGAGCTGGAGCCGCGGTAGGCGCCGTCGCGGCAGGCGGCGGCCGGCCGGACACACGAAGGCGGCGTCCCCGTTGGAGGGGGACGCCGCCTTCGTCGTACCTACGCGTCGCCCGTACGCGTACGGGCGACGGGCCGTACGCGTACCGCTGTGGGCCGTATGGGACCGCTGTCGGCCGTACGCGTACCGCTGTCGCGCGGGCGGGGACTCAGCTGAAGGAGTCGCCGCAGGCGCAGGAGCCCGTCGCGTTCGGGTTGTCGATGGTGAAGCCCTGCTTCTCGATGGTGTCGACGAAGTCGATGGTGGCGCCGCCCAGGTACGGGGCGCTCATGCGGTCGGTGATGACCTTCACGCCGTCGAAGTCCTTCACGACGTCGCCGTCGAGCGAGCGTTCGTCGAAGAAGAGCTGGTAACGCAGGCCGGAGCAGCCGCCGGGCTGAACGGCGACGCGGAGCGCCAGATCGTCACGGCCTTCCTGGTCGAGCAGGGTCCTGACCTTTTCCGCGGCGGCGTCGGTCACGATGATGCCGTCGGTGACGGTGCCGGTCTCGTCCGATACGGACATCTACATCTCTCCCGGGTTGTACGGAGACTGCTTGCCGACGGGTGCAACCGCCGGAGCCCCGGATTCATTCCGGGCCGCGCGGATTTCCCCTCGCGTCTCTCTTCATGCTCGCACATGGCCCGCGGCATGGGCACCGGGTCGCGCCGGGCTGTGGACAACCCCACGCGACGCACAGCGGCCGAGCCCTCCGGTCCGCCCGCCGGGATTCATGTCACATCGACAATATGGGCATCGTCAAAGTGACATGAAGCGGTTATGATAGATAGCGTCAATTCGACGAAAAGGATAGCCCGGATGTCCCGCCGACCCTCACCCGGACGGCGAGCCGCAGAACAGAAAGGGTGCGTGTCGTGACCACCGCCCAGACCCAGGAGCTCGACGTACAGCCGACGCCCCTCGCCCTGCTGCTGCTCGGCCGCGAGGCCGACCCGAGGAGCGAGCGGGGTGTCGAGTGTCCGGGTGACCTCCCCTCACCGTCCGACCCCGACCTGGTGGAGCGCGCCCGCGCGGCCAAGGAGAAGCTCGGGGACAAGGTCTTCGTGCTGGGCCACCACTACCAGCGCGACGAGGTCATCCAGTTCGCGGACGTCACGGGTGACTCCTTCAAGCTGGCCCGGGACGCGGCGGCGCGGCCCGAGGCCGAGTACATCGTGTTCTGCGGTGTGCACTTCATGGCCGAGTCGGCGGACATCCTCACCGGCGACGAGCAGAAGGTCGTCCTGCCGGACCTGGCCGCCGGCTGCTCCATGGCCGACATGGCCACCGCCGAGCAGGTCGCCGAGTGCTGGGACGTGCTGACCGAGGCGGGCATAGCCGAGCAGGTCGTGCCCGTGTCGTACATGAACTCCTCCGCCGACATCAAGGCCTTCACCGGCAAGCACGGCGGCACGATCTGCACCTCCTCGAACGCGAAGCGGGCGCTGGACTGGGCCTTCGAGCAGGGTGAGAAGGTCCTGTTCCTGCCGGACCAGCACCTGGGGCGCAACACCGCCGTGCGGGACATGGGGATGTCGCTCGACGACTGTGTCCTCTACAACCCGCACAAGCCGAACGGCGGTCTCACCGTCGAGCAGCTGCGGGCCGCGAAGATGATCCTGTGGCGGGGGCACTGCTCGGTGCACGGCCGCTTCAGCGTGCAGTCCGTGAACGACGTACGGGAGCGGATTCCGGGCGTGAACGTCCTCGTCCACCCCGAGTGCAAGCACGAGGTCGTGGCGGCGGCGGACTACGTCGGGTCGACCGAGTACATCATCAAGGCGCTGGAGGCCGCGCCCGCCGGTTCCAAGTGGGCCATCGGCACCGAGCTGAACCTCGTACGGCGGCTGGCGAACCGTTTCGCGCCCGAGGGCAAGGAGGTCGTCTTCCTCGACCGCGCGGTCTGCTTCTGCTCCACCATGAACCGCATCGACCTGCCCCACCTCGTGTGGACCCTGGAGTCCCTCGCCGAGGGCACCCTCGTCAACCGCATCGAGGTCGACAAGGAGACGGAGACGTTCGCGAAGCTGGCGCTGGAGCGGATGCTGGCGCTGCCGTAGCCCCTGGCCCGCGTAGCGGAGCGGAGCGGGCTCACCCCGACACGGGCTCCCGGTCGGGGTGGGCGGGGTCGAGGGAGAAGAGGGTGCCGTCGGAGACGGCCACGAACAGCGCTCCCTCGTGGGGCAGCGCCCAGGGAGCGCCGCCCTGGACGGACCAGGTCGGCGTGGCACGGGGCAGCGTCTCCCACAGCAGGGTGCCCTTGAGCCTGTCGAGCGCCGCGACCCTGCCGGTGGCGCTGGCCAGGTAGACGGTGCCCGTCACGGCGTCGTACCCGGGCTCGCCCGGCCGTTCCAGACTGGTCCTGGTCCGCCACAGCAGCTCGCCCGTGTGCGGTGACACGGCGGTCACCTGGCCGCCGGACCGGGTGAACACCAGCACCCCGCCCGTCAGGGCCGCCCGGCCCCGCCCGTTCTCGCCCGGCTTCGTCATCACTCGGGTCCCGGCCTCCAGGTCCAGGAGCAGGATCGTGTCGTACGTCGGGTCGCCGCCACGGGTCGCGTCGGTGTATTCGGTGCTGTCCGCGACCAGGACCAGGTCTCCCTGCTTCGCGCCGAGGAGGACGCTGTTCAGCGGCACCTTCACGGTCCTGGCCGAGCCGTCGGCGCGGTCCACGACCAGGACCCGGGATTCCGAATTCGCCGCCTTGGCGTCCCGGGTCACCGGCCGGCAGTGCGCGTACGTGCCCGCCCCGGCGGTGGTGAACGTGCAGTGGTGGCCGACGGGCATCCGCAGGGACCAGCGCTCGGCGCCCGTGCGCGGTGAACGGGCCGTGACCGTCACGCCGTCGGGTTCGGGGGTGAGGACGAGGTCGCCGGTCAGCGCCGGGGCGATCTCGGTGATGTCCACCCGACGGGTCCACAACTGCTCCCCGGTGTCCGCGTCGAGTGCGACGAGATCGACCGGATCCACCACGGGTTCGCCGCTGAAGACGGTCTGCTGCACGAGGACGGTGCCGTCCCGGACACCGACGACCGAGGCGTAGTACCGATCGCGCTCGTGGGTGGCCGGTACGAGGTCGGCCCGCCAGACCGTCTTTCCGGTCCTGCCGTCGACGCGGATGGGGAGGACTCCATCGCCCCCGCAGTAGACGGCGTTCCCGTGCACCTGGCAGGAGGGGGCGCCGCCGGCGCCGCCGTCCTTCGAGGGCAGCGGCTCGCGGGTACCGGCCGACGCCTTCGCGAACACCGTCGTCTGCCAGGGCTTCCAGCCGCTGGGCGGCGCCGTCCAGCGGGAGGTCGAGGTCGGCGCGGGTGTCGCCGTGTCGGTCGTCCGCACGCCGCCCGGTCCCAGCAGATAGGCCGTCAGCCCGAGGACCAGCGCGCCCACGGTGCCGGTCGCGGCGAGCAGGGGCCGGACACGGCGTCGGCGGGCGGGCCGGGTACCCGTCCCGGGGCCCGTGCGGGGCTCCGTCGCGACGTCCTCCGTGTCCGCGCGCAGCGTCACCACCGGCAGGTCGCCCGGATCGGGCTCCGGCAGGGCGGTCGCGAACTCCTGTGCCAGTTCGACGAGTCCGGGACGGTCGGCGGCCTCCTTGGCCAGACAGCGTTCCAGGACGCCGCGCAGCGGCCCGTCCACCCCGTCCAGCACCGGTTCGTCGTGGATCACCCGGTAGGCCGTCAGATAGGGGCTGTCCGCGTCGAAGGGGCCCCGCCCGGTGACGGCGTACACCAGGAGGGTCCCGAGCGAGAAGACGTCCGAGGCCGGGCCGGCCGTGCGGGCGTCGGTGAGCTGTTCCGGGGACATGAACGGCGGGGTGCCGATCATCTGTCCGGTCTCGGTCAGGTTGAGGTTCTCCGTCGCGCGGGAGATGCCGAAGTCGATGACGCGGGGGCCGTCCTGCGCCATCAGGACGTTGGCCGGCTTCAGGTCCCGGTGCACCACACCGGCCCGGTGGATCTCCCGCAGCGCCTCGACGAGTCCCAGGGCCAGGGGGCGCAGCTCGGTGTCGGGGAGCGGGCCCCGGTCGCGGATCCGCTGGGCGAGCGAGCGCCCGGGCACGTACTGGGTCGCCATCCAGGGGCGTTCCGCCTCCGGGTCGGCGTCCACGACAGCCGCGGTGAAGGCACCGCTGACCTTGCGGACGGCCTCGATCTCCTGCCGGAAGCGGGTGCGGAAGACGGGGTCCTGCGCGTACTGGGCGTGCACCACCTTCACGGCGACCTCGCGGCCGGAGCGTGCCCGAGCCCGGTAGACGACGCCCATGCCGCCGTTTCCGAGCCGGTCGACCACCTTGTACCCGCCGACCGATCGGGGATCGTCGCTGTGCAGCGCCACGCCCGGATCCCTCCCCCGTGAAGCAGTTCGAGGCACAGGATACGTAATGCCGGTACGCGGACGGCCGGGTCCCGAACGCTCATGGTTCGGGACCCGGCCGCTCCGGGCCTCGGGGGCGTCAGACCCCGGCGGGCTCCGGCTCCTCCGACTCGGACCCCGACGTCGCCGCCGACGTCGACTCCGTCGGTTCGGACGAGGCGCCCGAGCGCTTCAGGGCCTTCTTCTTCGCCCGTCGTTCCTTGCGGATCTCGACCATCGTGTAGAGGGTCGGGACCAGGAGGAGGGTCAGGAGCGTCGAGGTGATCAGGCCGCCGATGACGACCACGGCCAGGGGCTGGGCGATGAAGCCGCCCTCGCCCGTGATGCCGAGGGCCATGGGCAGCAACGCGAAGATCGTCGCCAGCGCCGTCATCAGGATGGGCCGCAGACGGTGGCGTCCGCCCTCGATGACCGCCTCCACCGTGCCGTAGCCCTGGCGGCGGTACTGGTTGATCAGGTCGATCAGCACGATCGCGTTCGTCACCACGATGCCGATCAGCATCAGCATGCCGATCATCGCGGGGACACCCATGGGCGTACCGGTGATGATGAGCAGGCCGATCGCGCCGGTGGCCGCGAACGGGATCGAGACCAGCAGGATCAGCGGCTGGATCAGGGACCGGAAGGTCGCGACCAGCAGCATGAAGACGATCGCGATCGCCGCGAGCATCGCGAGGCCGAGGGAGGCGAAGGCATCGTCCTGGTCCTCGGAGACACCGCCGATGGCAGCCGTGACGCCCTCGGGGAGGTCGATGGCGTCCAGCTTGGCGGTGAGGTCGGTGCTGACCGCGCCGGTGTTGTCACCCTTGGGCTTCGCCGTGATCGTCGCGGCACGCTGGCCGTCGATCCGGGTCATGGAGACCGGGCCGTCCACCAGCTCGACGCTGGCGATGTCGCTGAGCTTCACCGCGCCCAGCCGCAGGTCCCGCAGCTCCTGGAGCGTCTCGGCGGGCTTCGCCGACTTGATGACGACGTCCCGCTCGGTCTCGCCGAGGATGGCCCGGCCGCTGGTCGTACCGCGTACGGCCTGGGAGACGGCCGCGCCGAGGGTCTGGTCGTCGAAGCCGGCCGCGGCCGCCTTGTCGGTGGCCCTGACCGAGATACGGGGCACGCTCGTGGCGAGGTCGCTGGTGACGTCCGTGACGTTGTCCATGGTCGAGACCGCGTCGCGGACCTGCTCGGCTGCCTTGCGCAGGACGTCGGCGTCGGCGGCCTTCACGACCACGCTCAGGTCCTGGCTGCCGAAGGCGTCGCCGACCGCGACGGTCGTCGTACCGATCCCGGAGAGCCCGGCGAGGCCCTTCTCGATCGTGTCCTGGACGTCCGCGGCGGTGGCCGAGTCGTCCAGCATGACGCTGTACGAGGCCTGGTTGGAGTCGGTGCCACCGCCGAACGCGGCCATGAAGCCGGAGGAGCCGATGGTGACCTGGTAGTCCTTGACGCCCTTGGTGCCGGCGAGCAGCTTCTCGACCTTCGTGGTCTGCTCGTCGGTCGCCGCGAGGCTGGTGCCGGGCTTCAGCTCCTGCTTGAGGCTGAGGACCCTCTGGTCGCCCGGGTCGAAGAAGTTCGTCTTCAGCAGCGGGGTCATGCCGAACGTGCCGATCAGCACGACGGCCGCGATGGCCACGCTGGTCAGGCGGCGGCGGGTGGCGAAGCGCAGGACGGGGACGTAGAAGCGCTGGAGGCGGCTCTTCGCCTCCTTCTCCTCCGCCTTCCGGCGTGCTTCCTCGGCGTCCTCGGGCGTGCCCTTCGGGGCGCGCAGGAACCAGTACGAGAGCACCGGGACCACGGTCAGCGAGACCACGAGGGAGGCCAGGAGGGCCGCCGTCACGGTCAGCGAGAAGCTGCCGAACAGCTCGCCCACCATGCCGCCGGTCAGGCCGATCGGGAGGAAGACCGCGACGGTCGTCAGGGTGGAGGACGTGACCGCGCCGGCGACCTCACGGACCGCCTTGAGGATCGCCTCCTCGCGCTCCTCGCCGTAGCCGAGGTGACGCTTGATGTTCTCCAGGACGACGATCGAGTCGTCGACGACCCGGCCGATGGCGATGGTCAGCGCGCCGAGCGTCAGCATGTTGAGGGAGAGGTCGCGGGTCCACAGGACGATCAGCGCCAGGACCACCGACAGCGGGATGGAGACCGCGGTGACGAGGGTCGAGCGGATCGACGCCAGGAAGACCAGGATGACCAGGACCGCGAAGACCAGGCCGAGGGCGCCCTCGGTGGTCAGGCCGTCGATGGACTTGGAGACCGCCGGGCCCTGGTCGCTGACCACGGTGACGGTGGCGCCGGAGCCCAGGTCCCGGCGCATGGCCGGCAGTTCGTCCTCGACGGCCTCCGAGATGGCGACCGCGCTGCCACCCCGGTCCATGGTGACCATGACCGCGAGGCTGGGCTCGCCGTTCGTGCGGGTGATGGAGTCGGCCCTGGCCCGCTCCTCCTTGACGGCGGCCACGTCCGCGAGACGTACGGGCTTCTTCGCGCCCTCGCCGCGCACCATCAGGTTCTCGATCTGCTCCAGGGAGGTGTAGCCGCCGCCGACCTGGACGGTGCGGTTGGCGCCGTCCTCGTCGAAGGAGCCCGCGGGGACGGTGACGCCGCCGGCCTGGAGTGCCTGGGAGAGGGCCATCGTGCTCAGGCCCGCCTTCGCCAGCTTCGCGTCGTCGGGGGTGACGGTGACCTGGACGTCCCGTACGCCGTCGATGGTGACCTGGCCGACGCCGTCGATGCCTTCGAGGGTCGGCACGACGGTCCGGTCGAGCTGGTCCGCGAGGGCCTGCTGGTCCTGGTCGGCGGAGACGGCGAGGACGACGGTCGGCATGTCGTCCGTCGAGCCCGCGATCACCTGCGGGTCCACGTCGTCCGGCAGCTGTGCCCGGACCCGGTTGACGGCCTGCTGGACGTCGGCGACGAGCTGGTCGGTACCGGGTCCGTAGTCGAAGGACGCCATGATCAGGGCGTTGCCCTCGCTGGCGGTGGAGGTGACGCCCGTGATGCCGTCGACGCTTTCGAGGCTGTCCTCGATGGGCTCGACGACCTGCTTCTCGACCACGTCCGGGGACGCGCCCTGGTAGGGCGCGAGCACGGACACCATGGGCAGTTCGATGGTGGGCAGCAGCTGCTGCTTGAGCTGGGGTATCGCGATCGCCCCGAAGACGAGCGCGATGATCGACATCAGACCGACGAGGGCCCGTTGTGCGAGGCTGAACCGAGACAGCCAGGACATGGGTCAGGGTCTCTCTTCTGTGGCGTGAGCGGAGGACGAACGCCCATGTGCCACATGTGGCATGGGTGCCCCATGTGTCGCCTGTGTGAAGCATGTGTGAGCGCTCACCTCATACCCTGGGCCATGGGGATCTCTCTTCCCTCGCCCCCCAGGGCCATTTCCTTGTAGCGCGCATACTCCGAGTGGAGTAGTCCCGGGCGGCTCTCAGTCCACCCGTGGGCGTACCAGCCCCGATTCGTAAGCGAAGACCACCAGTTGAGCCCGGTCCCGGGCGCCGAGCTTGGCCATGGCCCGGTTGACGTGTGTCTTCACGGTCAGCGGGCTGACCTCCAGACGCTCGGCGATCTCGTCGTTGGAAAGCCCGCCCGCGACCAGCCCGAGCACCTCGCGCTCGCGGCTGGTCAGCGTGGCGAGCCGCTCGGAGCGGGCGGCGGCGCCGTCGCCGTCGGCCGAGTCGTCCGGCTGGGCGAGGAAACGGGCGATCAGGCCCTTGGTCGCGGTGGGCGACAGCAGCGCCTCGCCGCCTGCGGCCACGCGGATCGCGTTCAGCAGTTCCTCCGGCTCGGCGCCCTTGCCGAGGAACCCGGAGGCACCGGCGCGCAGCGACCGCACGACGTAGTCGTCGACCTCGAAGGTGGTGAGGATGACGACGCGGACGTGGGCGAGCGTCGGATCGGCGCTGATCAGGCGGGTGGCGGCGAGCCCGTCCGTGCCCGGCATCCGGATGTCCATCAGTACGACGTCGGCCCGCTCCTCCTTCGCGAGCCGCACCGCCTCCGCCCCGTCCGACGCCTCCCCCACGACCTCCATGTCCGGCTCCGAGTCGACGAGCACCCGGAAGGCGCTGCGCAGCAGGGCCTGGTCGTCGGCGAGCAGGACACGGATCGTCATGCGGGGTCCCCCGGGGCACTGGTCACGGTCGTACGGCGTCCGCGGCGGTCGTTCGGGTCTTGAGCGGCAGGATCGCATGGACGCGGAAGCCGCCGCCGTAGCGGGGGCCGGTGGTGAGGGTGCCGCCGATCGCGGCGACGCGTTCGCGCATGCCGAGGAGTCCGTGCCCGCCGCCGTCGGCCTCCTCGCCCTCGCCGTCCGTCCTCGCCTGCCCGGTGCCGTTGTCGAGGACGGTGATCTCCATGTTCGGGCCGACGCGTACGACGCTGACCTCGGCCTTCGCCTCCTGCCCCGCGTGTTTCTGCACATTGGTGAGGGCTTCCTGGATGACGCGGTACGCGGCGAGGTCGACGGCGGCCGGGAGGCTCACCCCCTGGTCGGCGCGGGCCACTTCGACCGCCAGGCCCGCGTTGTGGAAGGTGCCGACGAGCTCGTCGAGCCGTACCAGGCCGGGGGAGGGTTCGGTGGGGGCCTCGGGGTCGCCGGACTGACGGAGCAGACCGACGGTGGCGCGGAGTTCGCCCAGCGCGGAGCGGCTGGCCTCGCGGACGTGGGCGAGGGCCTCCTTGGCCTGGTCGGGCCGCTTGTCCATGACGTGCGCGGCGACTCCGGCCTGCACATTGACCAGGGCGATGTGGTGGGCGACGACGTCGTGCAGGTCACGGGCGATCCGCAGGCGCTCCTCGGCGACCCGGCGGCGCGCCTCCTCCTCGCGAGTGCGCTCGGCCCGCTCGGCGCGTTCCCGGATGGCGTGCACGAAGTCGCGGCGGCTGCGTACGGCGTCCCCGGCCGCGGCGGCCATGCCGGTCCAGGCGAAGATGCCGAGGTTCTCCTGGTCGTACCAGGGCAAGGGGCCGACGAGCATGGCCGTACCGGTGAGCACGGTCATCGTGAGCAGGCCGGCACGCCAGGTGGTGGTGCGGTCGGTGGTGGAGGCGACGGCGTACAGGGCGACGACGACGGACATCGCGACGGGGGCCCGGGGGTCACCGGTCACCAGTTCGGCGAGGGTGAGGGCGCAGGTCGCGGCCAGCACGGCCAGGGGGGCGCGGCGGCGGGCGATCAGGACGGCGGCGGCCGGCACCATCAGCGCGATGCTGAGGCCGTCGGGGGTGCGGGCACCCCACTTGTCACCGTCCTGGGCGTGGGGGTCGACGAAGGCGCCCGCGACCATCGCGACGAGGACGCCGAGGGCGAGGGCCGCGTCCAGCGCGGTGGGATGCGCCGTCAGCCAGGCCCCGGCGCGCGATGCGAGAGACGGCGGACTGTTCGGGTTCGGGTGGGTGGGGGCCGGCCGCGCCCCGCGGCGGAGCCGCTGATCGACACAGCCCCGCTCCCCTGGACAGCCCTTCGGGCCGGTCCCCCGCGTCGGTGCGGTCACCCCGGGATGAGGCCGTCGTCGCTCAGCATCTCCCTGACCTCCTCCAGCGTCGCGTCCGGCGCCGGGAGGATCAGTTCCGACGGCTCCAGGGAGTCGTCGGGCAGGGACGTGCCCAGTTCTCGGACCTTGTCCAGGAGGGCGTGGAGGGTGCGGCGGAAGCCTGGGCCGTCGCCGACCTCCATTTCCGCCAGGAGCACGTCGTCCAGCTTGTTCAACTCGGTGAAGTGGACGTCGTCCAGCCTCACCTGCCCCTCCCCCATGATCCGTACGATCATGTCGCCCTCCTCAGGCGTGGGACCCGATGTGCGTACGCGATGTGTCTACCCGATGGCACGTGTTCACCGCTCCACTGCCGCCCTACGGCTTGTCGAAGCGCGGGGTGTCCTGCCGCTGGGACTGCTGCTGCGGGGCCGACTGGCCCGTGCCGCCCTCGATGGCCTGCTGCTGCGCGGACGGACCGCCCGCCAGCTCCGCCTTCATGCGCTGGAGCTCCAGCTCGACGTCCGTACCACCGGAGAGGCGGTCCAGCTCGGTCTGGATGTCGTCCTTGTGCAGGCCGGAGGAGTCGTCGAGGGCACCGGAGGCGAGCAGCTCGTCGATGGCGCCGGCGCGGGCCTGGAGCTGCGCCGTCTTGTCCTCGGCGCGCTGTATGGCGAGGCCGACGTCGCCCATCTCCTCGGAGATGCCGGAGAACGCCTCGCCGATCCGGGTCTGGGCCTGGGCGGCGGTGTACGTGGCCTTGATCGTCTCCTTCTTCGTACGGAAGGCGTCGACCTTGGCCTGCAGGCGCTGCGCGGCGAGGGTGAGCTTCTCCTCCTCGCCCTGGAGGGTGGAGTGCTGCGTCTCCAGGTCCGTCACCTGCTGCTGGAGCGCGGCGCGGCGCGAGAGCGCCTCGCGGGCCAGGTCCTCGCGGCCCAGCGCGAGGGCCTTGCGGCCCTGGTCCTCCAGCTTCGAGGACTGGGACTGGAGCTGGTTGAGCTGGAGCTCCAGGCGCTTGCGGGACGTGGCCACGTCGGCCACGCCTCGGCGCACCTTCTGGAGCAGCTCCAGCTGTTTCTGGTACGAGTAATCAAGGGTCTCGCGCGGGTCCTCGGCCCGGTCAAGGGCCTTGTTCGCCTTCGCGCGGAAGATCATCCCCATACGCTTCATGACACCGCTCATGGGCTTCGCGCGCCCCCTTCTGACGGAACTCCAGCTCACAGGTCTGCGACAGAACCCACAGTACGGGCCCTGCTTCTATTACCGCACTGTTCGGGGACGGATGCGCTCATCCCCAAGGACGACTGTGTACGGCACCGCTCCGGCGTAGGGAGTAGATGTCTCCCGGGGTTGCGTACGGGCCGCTCCCCGGAACATCCCGGACCCCCTACGGACGAACCGTCACCGCACTCCCCCTTTTTCCCGGGATTCCGGGTTGCCCCGGCCACTTTCGCCCCACCTCTGTCTTCAGTACGGACGCCGGGTGTTGCCGGATCGTTCCCCACTCGGCTGGGGTCCATGCCCCGGCACCCCGTACCCTTGGGTTTTGTGTTCCGTAGCCGCGCCAAGAGCGAGAAGGAATCGGCCGCCGACAAGGCGGCGGTGACCGACTCCCAGCAGACCCGTCACCCGCAGGCCCCCAAGGGGCGGCCCACTCCCAAGCGGAGTGTGGCCCAAGGCCAGCGTCGAAGCGTCGCCAATACGCCGACGACGCGCAAGGAGGCCGCCAAGCGCTCCCGCGACGAGCGCCGCTCCGCCATGGAGAAGCAGCGTCAGGCGCTGGCCACCGGCGACGAGCGCTATCTGCCCGCCCGGGACAAGGGTCCGGTGCGCAGGTTCGCCCGTGACTTCGTGGACTCGCGCTTCCACATCGCCGAGTTCTTCCTGCCGCTGGCCGTGCTCATCCTCGTGCTGAGCATGGTGCAGGTGGCGTCGCTGCAGAACGTCGCGCTGCTGCTGTGGCTGTTCGTGATCGTTCTGATCGTGGTCGACTCGATCAGCCTCGGGTTCCGTCTGAAGAAGCAGCTTGCCGCGCGCTTCCCCGACGCGAACAAGAAGGGCGCCGTGGCCTACGCCCTGATGCGCACGCTCCAGATGCGTCGCCTCCGGCTGCCGAAGCCGCAGGTCAAGCGCGGAGAGCGGCCCTGAGCACGACCGCATTCTCCGGAGGTGCCGCGCAGGCCTGGCTGAACCGGCTGGGCACACTGCGTGAGGTCGTACGACAGGAGCTGGTCTCCCGCCAGGTCGACGAGCAGATAGTCGCCCGCTTCCCGGTCGGGCAGCGGCTGCGGGTGCTCGACGTGGGCATGGGGCAGGGCACGCAGGCGCTGCGACTGGCCCGGGCCGGACACGCGGTGACCGGGATCGAGCGGGAGGCGAAGCTGATCGCCGTGGCCCGGGAGGCGCTCGCCGCCGAGCCCGAGGGCATCCGGGGCCGGGTGCGGATCGTCGAGGGCGACGGCCGGGACACGGGCGTGCACTTCCTGCCGGGCAGTTTCGACGTGGTGCTCTGTCATGGGGTCCTGATGTACGTCGAGGAGCCGGACGCACTGCTGGCGGGGCTGGCGCGGATGCTGGCGCCCGGGGGGCTGCTGTCGCTGCTCGTACGGAACGGCGACGCGCTCGCGATGCGGGCGGGGTTGGCCGGGGACTGGGCGGGGGCGCTGGCCGCCTTCGACACCACCGCGTACCGCAATCGGCTCGGGCTGGATGTGCGGGCGGATCGGCTGGCGACGCTGACGGACGCGCTCGGGGGGATCGGGGCGCCGTTGCACGCGTGGTACGGGGTGCGGGTGTTCACGGATCTGGCGGCCGACGACGCGGGGGTTCCTGGTGACGGGGATCTGGACGCGTTGCTCGCCGCGGAGGAGCGGGCGGGGCGGACGGATCCCTATCGGCGGGTCGCGGCGTTGCTGCACCTGTGCGGTGTGCGCGGCTGAGTTCTCCTCGCCCCCGCCGCCCCTACCCGTCCCGTCCCCAGGGGCTGCGCCCCTTCGACCCCCAAGGTGCGGGTTCGGTGGGGGCCGGTCGCGCAGTTCCCCGCGCCCCTGAGGGCCCACGGCCCTTTCGGCCGACAAAGCACGGGGCGCAGCCCCTGCTTTCAGGGGCGCGGGGAACTTCGCGACCAGCCCCACTCACCCGCACCCGCCCACGAACCCCATCCCGCGGGATTCGGGGCGGAGCCCCGTGTGGGAGCCCCGCCCACCGCGGAGCGGCTACGCGTCCTGGGCGTTCAGGCTCATCGGGCCGTAGATCTCCGTCGTGTCCTCGAAGAGGCGGACCTGTTCGGCGCCGCCTTCCAGGAGCTCCTTCCAGTGTTCCCCGATCCACGACTCGGCGTCCCCCTGGGTCGTGAACTCCTCGGGCTGGACCGCGGGCTGGACCTCCGCCCCGTCGGCCTTCTCGAACCGCCACGTCCATGCCGCCATGTGAGCCTCCGTAAGTACCGGCCCGGCACCGCACACGCAGCACCGAGCAAGATCCGGTTCCTCCCTGAGCCTAGTCGGACGCACAAGACCTGCGGGTGTTCATCGGGACACGCGAAAATCGGGGGCGTGGAACTGACTTTGCTAGGCACCGGCGCTCCCGCGGGGCTTCCCCGCCCCGACTGTCCGTGCGCGGCGTGTGCGACCGCGCTCGGTGATGCCGCGCGCGGGGCGACCGCGCTGCTCGTGGACGGCACACTGCTGCTCGACCTCACACCGGGCGCCGCCTTCGCGGCCGCGCGCGCCGGGCATTCGCTGACCGGTGTGCGGCAGGTGCTGCTGTCGCATCCGCACGACGGGCCCCCCGTGGAGGTGCCGGCGGGACTGCCGCAGCCTGGGCGGGTACCGGACGGGCGGGAGCTGGCGCTGCTGACCGGGCACCGGGTGCGGGCGCTGGCCCTGGACGCGCCGGGGACGGGGTACGCGGTGACCGGGCCGGGCGGACAGCGGTTGCTGTACCTGCCGCCGCGCGGTGCGCCCGCCGGTCTGGAGGAGAACTCGGTGGAGCCGTACGACATGGTGCTCGCCGATGTGCTGGGGCGGCCGGACGCGCTGGCGCGGCTGCGGAGGGCGGGAGCCGTCGGGCCGACGACCGATGTCGTCGCCGTGCACATCGACCACGACGTGCCCCCGGACGGCGAGTTGCCGCGCCGGCTCGCGGCGGCGGGCGCGCGCGCCGTGCCGGACGGGACGACGCTGGCGG
>NZ_LRTR01000416.1 GCF_001550375.1 Streptomyces europaeiscabiei | reverse complement strand
GACGACGCTGGCGGTGGGCGCCTACGAGGACGTGCCCGATGTGCCGCGCCGCACGCTGGTGCTCGGCGGGGCGCGGTCCGGGAAGTCGGTGGAGGCCGAGCGGCGGCTGGAGGGGTTCCCGGACGTGCTGTACGTGGCGACCGGCGGGATGCGCAGCGGCGACGGGGAGTGGGCCGCGCGGGTCACCGCCCACCGTGAGCGGCGTCCCGGCTCCTGGCACACGGTCGAGACCTGCGACCTCGTCCCGTTGCTCAAGGACGACGACGGGCCGCCGCTGCTCGTCGACTGTCTCTCGCTGTGGCTGACGGACGCGATGGACTCGGTGGGGGCGTGGGACGACGCGGAGTGGGCCGACGGCGGGGAGCGCGCGCTCCGGGCGCGTGTCACCGAGCTGACCGGCGCCGTACGGCACGCGCGCCGCACGGTGGTCGCGGTCTCCAACGAGGTCGGCTCCGGAATCGTCCCCGCCACCGCCTCCGGACGCCGCTACCGCGATGAACTCGGACGGCTCAACGCGGCCTTCGCGGCGGAATGCGAGCACGTGTTGCTGGTGGTGGCGGGTCAGGCCTTGTCCCTACGGGGTTGAGGCACCGGCTGCGTGAGGGCCGAGGGGGGCGGCCGGTGGTGTGGTGCGGCGCGCGAGGATGCGGTGGGCGCGGGGCGGGAGAGGGGTGCAGGGGCGGGTGGTGAGGACCTCGTAGCCCAGGGACCGCAGTTCGGTGAGCAGGTTGCGCAGGGGCATGAGGTGGAGGGGGCGGGGGCGGTCGTGCGGCTTCCAGTAGCGGCGGTCCGCCCTGGGCAGCGTGCCGAACGGGCGGGCCGGGTCCGGGACTTCGAGGAGGAGGTGGCCGCCGGGGCGCAGGACGGTGTGGGCGGCGCGGAGTTCCTCGCGGGGGTCGGCGGTGTGTTCGAGGTGGTGGAACATGCTGACCACGTCGTAGCGGGCGCGCAGCCGTGCGGTGATCTCCGGGTCGGTGAGCAGGCCCTGGTACGCCTCCTCCACGCGCCCGGCCTCCCAGGCCTGTTCGACGCGCCGGGTCGGGTCGAGGCCGTCGAAGGAGGTGTACGGGTGGATCGCGCGCGCGGTCTCCGGGAAGTGGCCGTACCCGGTGCCGACGTCCAGCCAGCTCTCCGGTTCGGGGTACGGGAGCAGCGCGCGGGCGGCGCCCCGGTGGTGCCTGCGGCGCCGTCGCCCGGCGAGGTTCGCGCGGACGTCGTCCTCGACGGGGTGCCGGTGGTACCGGAGCAGCAGCCCGTCCGCCGTCGGCCGGGGGTTCTGGAAGGCGTGGGCGCAGTCCCGGCACTCGTCCACCACGAACGTGCCCGGCGTGCGCCGCCTCCCCTCCGGCGCACGCACCCGCGTGCGCAACTGCCGTGAACCGCACCAGGGGCAGTCGTCCCGGCGCGGTTCGTGGAAGGGGTCGGCTCCCGTGGCGGGTCGGCCGGGCTCCGGCCGCGGGGTGGGGGGCATGGCGGCTCCTGGGAACGACGGGATCGCGTACGCGACAGGGACGACGACGCACGGACATTCGCTCCGAAAAGGTACGTACGTGAGCGTGGTCCCGGGTGCAATGACATGGCGGTGGCGCGGTGGGACGTTCGTACGTCGCGGGGTCACGGTGTGGCGCGGTCGTGTTCGATCGCTGCCGGTACTGTTCGGCGAATGAGCTCGCTTAATCTCGACGACTTCACCGATCTGATCGAGCGCCCCGACGGTGGGGTGCGCCGCGACGCCGAGGCGCGGCGGGAGCGGCAGATCGTGCCGCCCGGGGCGCTGGGCCGCCTCGACGAACTGGGTGAGTGGCTGGCGGCGGCGCAGTCGGCCGTGCCGGTGCGGCCGATCGGCCGGGCCCGGGTGGTGCTGTTCGCGGGCGACCACGGGATCGCCGAACTCGGCGTCTCCGCGCGGGCCGCGGGCACCGCGGACCGGCTGGTGCGGGCCGTCCTCGACGGCAGCAGCCCGGTGGCGGTGCTCGCCCGGCAGCTCGACGTACCCGTACGCGTGGTGGACCTCGGGCTCGACTGCGACCCGGACGCGCTGCCCGCCGAGGTCGTACGGCACCGGGTGCGGCGAGGGTCCGGGCGTATCGACGTCGAGGACGCGCTGACGGCCGAGGAGGCGGAGGCCGCGTTCCGGGTGGGTGTCGCCCTCGCGGACGAGGAGGCGGACTCCGGAACCGACCTCGTCGTCCTCGGCGATGTGAGCGTCGGCGGGACCACGGCGGCGGCCGTCCTCGTCGCCGGGCTGTGCGGGACCGACGCGTCCGTCGTCACCGGGCGGGGCGGGCGGGCGATCGACGATCTGGCGTGGATGCGCAAGTGCGCGGCCGTACGGGACGCCCTGCGGCGGGCCCGGCCGGTGCTCGGCGACCAGTTGCAGTTGCTCGCGACCGTGGGCGGGGCGGATCTCGCGGCCATGACCGGGTTCCTGTTGCAGAGCGCGGTGCGGAAGATGCCGGTGATTCTGGACGGTGTGGTGTCCGCGGCGTGTGCGCTGGTCGCCCAGCGGGTCGCCTTCCGGGCGCCGGACTGGTGGCTGGCCGGGCAGAGCAGCGGGGAGCCGGCCCAGGCCAAGGCGCTGGACCGGATGGCCATCGAGCCGCTGCTCGACCATGGCGTGAAGGTCGGCGAGGGGGCGGGGGCGCTGCTGGCGCTGCCGCTGGTGCGGGCCGCGGCGTCGCTGGCGGCGGAGCTTCCGGAGCGGGAGCCGTCGGAGGCGGAGCCGGCGAAGCCGGAAGAGGCCGAGGAGAAGAACCTCGCCGAGGAGTACGACGCGACCTAGTGCCGCGGGCCTCGTGTACGGCCGGTTCGGCACCGTCGGGCCCGCCGTACACGGTTGCGCGCCGCCGCGGCGGGAAAAAGGGCGCCTGACGCATCGGCGGGGCGGGGCCCTGAGCGGGCGGCACGGTCCGGACACGCCGGAACCCGGCGACGAGACGATCGTCGACACTGCCGAGTTCACGCTCGACGGACGGGCCATGCGGACGGTCCGACACGTCTACGACCCGGTCCGACAGGTCTACGACCGGGTCGAGCGGGCCGGGTGCACCGTCCGCGTCCGGCGGCACGCGGACATCCCGGGCGCGGAGATGACGTACCCCCTCCAGCGCGCCGACGACCGGCGGGACGAGGCCGCCGAGCGCGGGTTCACCATGGCCTCGGGCGGCTCGGCGGTCCGGGTGACGGACAGTGCCGTGATGCGGAGTGCGCGGACGGGGCGGGCGAGTTGCGGGCGTCGCTGTCCTTCGTCCCCTTAGGGCCGCGCGGGCTCTCGCCCGGCCTCGTGCGGCGGGACCGCGATGCCGAGAACGGGCTGATGGAGTTCATGGTCATCGAACTGTCGTCATCGCACTGTCGTCATCGAACTCCTCCGGCGGGCCGGAGAGATCAGGATCACGCAGGTCTCGCTCAACTTCGCGGTGTTCCGGTCGGTCTTCGAACGTGGCGGGCGCCTCGGCGCCGGGCCGGTACTGCGGCTGCGGCTGCGGAGGTCACTCCTCGGCTTCTTCTCGCGCTGGTGACAGATCGAGTCGCTGTACCGCGCCGACGTCAGGTACCGGCCCGTCCGGGAGCCACGGTTCCTGCTCTTCGGGAAGAGCGCGGACCTGCCGCGCATCGCCGTCGCCTCGGCCCGCGCGGAGGGTTCCCGGAGGCGCCGGGACCGCCCGAGTGACTGCACCGCAGGCACCTGGAATCGCGCAGACGAGGTCGCACGGATGAGGGGGACACGGATGAGGTCACGCGGATGAGGTCATTCGGATGAACAGGGTCGTCCGCCGGGCCCGCGCCGAATGGGGGCCGCTGCACGCGACCGTGCGCCCGGCCCTCACGCACCGGCGCCTGCGGGCGATCCCCATGACCCTCGCCGCCGTCTGTCTCGCGACCGTCGTCCACATCGTGCACCACCAGTCCTGGGGCTACCGCTTCGTCGAGAACATCGGTGCCGTGCGGGCCGAGGACCCGCTCGGGCTCGCGCTGCTGCGCACGCCGCTCTCCCTCTTCGTACCGGCGCTGGATCTGCCCGTGTGGGGCGCGCTGGCACAGATCCTGATCGTGTTCGGGATCGCGGAGATCTGTCTGGGCCGGTGGCGGACGCTGGCGATCGCGTACGTCGCCACGCTGGCCGGCACGCTGTACGCGCGTGTGGGCATCGCGCTCGGTCCGGACGTCTTCTTCGTGGGGCTGCCGGCCTCGGACGCGGGGGTCGTGGACACCGGGCCGTCGGCGGCCGTCGTGGGGCTCGCCGTGTTCGTGGGGTGGCGTCACCGGGCTCACGTCACCGCGGGCGCGGTCGTCGTGGCGATGGTCGTCGAGGTGCTGGTGAAGGAGAACCTCGCGGGCAAGGAGCATCTGGCGGCGATCGCGGCGGTGCTGGTGATGTGCGGGGTCGTGACCGTGCGTCAGCGGCGCTCCGGCGGGTCGGCCGGTTCTGACGGGCCGGTGGCCGTGCGTCAGCGACGTTCCGACGGTTCCGAGGGTTCCGACGGTTTCGATGGGCCGGTGGAACCGGGCGGGCCGGCGGGGAGCGCGGGGCGGGTGGCCGGTTCCAGTTCCGGTGCCGCGTCCGGGGTGCCGCCGATCCAGTCCTGAAGGCGGCGGCTGGGGCCCGTCCAGCGGCGGTCGTGGCGGTAGGCGCGCTTCCAGGACCGGGCGCGGGCACGCGGGCGGCGGCGGTAGAAGCGGCGGGCCCAGGCGGAGGTGGGGAGGGCCAGGCGGACGGCGCCGATGACGGCGATGAACGGGATGACCACGCCGAAGATCGCCGTGCGGGTCTTGCCCTTGGCGAGGGCGATCAGGGCGATGAGGAAGTTCGTCCCCATGCTGAGCATGACGGCGCCCCGGCCCTGGGCCTCCTCGTCGTCGAGGTCGTTGACGCCGAAGGGGAGGAAGCCGACCAGCATCAGGCCCACCAGGGCGGCCGTCAGCACGACCACCTCGACGCTCTGGCGGCCCTCCTCGCTCCAGTACACGTCGTCGAGGTGCAGGATCAGCGCGAACTCGTCCAGCACCAGGCCCACGCCCATGCCGAACAGCACGGCGGAGATCAGCGCGCCGAAGCCGTGCCCGTCGCCCGCCACCGAGCCGAAGCCGCCGACGACGGTGAGGACGACGCCGGGGACGACATGGTGGATGTGTACGCCGCCGCTGCCGCTGATGTTGCGGAAAGGTCCCTTGCCCGCGCGGATCAAACGGGTGATGACCCGCGTGATCAAGAACGTCAGTACGAACGCGAGGAGCGCGAGAAGCAGCGGCAGTTTGCCCGGCTCGATGATGTTCCGCTCCCACCAGTGACCCATATGCGAACTTTATCCACCACCGCTCCTGGGCGCCGCCGAACCCGTCGGCCCCGCCGGGTAGCCTGCGCCGGTGTCCACGACCCCCGAGCCCCCGGGCGACGAGCCCATGACCCCGGTGTCCGCGCCCGCGCTCTCCGACGGCCCGCGTTTCGCCTTCGGCACCCTGACCGTGCTGCCGGTGAGCGTCCACCGCTGGGACCGGGAGGCCGCGCGCGCCGGAATGCTGTGCGCGCCCGCCGCCGGGCTGGTCG
>NZ_LRTR01000415.1 GCF_001550375.1 Streptomyces europaeiscabiei | reverse complement strand
GCCGCAGCTCTCGTGGCCGTCCTGGTCGGGTGCGCGGCGGCGGGCGCGGGGGCGCTCCTCGGGCCGTACGACCTCGGCCGCGCGGTCCTCGCGGTCGTCCTCGCCTGCGGTGCCGCCGAACTCCTGCTCCGCCATTGCGTACGGCGGTTCGGCGGCGTCACCGGTGATGTGTTCGGCGGCCTGGCGGAGACCGCGGCGACGGCGGCGCTCCTGGTGTTCACCCTCGGGTGATCAGCAGGCCTTCCGCCACACCCCCAACTCCCACTTCTTCAGCAGCGAGCTGAGCTCCAGGCGTCGGGCCTCGGGGCAGAAGTCGCCCGTTCTCATCTCGTACTCGACGTGGAAGACCGCCTTGCCGGCCTCGATGAACGGGGTCAGGTCGTCGCACTCCTCGTACTGGGCGCACTGTTCGTTGACGGCGAAGTCGAAATCGTCGACGAGTTCCGGGATCTGGTCGAGGTCGTTCTTCAGGCCGACCGCGAGGCCCCGCTCGTGGGCGAGGCGGGCGATGAGGCGGTTGTAGCGGAGCTGGTCGGCAGCCTTGAGGGGGAAGCCGCTCCTGTTGCGGTAGCCGTCCATGTTGTCCGGCTCGACCGCGTCGAAGCCCTTCTCCGCGCACATGTCGATCCGGGCGGCCATCAGGGGTTCGAGGACGTCGGTCGCGCGGATGTCGAGCCAGCGCTCGCCCTCCCAGCCGTTGCCCTTCCCCAGGACCGACTTCGGGAACGCGTCGGCGTCCGGGCGCCAGTCCTCCCAGGCGCCGGTCGACAGATAACAGATCACCCTGCGGCCGTCGTCGTGCAGTTCGGCGACCGTGTCGGCGGAGTGGTCGAAGCCGTCGATGTCGTACACGGGGACGTCGACGGAGGTGTCCAGGCGCCCGCTGAGCTGCCACTGCCATGCCGTGCCGGGCTCCGGCCGCCAGCGGGCTCCCCCTCCGGTCTCCCCGCCGTCGCCCGGCTTGTCGTCCGGAGCGGCGGTGCACCCCGCCGTGAGGAGGAGCAGGGACAGCAGGGCGCTGCGGGCGAGGACGCGGCTCATCGGGTGGGCTCCAGGGCGTGCGGCAAGGTACCCCAGGGATGATCCCCCACGCCGGGCACCGCGCAGTGGACGGAGGCGCCCCGGGTACGGGCGAGGCCGCCGACGTCGGTGTCCGGCGGGACCCCGTGCACCAGGTGGCACACCCGCACGCCGAGACCGCCGCTGCCGCTGCCGCTGCCACCGGGCCACGGCTCGGGCGGCTGTTCCCGGTACGTCTCCCAGCTGCCCTCGAAAGTGACGACGAGGTTGGCGATGCGGGCGTACGCGGGGTGCGGCGGGGTGCCGTGGTTGAGGGCGAGGGTGGCATGGCCCGCGCCCCGGACGGCCGCCGCGAGCCGCCGGTAGTAGTCGAACCCGCCCAGTTCCGCGGCCACTTGGTCGAGGAACGTGCCGTCGGTGCCGTACCAGGCCTGGTACCGGGTCAGCTCGCGGACGACCTCGGTGACGGGTCTGCGGCCGTAGCCGGTGTCGGCGTACCCGAGGAGCCGTACGCCTGCCGCCCGCAGGCGGCCCGCGACCTGGATGAACGCCGGGTCGGGGGCGTCGCCCGGCCCGTTGGCCGGGTTGAGGACGACGCCGTAGAGGCGGGGCGCGGCCGAGACGAGCGCGTCCCATTCGGCGGGGCGGTCGCGGGGGTGCTCGTAGTAGGGGACCAGGAGGGAGTGGTGGGACGGGCGGGCGGGGATGTCGGCCCGTCCACTCTCCTGACGTGCTGTTCTCTCCGCTGTCATCGGTGAGCCGTCGCCCTTCCCAGTAGTCCGCGGACCAGGCACGCCTGAAGTGCGGCCGCGACACCGTACACGAGCAGGCCGATCCCCTGTGGGTCGCCCGGACATGCCACCAGCGCGAGGGTCTGCGCGAGGGCGGCGGCGCAGCAGACGGCGGCGACACCCGGGACGGCGCCGAAGGACAGGAGCAGCAGGCCGGTCCAGGGCAACGCGCCCAGCAGGAGCAGGCCCGCCGGAAGGCGCCCGGTGCGCTGGTGGAGCGCAGTGCGGCGAGTGCTCCGCCGCGGAAGCGGTACGGCAGCCATTCGGCGGGGCCCGTACTGCGTGAGCGCCACGGCGGCGGGTGTGGCGACGGCGCCGCGTTGCTCGTCGGTGCTGACGTCCCCGAGCGCCGCGTACAGCACGAGCACGCCGGTGCCGAGGCCGAAGAAGACGTACGGGAGGGAGGCGCGGAGCCGGGGCGAGGCCGCAGGCTCGCGCTCGCCACGACCGCGGCGGCGCCTCTCCACGCGGGCACACTGTGCGCCATGTTCGCGCCTCCCCCGAGCAGTTCCCGCGCGGCCGGAGTGAATCGCGCGCCGTGGGGAATCCGTGGAAATGATGCAAACCGATGAGCTGATCACTCACCGGCGGGACGAGTGTGACCCAGGTCATGGCATATGAAGCACGAAAGTGACCATGAAGCCGCACAGGGGTGAACGCCCGCAGGAGTGATCGAAATCGGCTGCCGAGGCTACGCGCGCAGACCGTCGGCGCTACGCGCGAGGACCATGGAACCGCGACTCGGGCCACGGCGATAAGGGATCCCCCTATGCCGAAGACATGGGGATCTCCCTGCACGTCCGGAGCGGAAAGTCGGGGAGGCTGGTCGCAGCGGACGCCATACGGACGGCGAGAGCGCAAGCGACCCACGCCCCAGGTCCGATGGGCCGAACAAGGGCCTAGGCTCGTTCTCGGCACGTCGCCCCATCCGTTCGGCCACCGAAACTCAATCGGAAGCGAGATTTCACCACCGTGACTGCTCTCACTCTCAGCACCGCCGCCGCGCCGGGTCTCCGTGCCGACGCGATCGTGGTCGGTGTCGCGAAGGGCGCCAAGGGACCGGTCATCGCGCCGGGCGCCGAGGCCGTGGACAAGGCCTACGACGGCAAGCTGGCCGACCTCCTGGAGACCCTCGGCGCCTCGGGCGCGGAGGGCGAGGTGACGAAGCTGCCCGCGCCGTCCGGCTTCAAGGCGCCGCTCGTGGTGGCGGTGGGCCTCGGCGCGGTGCCCGAGAAGGACGCCTCGTTCGGCGCGGAGGCGCTGCGCCGCGCGGCTGGTGCCGCCGCCCGCGCCCTGTCCGGTACGAAGAAGGCCGCGTTCACGCTGCCCGTCGAGGACGCCGACGCCGTGGGCGCCGTCTCCGAGGGCGCGCTGCTCGGCGCGTACTCCTTCGACGCGTACAAGGAGAACGGCAAGGACCCGAAGGCGAAGAACGGCAAGGCGCCGCTCGCCGAGATCACCCTGCTCGGCGCGAAGCCCCGCGACAAGGCCCACAAGGCGGCCGCCGAGCGCGCGATCGCGGTGACCGAGGAGCTGAACCGCGCCCGCGACCTCATCAACACGCCGCCGAACGACCTCGACCCGGAGGCCTTCGCCGCCGTCGCGCAGACCGCGGCCAAGGAACACGGCATCAAGGTGACCGTGCTCGACGAGAAGGCGCTCGCCAAGGGCGGCTACGGCGGCATCCTCGGCGTCGGCGCGGGCTCCGCGGCCACGCCCCGGCTGGTGCAGCTGTCGTACACCAGCTCCAAGGCGAAGAAGCACCTGGCGTTCGTCGGCAAGGGCATCACCTACGACTCGGGCGGCATCTCGCTCAAGCCCGCCGGGCACAACGAGACGATGAAGTGCGACATGAGCGGTGCGGCCGCCGTGTTCGCCGCGGTCGTCGCCGCCGCGCGTCTGGGCCTCGAGGTCAACATCACCGGCTGGCTCGCCCTCGCCGAGAACATGCCGTCCGGCTCCGCCACCCGCCCGGGTGACGTGCTGCGCATGTACAGCGGCAAGACGGTGGAGGTGCTGAACACCGACGCGGAGGGCCGTCTCGTGCTGGCCGACGCGCTCGCCAAGGCCTCCGAGGACAAGCCGGACGCGATCGTCGACGTGGCGACGCTGACCGGGGCGATGATGCTGGCGCTGGGCAACCGGACGTTCGGGATCATGGCGAACGACGACGCGTTCCGCTCCGCGGTGCACGAGGCGGCGGAGGAGTCGGGGGAGCCGGCG
Organism: Streptomyces europaeiscabiei; assembly: GCF_001550375.1. Lineage (GTDB taxonomy): Bacteria > Actinomycetota > Actinomycetes > Streptomycetales > Streptomycetaceae > Streptomyces > Streptomyces europaeiscabiei. The sequence continues at coordinate 2,298 of NZ_LRTR01000415.1, read as the reverse complement.
TGGCCCATGCCGCTGCCGGACCACCTGCGCAAGGGGATGGACTCCCCGACCGCCGACATCGCGAACATGGGTGAGCGGTACGGCGGCGGGCTCGTCGCCGGGCTGTTCCTGAAGGAGTTCGTGGGCGAGGGGATCACCTGGGCGCACCTGGACATCGCGGGGCCGGCCTTCAACGAGGGGGGTCCCTTCGGGTACACGCCGAAGGGCGGGACCGGGACGGCGGTGCGGACCCTGGTGCGGCTGGCCGAGCGGGCCGCCTCCGGCGACCTGGGGTGATGGTCGCCCAGGAGCTCGGCGCCTGAGGGGCGCGGGGGACCGCGGACCGGCTGTGGCCGATCGCGCGGTTCCCCGCGCCCCTTCGGGGCGTTGCCCCACGGCTTCGTCACATCTGAGCGTGTGGTGTCTCACACCCCGGCCCGGCGTCTCGTTCCCTCCCGACAAGTGCGAAGATGGGGCTCGGCAGGACAGGGCCCCCACCACAGGGCCGAAGAAGAGCGGCCGGACACCAGCCGCCGCGCGGTCATGGACGACCGGCGTACGGCGTACATGCATGGAGGACGTGACGTGGCGAACGACGCCAGCACCGTTTTCGACCTAGTGATCCTCGGTGGTGGTAGCGGTGGTTACGCCGCGGCCCTGCGCGGGGCTCAGCTGGGCCTGGACGTCGCCCTGATCGAGAAGGACAAGGTCGGCGGCACCTGCCTGCACCGGGGATGCATTCCCACGAAGGCCCTGCTTCACGCGGGCGAGATCGCCGACCAGGCCCGCGAGAGCGAGCAGTTCGGTGTGAAGGCCACCTTCGAGGGCATCGACGTCCCCGCCGTGCACAAGTACAAGGACGGCGTGATCGCCGGCCTGTACAAGGGTCTGCAGGGGCTCATCGCCTCCCGCAAGGTCACCTACATCGAGGGTGAGGGCCGCCTGTCCTCCCCGACCTCCGTCGACGTCAACGGCCAGCGCGTCCAGGGCCGTCACGTCCTGCTGGCGACCGGCTCCGTGCCGAAGTCGCTGCCGGGCCTGGAGATCGACGGCAACCGCATCATCTCCTCGGACCACGCCCTCGTCCTGGACCGTGTGCCGAAGTCGGCGATCGTCCTCGGCGGCGGTGTCATCGGCGTCGAGTTCGCCTCCGCCTGGAAGTCCTTCGGCACCGACATCACGATCATCGAGGGCCTGAAGCACCTGGCCCCTCTCGAGGACGAGAACTCCTCCAAGCTTCTTGAGCGCGCCTTCCGCAAGCGCGGCATCAAGTTCAACCTGGGCACCTTCTTCTCGAAGGCCGAGTACACCCAGGACGGTGTCAAGGTCACCCTCGCCGACGGCAAGGAGTTCGAGGCCGAGCTGCTGCTGGTGGCCGTCGGCCGCGGCCCCGTCTCCCAGGGTCTGGGTTACGAGGAGCAGGGCGTCGCCATGGACCGCGGCTACGTCCTGGTCGACGAGTACATGCGGACGAACGTCCCGACCGTCTCCGCCGTCGGTGACCTGGTCCCGACGCTCCAGCTCGCGCACGTCGGCTTCGCCGAGGGCATCCTGGTGGCGGAGCGTCTGGCCGGCCTGAAGGCCGTTCCGATCGACTACGACGGTGTGCCGCGGGTGACGTACTGCCACCCGGAGGTCGCCTCCGTGGGCATCACCGAGGCCAAGGCCAAGGAGATCTACGGCGCGGACAAGGTCGTCGCTCTGAAGTACAACCTCGCGGGCAACGGCAAGAGCAAGATCCTCAACACCTCGGGCGAGATCAAGCTCGTCCAGGTCAAGGACGGTGCCGTGGTCGGCGTCCACATGGTCGGCGACCGCATGGGCGAGCAGGTCGGCGAAGCCCAGCTGATCTACAACTGGGAAGCCCTCCCCGCCGAGGTCGCCCAGCTCATCCACGCCCACCCGACGCAGAGCGAGGCGCTCGGCGAGGCCCACCTGGCCCTCGCGGGCAAGCCGCTGCACTCGCACGACTGACCCCTCGGTCGACGAAGCGACGATCCAGACTTCCGCAATCGTTAAGGAGCAACAGAAACCATGGCGGTTTCCGTAACCCTTCCGGCGCTCGGCGAGAGCGTCACCGAGGGCACTGTCACCCGCTGGCTGAAGGCCGAGGGTGAGCGCGTAGAGGCCGACGAGCCGCTGCTCGAGGTGTCGACCGACAAGGTCGACACCGAGATCCCCTCCCCCGTCGCCGGCATCCTGGCGTCCATCAAGGTCGCCGAGGACGAGACCGTCGAGGTCGGCGCCGAGCTGGCGCTGATCGACGACGGCACGGGCGCGCCCGCCGCCGCCCCGGCCCCCGCCGCCGAGGAGGCTCCG
>NZ_LRTR01000414.1 GCF_001550375.1 Streptomyces europaeiscabiei | reverse complement strand
CCGCCGCTCCGGCGCCGGCCGCCGCCGCTGCTCCGGCCGCCCGGAAGGCCCCGGCCCTGGAGGCCTCGCCCCTGCGTGGCCAGACCATCAAGATGCCGCGCATCCGCAAGGTCATCGGCGACAACATGGTCAAGGCGCTGCACGAGCAGGCCCAGCTGTCGTCGGTCGTCGAGGTCGACGTCACCCGCCTGATGAGGCTGCGCGCCCGGGCCAAGGACTCGTTCGCGGCCCGCGAGGGCGTGAAGCTCTCCCCGATGCCGTTCTTCGTCAAGGCCGCGGCCCAGGCGCTGAAGGCGCACGCGCCCATCAACGCCCGGATCAACGAGGGCGAGGGCACGATCACCTACTTCGACGCCGAGAACATCGGTATCGCGGTGGACTCCGAGAAGGGCCTGATGACCCCGGTCATCAAGGGCGCGGGCGACCTCAACATCGCTGGCATCGCCAAGGCCACCGCCGACCTGGCGGGCAAGGTCCGGGCCAACAAGATCACGCCGGACGAGCTCTCCGGCGCGACCTTCACCATCTCCAACACCGGTTCGCGCGGCGCGCTCTTCGACACGATCATCGTGCCGCCGAACCAGGTCGCGATCCTCGGCATCGGCGCCACGGTCAAGCGCCCCGCCGTGATCGAGACGGAGGAGGGCACGGTCATCGGCGTCCGCGACATGACGTACCTGACCCTCTCCTACGACCACCGCCTGGTCGACGGCGCCGACGCGGCCCGTTACCTGACGGCCGTCAAGGCGATCCTGGAGGCGGGCGAGTTCGAGGTCGAGCTCGGCCTGTGACACCTCTGCACAGGGGCTTCTGAGCAGAGGCCGCTGATCGCGCCACGGCGGTGCCCCGTCCGGAGTTCTCCGGGCGGGGCACCGGTGCGTTCACACCCGTTCGACGCACACGGGGAACCGGTCACCGAGCCTGGCCGGTACGGGTCTTTACAAACCGGCCCCCACGGGAACGTGTAAGTCTCGTCTCACCTGCGCGAAAGCACCCCCGTGCGTCTCTCTCCCGGAGGGCCACGGCTCTATTGTCTAGAGGTCAACGCCCTTGGGGCTCGTCCCCCGCCGGTCCCCCGCCGAAGGAGCCCGCATGACCACCGCGCCCGTCGTCCACTCGCTGCGCGAACAGATCCGCGAGCACATCGTGGAGGGGATCGTGAGCGGACGGTGGAAGCCGGGTGAGCGGATCGTGGAGCGGCGGATCGCGACGGAGCTGGAAGTCAGCCAGACCCCGGTGCGGGAGGCGCTGCGTGAGCTGGAGTCGCTGCGGTTGATCGAATCCGCGCCGAACAAGGGCGTACGCGTGCGGAACCTGACCGCCGCCGATCTGGAGGAGAGCTACCCGGTACGGGCCGGGCTGGAGGCGATCGCGGCGGAGCTGGCGGCGGAGCGGCTGGCCGAGGACTGCTCGGCACTGGAGCCGCATGTGGCCGCGCTGTACGAGGCGGACCGCAACGCCGACGGCACGTCCCAGGTGCGGCACACGGTGGCGTTCCACCGGGAGCTGGTGCGGGCGGCCGGCAACTCCGTGCTGCTGCACACCTGGGAGGGCCTGGGCATCGAGGTCTTCACCGCGCTCTCGATCCGCTGGCTGGGTACGGTGCAGCAGTCCTACGCGGAGGAGCACGAGGAGTTGGTCGCGGCGTTCCGTAGGCGCGACCCCCGGATCGCGGACCTGGTCAAGTCCCACGTGCTGGGCTGCGCCCCACACACGGACGACGAGCCGGCGTAACCATCGAGGGTGCGTTTTCGGCTACGGGTGGGTGGGGGCTGGTCGCGCAGTTCCCCGCGCCCCTTACCGGCATGGATCGCGCCCGGGGCTTTGAAGAGGCGCGGGGAACTGCGCGAGCAACCCCCACAACCCGCACCCGCCCACGCACCCGAACCCCCGACCCCTTGAGCGCACCCTCGCTCAAACGCCGCCCCACCTGCACAAACCCCGTCCACCACGGCACCCGGTGTCTCCGCCGGGGGCACCCCGTGCCGACTTTCTCGAGATCAAGAGATTTTGCCTGTGACCCTTTGATCGATCATCGATCAGCGGGTTAGAGTCGCGGCGGGCTTCCACCGAAGCCCACCGCCCTGTCCTGCCAAAGACCAAGGGCAACCCCCGAACCCTTACCGATGAGGGAACCCCCTTCGACTGAGGAAGGCGGCGCAATGACCGACTCCAACGCCATCCAGCCGAGCGCGCTCGACCAGCTCCCCGACCGCGATCCGGAGGAGACCGCCGAATGGCAGGCCTCGCTGGACGCCGTCGCCAAGGCGGCCGGGCCGCACCGCGCGGCGTACCTGATGCGCCGCACCCTGGAGCGCGCGGAGGGCAACGGCATCGCGCTGCCCAAGCTGCTCGAGACGGACTACGTCAACACCATCCCCACCGCCGCCGAGCCGGGCGTCCCCGGTGACGAGGCGTTGGAGCGCCGTATCACCGCGTGGAACCGCTGGAACGCGGCCGCGATGGTCACCCGTGGCTCCAAATACGGCGTCGGCGGCCACATCGCCACCTTCGCCTCCGCGGCCTGGCTCTACGAGACGGGCTTCAACCACTTCTTCAAGGGCAAGGAGGCCGACGGCTCGGGCGACCAGCTCTACATCCAGGGCCACGCCTCCCCCGGCATCTACGCCCGCGCCTTCCTCGACGGCCGGCTGAACGAGTCCCACCTGGACAACTTCCGCCGCGAGTCCGGAGGCAACGGCCTTCCGTCTTACCCGCACCCCCGCCGCCTGCCCTGGCTGTGGGAGTTCCCGACGGTGTCGATGGGTCTCGGCCCGCTGTCGGCGATCTACCAGGCGCGCTTCAACCGCTATCTCACCAGCCGCGGCATCAAGGACGTCTCGGACTCCCACGTCTGGGCCTTCCTCGGCGACGGCGAGATGGACGAGCCGGAGTCGACGGCGGCACTGGCGCTCGCCTCCCGTGAGGGTCTCGACAACCTCACCTTCGTCATCAACTGCAACCTGCAGCGCCTCGACGGCCCGGTCCGCGCGAACTTCAAGATCGTGCAGGAGCTGGAGGCGCAGTTCCGCGGCGCCGGCTGGAACGTCGTCAAGTCGCTCTGGGGCTCGGCCTGGGACGAGCTGTTCCAGCTCGACGCCACGGGCGCGCTGGTACGCCGTCTGCGCGAGGTACCGGACGCGCAGGTGCAGACGTACCAGACCCGCGACGCCGCCTACATCCGCCAGGACTTCTTCGGCAAGGACCCCGCGCTCGTCGAGATGGCGAAGCTGCTGAGCGACGACAAGATCCTTGAGTGTTTCCACCTGTCCCGCGGTGGTCACGAGTCACGCAAGGTGTACGCCGCCTACAAGGCCGCCGTCGAGTTCAAGGGTGCGCCGACCGTCATCCTGGCCCAGACCGTCAAGGGCTTCACCCTCGGCGAGGGCTTCGCGTCGAAGAACGCCAACCACCAGATGAAGAAGCTGACGGTGGACGAGTTCAAGGCGATGCGCGACCTGCTGGAACTGCCGATCAAGGACAGCGACTTCGTCGACGGGGTCGTGCCCTACGGCCACCCGGGCGCCGACTCCGCCGAGGTCCGCTATCTCCAGGAGCGCCGCGCCGCCCTCGGCGGCCCCGCCCCGACCCGCCGTACACACGCGCTCGCCCCGCTGCCGGCCGCCGCCGACAAGACCTTCGCCGCCTTCGACAAGGGTTCCGGCTCGCAGAACATGGCGACGACCATGGCCTTCGTCCGCCTGGTCAAGGACTTGGTCCGCGACAAGCAGACCGGCAGGCGCTGGGTGCCGATCGTCCCCGACGAGGCACGCACCTTCGGCATGGAGTCGCTCTTCCCCTCCCTCGGGATCTACTCCCCCAAGGGCCAGACGTACGAGCCGGTCGACCGTGACCAGCTGATGTACTACAAGGAGGCCAAGGACGGCCAGATCCTCAACGAGGGGATCACCGAGGCCGGTTCCATGGCGGACTTCATCGCCGCGTCCACCGCGTACTCCACGCACGGTGAGGCGATGATCCCCTTCTACATCTTCTACTCGATGTTCGGCTGGCAGCGCACGGCCGACCAGATGTGGCAGCTCGGCGACCAGCTCGGCCGCGGCTTCCTCGTCGGTGCGACGGCCGGCCGTACGACCCTCACGGGCGAGGGCCTCCAGCACGCCGACGGCCACTCCCCGGTGATCGCGGCGACGAACCCGGCGGCGCTGACGTACGACCCGGCGTTCGCGTACGAGGTCGCGGCGATCGTCAAGGACGGTCTGCGCCGGATGTACGGCGAGGCGGCCCCGGACGAGGACCCGAACGTCTTCTACTACCTGACCGTCTACAACGAGCCGCTGCCGCAGCCCGCGAAGCCGGCCGTCGCGGGGGTGGACGAGGGCATCGTCAAGGGCCTGTACCGCTTCAACACGGCCGAGTCGGCGGGGCTGTCCCCGGTGGCGAACGCTCCGCGCGTCCAGCTGCTCGGCTCCGGCACGGCGATCCACTGGGCCCTTCAGGCGCAGAAGCTGCTCGCGGAGGAGTGGGGTGTGGCGGCCGACGTCTGGTCCGCGACCTCCTGGAGCGAGCTGCGCCGGGACGCGCTGGAGTCCGACGCCGCGCTGCTGCGCGGGGAGGAGCGGGTGCCGTACCTCCGTCAGGCGCTGCAGGGTGCCGAGGGGCCGGTCCTCGCGGTCTCCGACTACATGCGTCAGGTCCCCGACCAGATCGCCCAGTGGGTCGAGCAGGACTACTCCTCGCTCGGTGCCGACGGTTTCGGCCTCTCCGACACCCGTGAGGCCGCCCGCCGTCACTTCGGCGTCGACGCCCAGTCCGTCGTCGTGGCCGCCCTCGCCCAGCTCGCCCGTCGTGGCGAGGTCAAGGCGACGGCGGTGAAGGAGGCTCGGGAGCGGTACGGGCTGTGACACCGGCGGGGCGGCGGGGGCGTGTCTTCGCCCCCGCCGCCCCTACCCATTGCCGGCCCCATCCCATCCCTTCCGATCCCTTCCCGTCCCGCTCCCGTCCCCGCAGGCCGTGCCCCTTCGCCCCCCCGGCCGCGGGTCCGTCGTGGTTGCTCACGTAGTTCCCCGCGCCCCTGAAAAGCAGGGGCCGTGCCCCTTGGCGCCCGGCATCATGAAGGCATGCGTGCTGCCCGGCTGATCAAGATGGTTCTTCTTCTGCAGTCCCGGCCCTCCATGACCGCCGCCGAACTCGCGCGGGAACTGGAAGTGTCCGAACGGACCGTCACGCGGGACGCACAGGCGCTGTCCGAGGCGGGGGTCCCGGTGTACGCGGACCGGGGGCGGGCCGGAGGGTACCGGCTGATCGGCGGTTACCGGACACGGCTGACGGGGCTCGCCCGGAGCGAGGCCGAGGCGCTGTTCCTCAGCGGTGTGCCGGGGGCGCTGCGGGAGATGGGGTTGGAGGACGCGGCCTCCGCCGCCCGGCTGAAGGTGTCGGCCGCCCTGTTGCCCTCCCTCCGCGATGCCTCCCGTACGGCCTCGCAGCGGTTCCACCTCGACGCGCCGAGCTGGTTCGAGGAGCCGAAGACCCCTGAGCTGCTGCCCGCCGTGGCGGACGCGGTGTGGGACGACCGCCGGATCGTCGCGCGGTACCGCAGGGGTGACAGCGAGGTCGAGCGCGAGCTGGAGCCGTACGGCCTCGTCCTCAAGGCCGGCATCTGGTACCTGTGTGCCCGTGTTCCGGGCCGGAGCCCCGGCACGGGCTCCTTCCGGACCTACCGCATCGACCGCTTCCTCGCTGTCGACGGCGACGGCGACGGCGAGCGCTTCACCCGCGACGAGGAGTTCGACCTGCCCGCCTACTGGGACGAGCAGACGGAACGGTTCGCCCGGTCGATCCTGCACACCGAGGTCGTCGTACGGCTCTCGGCGGAGGGGGTGCGGAGGCTGCCCCGCGTCGTGGATCCCGTCTCGGCGCGAGACGCGCTGGCGTCGGCCGGCGCCCCCGACGGCCACGGCCTGACGACCCTCACGCTCCGCGTCGAGTCGGAGGAGGTGGCGCACACCCAGCTCACGGCGTTGGGGGCGGAGGCCGAGGTGCTGGCCCCCGAGAGCCTGCGGGAGCGCTTCGCGGGAGACGCGCGTCGCCTCGCCGGGATGTACGCGACCGCATGAGGTCGTCGGAGAACGCCGTGCCGGACATAACAATCCGCCGTCCTCCGCGTGCGTCCCGCCCGCCCAGGCACGATGCTGGACCAGTGATGGACGAGACGGAGTTCTGGGAGCTGGTGGACAAGGCCCGCGAGGACGCCGAGGGCGATCCCGAGGACCAGGCCGACCTGCTCGTGGAGCGGCTCGGCCGACTGGACCCGGAGGCGGTGCTGGACTTCGCCCGGCACTTCGAGTCCCGCTACAACCGCGCGTACATCTGGGACCTCTGGGGCGCCGCCTGGGTGCTGCTCGACGGTGCCAGCGACGACGCGTTCGACTTCTTCCGGTGCTGGCTGATCGGTCAGGGCCGGGAGGTCTTCGAGGGGGCGGTGCACGACCCCGACTCGCTCGCCGGTCTGCTGGACGACTTCGACGAGGAGATCGACGGGGACGGCGAGGAGCTGGGCTACGCCGCGGACGAGGCGTACGAGCAGCTCACCGGTGTGGTCGCCCCGGACCTCGGCATCCCGCCCCCGCCCCGCGAACCCGAGGGCACCCCGCTCGACTTCGAGGACGAGTCCGCGCTCGCGGAGCGCTGCCCGAAGCTCTGGGAGCGTTTCCGGACCCAGGGCTGACCCAGGGCTGACCCAGGGGCGGCCCACGGCTGACCCGGGGATGTCCGGCGGGAGTTCACGGGCGGTTCAACGGTTCAGGCGCGCAGTCCGCGGCTCGACGTGCGCGGCACGTACGCGTGCTGCTCGGTGGTGTACGGCTGGGCGTGGTGGCGGCGTTCCTTGCCCGGGGCCGGGCGTTCGGGGGCCGAGGCGCCGTGCAGGGGCGCGGAGTTGGCGCGGTCCAGCGCGGACGCGGTGACGGCGGACGGGCCGAGCACGACGACGGCGGTCGCACAGGCCACCGTCCAGGGGCTCCGCAGGGCCGAGGACCAGAACTTCTTCGCGCCGCGGGACACATTCTTCGTACGGCTCTTCGTACGGCTCTTCGTACGGCTCTTCGTACGGCTGCCGATCATTTTCCCCACCACTTTCCCCACCTCCGGTCGGTGTGACACCGACGAAGTTAGGGCGCGGATCTTGGAGAAGTCTGTGAGGCCCCGGCGCACTGTCTGTGAACCTCATGAGATCCCTCTCAACGCCGACCCTGCAGGCGGGCCGCCAGTTCCCTGATCGCGGGCAGGCGTTCCGCGAGGGCCGCGCCCGGGCAGCTGGTCATGTAGCCGTCGCTGTGGCCCGCGAGGGTGGGAAGCAGGGCGGTGGTGCCGGAGGCGTAGCGGCTGAGGCTGTTGCTGGAGGTGAGTCTGACGCTGCCGCGGGGGTCGGTGTCGGAGAGGCCGAGTTTCCAGGCGGCGAGGGCGGCGATCGCGTCGGTCATGGCCTGGGGGACGGGGACGCCTGCGGTGAAGGTGCCGAGGGCGGCGATGCCGGTGGTGCGGTGGTTGAAGCCCTGGGTGTGGGCGCCGGTGACGGGGCGGTCGACGCCGCCCGCGCGGCCCTCGTAGATGGTGCCGCAGCGGTCGACGAGGAAGTTGTAGCCGATGTCGTCCCAGTCCTTGGCGCCGGTCTGGCCGGCGTACAGGTGGCGGATGATGCGGGGCGCATCGGCGCAGTCGTAGCCGTTGGGCGAGTCCGTGTGGTGAACGAAGACGGCGGCGACCTCGTCGTCGTAGCGGGCGGGCGGCTGGCTGGGCACGTCCTTCTCCAGCTCCAGCCAGCGGGCCCTGGGCACGATGGGCGGCCGGGGCGCCTGGTGCGGCAGCGCGGGCCGGGCGGCATCGGACCGGGCCGAGCGGTGCCCCGTTCGGTCCACGCCGATCGCGCACATCACCAGCGCGAGGACGGCCGCCAGGCCGGGCAGACAGGCCAGCAGCAGGAGGACCGGCCGCGGCAGGTCCACGCGCTCCCGGGCCCGCCGCGTACGGGCGCGGGAACGGCCGGGGCGCTCCCGGACCGGGTCCGGGGCGCGCAGGGTCCGTGTTCGGCGGCGCCACACGCGCGGGAGCCGCCGTATTCGCGCCCCCCGTGACCTCCGGAACACACGCATGCCCCCACAGTCACCCGGATGCTCACCGGCCGCGATGTGGGGTGGGCCACCCGGTGGAAGCGGAAGGAACCAACGCCGTGGTCCGGGACGTTTTTACTGTTCCAGGCGGATGTGGCGCGGTGGTGGCCGGTTCGCGCGGGCCGGCGGGGTGCCGTGGCGGCGTAGCTGATCACTGCGCCCGTCGCGCGCGTACTACTGGGTCCCTAGAGAGAGGCGGCTGGAGTGGACGTGCTCGACATCCTGCTGATGCTGGTGATCCTGGCCTACGCGGCGTCGGGTTACCGTCGCGGCCTGGTCGCGGGATGTGTGTCCCTCGCCGGTTTCGTGGGCGGCGCGGCGATAGGCGTCTGGGTGCTGCCCTGGATGATGGAGCTGGTGGAGGCGGGCACCCCGGGGGCGACGGTCACGGCGGTGCTGACGGTGCTGGTGCCGGGGGTGATCGGGCACGAACTGGCGGGCCGGCTGGCGCTGCGGCTGCGCCGGGAGATCGACCGCAGTCCGCTGCGGGTGGCCGACGGCATCGGCGGGGCGGCGGCCAACACGCTCGCCGTGCTCATCGTGGCGTGGGTGGCCGCGAGCGTCCTCGGGGCGTCCTCGTCGGCGGTGGTGACCAACTCGATCCGTAACTCCGCGCTGCTCGGCGCCGTGCAGAACACCATGCCGGACACCACCCCGGCCTGGTTCTCCGACGCCACGTCCGCGCTCACCGAGGCGGGCTTCCCGCAGGTCTTCAACCCCTTCGAGAACGAGGCGACGGCCGAGGTCGCCAAGCCCTCCGGCGACAGTGTGACCGCGGCCGCGACCGGCGCCGCCAAGCGGAGCACGGTGAAGATCGAGGGTGTGGCGGGCACCCAGGGCCGCGAGGGCAGCGGTTTCGTGTACGCCACCGAGCACGTGATGACCAACGCCCATGTGGTGGCGGGCATCGACGACCCGAGCGTGCGGGTGGGCGGCGTGGGCAGGGCGTACGAGGCGAAGGTCGTGCTCTTCGACTCCGCCAAGGACGTGGCGGTCCTCTACGTCCCCGGGCTCAAGGCACCGCTGCTGCGCTTCGACGACAGCGCCAAGCGCGGTGACGCGGCGGTCGTGGCCGGTTATCCGGAGGACGGCGGCCTGGACCTCCAGGCGGCCACGGTCGCCAGCCGTATCGACGCGACCGGCCGGAACATCTACAACACCGACTCGGTCACCCGCGACATCTACTCCATCCGCTCCACCGTCCGCCCCGGCAACTCCGGCGGCCCTCTGCTCACCACCGACGGCCAGGTCTTCGGCGTCGTCTTCGCCCGCTCCACCTCGGACGCGGAGACGGGTTACGTCCTCACCGTGGACGAGGTCGTCCCGGACGCGGAGCGGGCGGCGAACGCGACCGCGGCGGTGGACACGGGCGACCTCGTGACGTCGTGACGTCGTGGCCTCGTGACTGTGTGAGGGCCGCGGTCGGTGGTGGGCGGTCGGGTCAGAGCCGACGGCCCATCAGTACGTCGTCCGCGTACGCCCCGTCGAGCAGGAACTCCTCCGGCAGGATGCCCTCCACGACGAACCCCTCGGACTCGTAGAGCTTCCTGGCCGCGGTGTTGTGGCCGAGGACCCGAAGGGTGAGCCGGCGGGCGCCGCGGCGGCGGGCCTCGTCCTGTACGGCGCGCAGCAGCGCCCGTGCGACGCCCGCCCCGCGTGCCCGGTCGGCGACGGCGAGGCCCTGGATCTGGAGGACGTGCGTGTGACAGGCGAGGGGGGAGGACAGGGCGAGACGGACGTACCCGACGACGGTACCGCCGAGTTCGGCGACCAGGTGGTCGTGGGGGCCGTGACGCTCGTTGAAGAACGGCTGGTAGGGCTGTGTGGGGCGTTCCTGGACGGAGTGCAGCGTGGACCAGGTGTCGCGGTCGAGCCGGCTGAGCGTGTCCTCGTCGTCCGAGGTCGCGACGCGTATGTACGGAACGGTCATGGCGGCCACTTTAGGCGGCGGCGCAGCGGTCGACCGGCTGATCGTGCGCCCCCGCGTCCGCCGTCCCGCCGCGTGCCGGGCAGGATGGGGGCATGACCGTTGAATCGCCCGTTGCGCCCGGTTCTCGTATCGCGATCGCCGGGGCGTCCGGCCTGATCGGCTCGGCATTGGCCCGTTCCCTCACCGACGACGGCTACGAGGTGCTCCGGCTCGTGCGGCGGGCGTCCCGGGCGCGTGATGAGGTGCGCTGGGACCCGGACGCGGGACAGGTCGACGTGGCGGGGCTCGCGGGGTGCGCCGCCGTCGTCAATCTCGCCGGCGCGGGGGTCGCGTCCCGCCGCTGGACGGAGGCGTACAAGGCGACGATCCGCAACAGCCGGGTCCTCGGCACCAGGACACTCGCCGAGGCCGCCGCCTCCCTCGACACACCGCCGAGCGTGTTCGTCAACGGCAGCGCGATCGGCTTCTACGGCTTCACGGGCGACCGGATGGTGGACGAGTCGGCGGAACCGGGGGCGGAGTTCCTGTCCACGTTGTGCGTGGAGTGGGAGGGGGCGACCGAGGCGGCGCGGGAGGCCGGGATCCGCACGGCGTTCGCCCGTACGGGACTGGTGGTGGCCCGGGACGGGGGTGCCTGGGGTCCGCTGTTCCCGCTGTTCAAGGCCGGTTTGGGCGGGCGGATGGGGAACGGCCGCCAGTACTGGAGCTTCATCTCCCTCCATGACGAGGTCGCCGCCCTGCGCCACCTGCTCTTCACACCGTCGCTGTCCGGGCCGTTCAACCTGACGGCGCCGGCGCCGCTCACCAACCGCGAGATCACGACGGCCATGGGCCGGGTCCTGCACCGGCCCACCCTGTTCACCGTGCCCGCGCCCGCGCTGCGGCTCGCTCTCGGCGGGGTCGCGGGCGACGTCCTGGGCAGCACGCGGGCCGTCCCGACGCGGTTGCTGGAGTCGGGCTTCACGTTCACGTATCCGGAGATCGACGACGCGATCAGGGCGGCGATGGACAGCTGAGGGGGTGCGTGGCCGGGTGCGGGTTCCGTGGAGGCTGGTCACGCAGTTCCCCGCGCCCCTGAAAGCAGGGCTGCGCCCCGTGCTTTCCGGCCCGCAGGGCCGGTGTCCTTCAGGCCCGCAGGGCCGGTGTCCTTCAGGCCCGCAGGGCCTGGTCTTTCAGGGGCGCGGGGACCTGCGCGACCAGCCGCCACCGGACCCGCACCCGCCCGACAACCGCAGTCCCCCGGACGCCCGGCGCACACGTACCCCGCCCATGCCCCCGTGCGAGGTCACACGCTCCTTCCCCGGAACCGGCCCCCGCCTTCACTCTCGTGCCGAACTCAGGTATTTCAGATGGGTGTTGGGGGCATAAAGCCCCCGCAGCCGCGCGACCTCGGGAGGGGCACGTGCTTGAGTCGGTGCACCAGTCGGCGTTCCCGGCGGACACGGAGGACGTGGACGTCATCGTCGTAGGAGCCGGTGTGGCCGGCCTCGCTGCGGCCGGACATCTGACCAGGGCGGGGCTGAGGGCCATCGTCCTGGAGGCCGCCCCCGCCGTCGGCGGCCGTATGTCCACCGAGAAGATCGACGGCTTCCGTCTCGACCGGACGACGCAGTTGCTCTCCACGTCGTACCCGGAACTGCGCCGCACGCCGGGCCTGGGCTCCCTGCCTCTGCGGCCGTTCGCCCCCGGCGTCCTGCTGCACGCCGACGGCCGTCATCAGCGCGCCGGAGCCGGCCCCGTGCTGCGGAGCGCGAGGGGCGCA
>NZ_LRTR01000413.1 GCF_001550375.1 Streptomyces europaeiscabiei | reverse complement strand
GCCGAGACCGCGCCCGAGCGGCTCCTCGCCCGGGCGGAGGTCCCGGCCGCCCAGGCGCTGGCGACCCGGGGTTTCCCACCCCGGACGATCGACGGTTTCGTCCGCCCCCTGCTGGCCGCGCTGCTCGCCGACCCGGCGCTCGGGACCTCCAGCCGCTGTGCCGACCTGGCCCTGCACACCTTCGCGACGGGCCGGCTGTGCATCCCGGAGGGCGGCGCCGACACCCTTCCGGAGCTGCTCGCGGCCGCGCTGCCGCCGGGCTCGGTCCATACCGGAGTCCAGGTCACCGCGATCAGCACGACCTCGGTGACGACGGCGCACCACGGTGAACTCACCTGCCGTGCGGTGGTGCTGGCCACCGACGCCCGGTCCGCCGCCGAACTGCTCCCGGGACTGCGGGTGCCCGGGTTCCACCCGGTGACGGTCCTGCACCACGCCACCGACGAGCCCCCGTTGACCGAACCGGCGCTGCTCCTCGACGCCGACCGCGGCGGGCCCGTCTCGCACACGGCGGTCGTCAGCCAGGTCGACCCGACCCGGGCACCGGCGGGCCGCGCCCTGATCACCTCCACGGTCCTCGGCACTCCCCCGGACCCCGCGCACCTCGACGCCACGGTCCGCGCCCAACTGGCCCGCCTCTACCGCACGTCCACGACCCGCTGGGAACTCCTCGCCGCGCACCACGCCCCCGAGGCCGTGCCCGCGATGCCCGCACCGCACGACCTGCGCCGTCCGGTACGTCTCCTGGCCGGCCTCTACGTCTGCGGCGACCACCGCGACACCAGCACCGTCCAGGGCGCCCTGCACTCCGCCCGCCGGGCCGCCCACGCCGTCCTGACCGATCTGGACGCCCGCCCGACGTTCCTGGAGGAGCTGCTGGAGACGGCCGCCTGAGACTCCGTGAGCGACGCAGGGGCGCCCGGCATACCACCGGGCGCCCCTGTCGCGGATCGCACGCCTACCCCAGCGCCGCCACCTTGTCCCGATACCCCCTCACCGGTGCCGCGTCGCGGTAGGGCTCCAGACGGCGTTCGAAGTCGCGGACGTACTCCACGGCTCGTACGGACCGCATCTCGGCGGCCTGGCCGGCGGCTTCCGCGCCCAACTGGCAGGCCTGGTCGAGTTCGCCGAGGCCGAGGCGGGCGGAGGCGAGGACGACACGGCTGAAGAGACGGCTGCGGGCGTAGGCGGGCGCCCGCAACTGCAGGGAGCGCTCGGCGTGCTGGGCCGCGGCCCGGTACTGCTGGAGGTCGCGGTGGCTGTGGCCGAACTCGTCGGCGAGCTGGGCCTCGTCGAAGAACCGCGCCCAGTACGGGACCTCGTCCCCGGGGCGGGCCGTCTCCAGGGCTCGCTCGGCCCGTACCAGCGCGGCCGTGGAGGCCCGCACCTCGCCGAGCACCGCGTGCCCCCGCGCCTCGACGGAGTGCAGCAGCGACTGCACCACCGGCGGCACGGCCGACCCGACACCCTGCTGGGCGACGCGCGCGAGCTGCACCGCCTCCCGGCCGTGCCCCAGGTACACCGCCTGACGGCTCATCGTGACGAGCACGTACGCCCCGTACGCCCGGTCCCCCGCCGCCTGCGCCAGCCTCAGCGCCTGCACGAAGTACCGCTGGGCGAGCCCGTGCGCGCCGATGTCGTACGAGGTCCAGCCGGCCAGCCGGGTGAGGTCGGCGGCGGCCCCGAACAGCCGTCGGCCGACCTGCTCACCGTAGGCGCCGCGCAGCATGGGCTCGGCCTCGTGTTCCAGGTAGCGCACGAGGGCCTGGCGGGCGTGGCCGCCGCCGTACGCGTCGTCCAGGGCGCGGAACAGCTCCCCGACCGAGCGGAGGGCGGCGATGTCCCCGCCGGTGACCTTCTGGCCGGGGCCGCGCTCGGTCTGGCTGCGCTGCCGGGGGACGACCGGGCGGCCCTGCGGGGGGACCCGGGTCGCGCCCGGATCACCCCGGCCCACCCGGTCGTCGGCACGGCCGATCAGCCAGTCACGGCTGGGGACGACCAGCCCGGCGGGCGTGAACGCGATCTTGCGGAGCTCGGCGTGGCTGCCGGAGTCCTTGCGCCACAGCCCGCCGACGATGTCGATGGCCTCCTCGGGGGTCGCGGCGAACTCCAGGCCCGCGTAGACGGGGGCGCAGGCGTCCAGGCCGAGGTCCTGGGCGGTGAGCCGGCGGCCGAGGCGGCGGGTGAACACCTCGGCGATGAGTGCGGGTGTCGTCCCCCGGGGCTGCTGACCGCGCAACCAGCGGGTGACCGACGTCTTGTCGTATCTGAGGTCGAGGCCGTGTTCGAGACCGAGCTGGTCCACACGGCGCGCTAGTCCCGCGTTCGAGAACCCCGCTTCTGCGATGAGGGCGGCGAGCTGGCGGTTGGGGGTGCGCTGCGCGGGTCGTTCCGTCATCTGCGGTGCGGTCTCCTGCCTTCCGGGTGTCGGCGGGGTTTCCCGGATTGCCTGGTGAGAAGCCTTTTGCGGCCTTGTGAACGGCGCGAATGTAGCGGAGAGTAAGCGCCCGATCGCACACTTCCGCAACCATTCATCCGATCGTGTGAGGATTTGCCGCACGGCTGACGTGGTCGGCCTCCGACACGCGCCGGCGGGGCCCCTCGTACGCCCGGCGTGCCGAGACGTACGCCGGATGCCCGCCCACCGCCTCCGCGCCCGGTACGACGGAGGCCGCGCGCGGGTGCGGACGGCGACGCCGGGGGCCACTGCCGGATGTCGCCGCCGGAGGCCGCTCGAACAGCGCCCGGTCGCACGGTCGTACAGTGGCTTGGGCGCGTCACGCGCCTGACAGGGCTATCGCGGTGCCGCCGCCCGGCAGTACCGCGGAGGGAGGCGCTTGCCGTGAGTGGGTTGCGGTTCGTCCGCATGGGGTTCGGCACGGAGGCCGTCGAGTACCAGGAGGCGTGGGACGAGCAGCGCCGGGTGCACGCGGCGCGCTTCGCCGACGAGGTCCCCGACACCGTGCTGCTCCTGGAGCACCCGCCGGTCTACACGGCCGGCCGGCGCACGGCCGACAACGAGCGCCCCCTCGACGGCACGCCCGTCATCGACGTCGACCGCGGCGGCAAGATCACCTGGCACGGTCCGGGCCAGCTGGTGGGCTACCCGATCCAGAAGCTCCCCCGCCCGGTGGACGTGGTGGCCCACGTACGGCGGCTCGAAGAGGCCCTGATCCGTACGTGCGCGGAGTTCGGGGTGGAGACCACCCGGGTCGAGGGCCGCAGCGGCGTGTGGGTGATCGGCGATCCGGTCGAGCAGCGGCTCGGCGGGCTCTCCCTGGACCTGGACCCCCGGATGACCGACGACGAGTTCGATCCGCGGATGAACGGGCCGGAGTACGCGCCCTCCAACGCCGGGCAGCGGCGCGAGGACCGCAAGATCGCGGCGATCGGGATCCGGGTCGCGAAGGGCGTCACCATGCACGGCTTCGCACTCAACGTGAACCCCGACAACAAGTGGTTCGACCGCATCATCCCCTGCGGGATCCGTGACGCCGGCGTCGCCTCGCTCGCGGGCGAGCTGGGCCGCGGCATCGGCATCGCGGAGGTCCTTCCGGTGGCCGAGCGCCACCTGCGGGATGTGTTGGAGAACGCGGAGCTGAAGCCGCGCGAGGTCGAACGGGCGTCGGTGTAGTCCGCGTCAGGGCTCGGGGGTTCGGGCACGTCGGCGGGTGCGGGTTCGTCGTGGCTGGTCGCGCGGTTCCCCGCGCCCCTGACAGTCCAGGCCCTGCGGGCCTGAAGGACACCGGCCCTGCGGGCCGGAAAAGCACGGGGCGCAGCCCCTGCTTGCCAGGGGCGCGGGGAACTGCGCGACCAGCCCCCACGCACCCCGGACACCCCCACCCCGAACAACCCACCCCGCGTTCGGGGACGAAGGGGCAGCGCCCCTGGGGACGGGACGGGTAGGGGCGGCGGGGGCGAAAGGGGAATGCGCCCCGCAACCGCAAGGTTGCCCACCCCGGGGACCGAGAACCGTAGGGGCGTACCCTGGTGGACGCCGAAGAATCGAAGCACAGGGAGCCGATGTGTCCGCAGTCGCACCCGACGGACGCAAGATGCTGCGCCTGGAGGTCCGGAACAGCCAGACCCCCATCGAGCGCAAGCCCGAGTGGATCAAGACCCGGGCGAAAATGGGCCCCGAGTACACGAAGATGCAGGCCCTGGTGAAGAGCGAGGGTCTGCACACGGTCTGCCAGGAGGCGGGCTGCCCCAACATCTACGAGTGCTGGGAGGACCGCGAGGCGACGTTCCTCATCGGCGGCGACCAGTGCACCCGGCGCTGCGACTTCTGCCAGATCGACACCGGCAAGCCCGAGGCGCTCGACCGCGACGAGCCCCGCCGCGTCGGCGAGTCCGTCGTCACCATGGACCTGAACTACGCCACCATCACCGGCGTGGCCCGTGACGACCTCCCCGACGGCGGCGCCTGGCTGTACGCCGAGACGGTCCGGCAGATCCACGAGCAGACGGCCCGGCGCGCGGACGGCCAGACCAAGGTCGAGCTGCTGGCGCCCGACTTCAACGCCGTACCGGAGCTGCTGGAGGAGGTCTTCGCCTCGCGCCCCGAGGTCTTCGCGCACAACGTCGAGACGGTGCCCCGGATCTTCAAGCGCATCCGCCCCGGCTTCCGCTACGAGCGCTCCCTGAAGGTCATCACCGAGGCCCGTGACTACGGTCTGGTCACGAAGTCGAACCTGATCCTCGGCATGGGCGAGACCCGCGAAGAGGTCAGCGAGGCGCTCCGGCAGCTGCACGACGCCGGCTGCGAGCTGGTGACCATCACCCAGTACCTTCGCCCGAGCGTCCGCCACCACCCCGTGGAGCGCTGGGTCAAGCCGCAGGAGTTCGTCGAACTGAAGCAGGAGGCCGACGAGATCGGCTTCTCCGGCGTGATGTCCGGCCCGCTCGTCCGCTCCTCGTACCGTGCCGGCCGCCTCTACCAGATGGCCATCGAGAAGCGCGGTTCCTACATCGCTTCGCAGGCCGTCTGACCACCGCGCCGACCACTCCGCCGAATGGCACGGAGTGCCATCTGGTCGTGTGAATCCCAGCACAAGTAGCTACTCGCCAGTAATGACCGATTGGTCGCGGTCCTGACAGTCCTCGCAGATGAGGGCCCTGTCAGGGCCGCGTCGAGGTTTAAGGGCCCCGCATCAAGGCTTCACTGGCGTTTGACCGGTCGGTCACGCCCTGGTAACACCAATCAGTGACCCTGGTTTCACACCCGGTACAGAGTCCTAGCCAGAGCAGCTATCCCGAGGGGGGACCTCCCATGCAGGCCGCACCCGTCCACGCCACACCGATCCCGTCGATCACCGGTGCACTCCGTGCCGTCGAGTCGCTGCTCATGAGCAGCGGCCAGCGCACGGCCCGCCGCAACGCCTGGACCTCCGTCCTGGAGGACCGCCGCCGCGCCAAGGACCGTGTCGAGGTCGAGCGCGTCCTCGAAGCGGTCGTCGCCTCACGCACCTCGTAACCCCGGCCCTTCCCCGCACCACCCCGTCTCCGCACGACGGCCGGTCCACGTCGGCACCGCCGCCGCCCGGCGCCGCTTCCCCAGCGCTGCCCCGGTCTCCGGTCCCCACCGGCACCGCCGTCGTCCTCGCTTCCCCGGACACGTAGACTTCGTGCCATGGCGAGGAAGGAACCCGCAGCGGACGCTGCGAACCCCGGGCGACTCAAGCAGATCGCTCTCACATACAAGATGACCCGCAAGGCCGACAAGAAGATCGGTCTTGTACTCGCGGCTGTCGGAATCTTCACCTTCGGTGTCTTCCTCGCGATCGGTTTCTTGATCGGTCACCCCATCTATCTCGGCGTTCTGGGCCTCCTGCTCGCCTTCCTCGCGACGGCGATCGTCTTCGGACGACGGGCCGAGCGGGCCGCGTTCGGGCAGATGGAGGGCCAGCCGGGTGCGGCGGCCGCGGTGCTGGACAACGTGGGCCGCGGTTGGACCACGACCCCCGCGGTGGCGATGAACCGCAGCCAGGACGTGGTGCACCGGGCCGTGGGCAAGGCCGGCATCGTCCTGGTCGCCGAGGGCAACCCGAACCGGGTGAAGACCCTGCTGGCCGCCGAGAAGCGGAAGATGGCCCGCATCGTGGCGGACGTCCCGGTGCACGACCTGGTCGTGGGCACCGGCGAGGGCCGGACCGAGCTGAAGAAGCTCCGCACGACCATGCTCAAGCTGCCGCGCGTCCTCTCCGGCCCCCAGGTGACCGCCACCAACGACCGGCTGCGCGCCATGGGCGACCTGATGAGCAACATGCCTCTCCCCAAGGGCCCGATGCCCAAGGGCATGCGCATGCCCAAGGGCGGCCCGAAGGCCCGCTGACGACCCTGTACGACGATGGGGGCGCCCGGATCACTCCGGGCGCCCCCATCGTCGTACCAGCCGTCGTACCGGCGCTAGATCCGCACCTCCACCGTGCGCGCCAGCCGGTCGTGCAGGCCCCGGCCGTCGCGGTCCCAGACCAGGGCGGGGATGGCCAGGCACAGCAGGGCCGTGCGGGCGAGGGCGCGCCAGGGGTGCACGGTGCCGTTGCCCTGGGCGACGACGCGGAGACCGAAGAGGCGCTTGCCCGGGGTGAAGCCGACCGTGCCCAGGGTGAGGACGTGGAGCAGGAAGAAGATGAGCAGAGCCCAGTTGCTGGTGGCCTGGTCGTAGCCGTCGGTGATCAGGCCGTATGCGATCAAGAGGCAGAGGCCCCAGTCCACGGCCAGGGCGCCGAGACGGCGGCCGGGGCGGGCGATGGAGCCGGGCCCCTCCTCCGGCAGGCCGAGCTGCTCTCCCCTGTATCCGAAGTCGACTCCGGCGTCCTCCGCTGCGGCGCGGGGGCCGGAGAGCCACGATCCGAGTGCTTGCCTCTTGTCCACCCGCCCACCGTACTGCGACCGTTTTGCCATACGGACAGGTGGGGTGCGGGGCGGGATGTCCGGTTAACTTGTGCGAAACAAATGGGTCACGTACGAGAAATCACCCGTCCCTAGTGTCGACGACAGCGTGTGCCACCGCACTGGCAGCACGAACGAACTACCACCCCGGCAGGACGTCGGGAGTAGGAGGAGCTGGATGTTCCAGAACGCCGACGAGGCCAAGAAGTTCATCGCGGACGAGGACGTCAAGTTCGTCGACGTCCGATTCTGCGATCTGCCGGGTGTGATGCAGCACTTCACGCTGCCGGCGACGGCCTTCGACCCGGACGAGGAACTGGCCTTCGACGGCTCCTCGATCCGCGGCTTCCAGGCCATCCACGAGTCCGACATGGCGCTCCGCGCCGACCTGTCCACCGCGCGTGTCGACCCGTTCCGCAAGGACAAGACGGTCAACATCAACTTCTTCATCCACGACCCGATCACGGGCGAGCAGTACTCCCGTGACCCGCGGAACGTGGCGAAGAAGGCCGAGGCGTACCTGGCGTCGACCGGTATCGCGGACACCGCGTACTTCGGTCCCGAGGCCGAGTTCTACGTCTTCGACAGCGTGCGCTTCGCGACCCGCGAGAACGAGTCCTTCTACCACATCGACTCCGAGGCGGGCGCCTGGAACACCGGTGCGCTGGAGGACAACCGCGGTTACAAGGTCCGCTACAAGGGCGGTTACTTCCCGACCCCGCCGGTCGACCACTTCGCCGACCTGCGCGCCGAGATCTCGCTGGAGCTGGCCAAGTCCGGCCTCCAGGTCGAGCGCCAGCACCACGAGGTGGGCACCGCCGGCCAGGCCGAGATCAACTACAAGTTCAACACGCTGCTCGCCGCAGCCGACGACCTCCAGCTCTTCAAGTACATCGTGAAGAACGTGGCCTGGCGCAACGGCAAGACCGCGACCTTCATGCCGAAGCCGATCTTCGGTGACAACGGCTCGGGCATGCACGTCCACCAGTCGCTGTGGGCGGGCGGCTCGCCGCTCTTCTACGACGAGGCCGGTTACGCGGGCCTGTCGGACATGGCCCGCTACTACATCGGCGGCATCCTCAAGCACGCCCCGTCGCTGCTGGCCTTCACCAACCCGACGGTGAACTCGTACCACCGCCTGGTTCCCGGCTTCGAGGCCCCGGTCAACCTCGTCTACTCGCAGCGCAACCGCTCCGCGGCCATGCGTATCCCGATCACGGGTTCGAACCCGAAGGCCAAGCGCGTCGAGTTCCGCGCGCCCGACTCCTCCGGCAACCCGTACCTCGCCTTCTCGGCCCTCCTCCTCGCGGGCCTCGACGGCGTCAAGAACAAGATCGAGCCGGCCGAGCCGATCGACAAGGACCTCTACGAGCTGGCCCCCGAGGAGCACGCGGGCGTCCCGCAGGTCCCGACCTCCCTCCCGGCCGTCCTCGACTCGCTGGAGCGCGACCACGAGTTCCTCCTCCAGGGCGACGTCTTCACGCCGGACCTGATCGAGACGTGGATCGACTACAAGCGCGCCAACGAGATCGCCCCGCTGCAGCTGCGCCCGCACCCGCACGAGTTCGAGCTGTACTTCGACGTGTGATCGAGCCCGCAGGCCCGAGCTTCGCGCTTCACGCGTGAGGTTCCGGCCGGCCGCGGAGTCGTTCGACGGCGCCCCCGTTCCCGCTTTGCGGGGCGGGGGCGCCGTCGTATGGTTTCTGGCACGACTGTTCGAGAGATGACGGGGAGACACGGGGATGCCCGAACAGGACGACGACCAGCGCGAGTTCGACATCAGGTGGGCGGACAACGCCGAGCACAAGGAACCCTCCGCCAGGGCCCGGATGCTCGCCGCGCGCTGGAAGGAGAACCCGCCCCCACCCCAGCCCTTCCGCGCCGACCCCGGCCCGGCCGGACCGCGCCGATCCTCCTGGGTGTCGACGGTGATCGTCTTCGGATGCGTGGCGGGGCTTATCGCCCTGATCGGGTACATCAACTACCGGTCGCCGTACTGAGCCCGGCGGAGCCGAAGGCCGTGCGAGGTTCGGAGGATCCGGGAAGGCCGGCCGAACGCCATGGGGGCTCATGGACATCCCTCTCGGGCGTACGAAGCCGGTGGCACCCGGCCTCGACCGGGTCTCTCCTCCCGCCCGTCGGCCGCCGTCACGCCGGAGGCCGACGTGACCCCGCACCCCGGCCGGGACGGGCGCGGGGCGGAGCGGGCCGCACGTCGGGATCGAGCGGAGTGAGTGCGCCTGCCCGTGAGCGCGGCATGTTCTGCCCGTTCGCGCCGCTGCCAGGTGCGGAACGGCGGCGGGACGACGCGCTGGAGCCGCGGGTCCGGACCGTACGGGCCGTACGGGCCGTATTCGGGGACGAGCTGCGGATCGAGCCCGCGCTGAGACGGCGGTTCCCGATCCGAGGTGCCCCGGGGCACCCTGCTCGCTCGTCGGCTCGTCGGCTCGTCGCTCCGGTTCCGTTCCTTCGCTACTTGCCGCTCTTGTCGCGAGCCTGCCGACGGGTCTCGGAAGGCCGTTCGCGGCGGTAGCGGCGCTCCCACTTCGCCTGCTGGTCACGGCGATCGCGGTACGCACGGTAGGAAGCGGGTGCCGGGCCGCCGCTCGCCGGGGGTCCGGACGAGGACGCCGACGAGCCTCCCCCCGTGCGGCCGTAGCGGACGTACAGGTAGAGCAGGGCGACCGCGGCCAGCCAGAGGACTTGGTTGGAGAAACCCATGACGACCAGCACCGCAGTCGCCGAAAGAATCAAGGTGCCCATGACGCACCTCCTCGGGACGTGGCGTGGGTGATGACTGTGCGTGGAAGAGTAGCCCCGGGGCCGGAAAGTGATGCCCTTCCTGCGCGGGCCCGGTGATCGAGGACTCCGCTCCGCGTACCCAGGATGCTCGTGTGACGGGAGCCGGGCATCCCATTTATCGAGGATGCTGACTCCATGGAATTCGACGATCAGGAGTGGACGGCGACCCGAACCTGGGTGGCCAAGCAGCTCCCCGAAGGCCGCGTCGTACGGAACTGGGCGGATCTGCGCGGCGGTTGGACCTCGCGGATGCGCCGGCTGACGCTCGACGACGGGACGGGGCTGGTCCTGCGGTCGTTCGTGAAACCGTTCTTCCGGCTGCACGCTCCGGGGCTGTTGAACCGTGAGGCCGCGATACTCACACTGCTCTCGCCGTACGACGACATCCCGACGCCCCGCCTGCACGCCGTGGACCCGGCGGCCGAACTCACCGACCATCCCTCTCTGTTGATGTCCCTGCTGCCGGGATCGGTGCGGGTGGAGGAGGACGCCGACCTGGAGGCGCGGCTGGATCTGCTCGCCGGGCAGCTCGCCCGGATCCACGCGGTCGTACCGGAGGAACGGCCTCGTACGTACCAGGCCTGGACCTCGCCCGAGCGGGTCACCACGCCCGGTGGGCCGTTGTGGGAGCGGGCCGTGGACGTGATCCGGCGGGAGGCGCCGTCCTACGAAGGATGCTTCCTGCACCGGGACTTCCATCCGGGGAACGTCCTGTTCACGGGCTCGGGCGCGGGCGGGGATCTGCGGATCGGCGGGGTCGTGGACTGGGTGGAGACCTCGTGGGGGCCGGCGGATCTTGATGTGGCCCACTGCTCGACCACGCTGGCGTTGTTGTACGGGGTGGAGTACGGGGTCGGATTCCGTGAGCGGTACGAGGCGCGGGGCGGGCGTCAACTGGCCCAGGCTCAGGATCACTTGTACTGGCGGCTGCTGGACGCGCTGGCCTGTGCGCCCGACGCGGAGAAGCTCGCGGTGCCCTGGCGGGAGCTGGGGCGGACGGATCTGACGCCGGAGGTGCTGGGGGCGCGGCTGGAAGCGTATGTGGGCGGGCTGTTGGAGCGGTACGTGTAACGGGGTGGGGCAGGGAGCGGGGCGGGGCAGGGAGCGGGGCGGGGCAGGGAG
>NZ_LRTR01000412.1 GCF_001550375.1 Streptomyces europaeiscabiei | reverse complement strand
CCAGGGCGAGGCCGCCGATCCAGGCGCCGCCGGCGTTCGCGAGGTTGAAGGCGGCCTGGTTGGCGGAGGAGGCGAGGGAGGGGGCGGCGGCGGCCTTCTCCATGACCATCAGCTGGAGGGGCGAGCCGGTGGCGAAGGCGGCGACGCCGAGGAGCAGGACGGCCAGGGCGGCGCTCCACTGGGCGGACATCAGGACCGGGAACAGGGCCAGGACGAGGATCAGCGACGCCAGGCCGCCGAACAGCGTGCCTCGCAGGGAGTGGTCGGCGAGGCGGCCACCGGCCAGGTTGCCGATGGTCGCCCCCACACCGAACAGCGCGAGCAGCAGGGTCACGCTGGTCCCGGCGTACCCGGCGGAGTCCGTGAGCATCGGCGTGATGTAGCTGTAGGCGGAGAAGAGCGCGCCGAAGCCGGCGACGGTCGTGCCGAGGGCGAGCCAGACGGGGAGCGAGCGCAGGGCGCCCAGTTCGCCGCGCAGGCCGGTCGTCGGGGCGGCCGCGCGGTCGTGCGGGATCAGGAGCGCCAGGGAGGCGATGGCCGCCAGGCCGATCGCGCTCACGCCGAGGAAGGTGATCCGCCAGCCGAAGTGCTGGCCCACGAGGGTCGCGGCCGGTACGCCGGCGACGTTGGCGATCGTCAGGCCCAGGAACATCAGCGAGACCGAGCGGGCCTTGCGCTCCGGTGCCACGAGGCCGGTCGCGACGACCGCGCCGACGCCGAAGAAGGCACCGTGCGGGAGACCGCTGAGGAAGCGGGCGGCGAGCAGCCAGTGCTCGTCGGGGGCGAGGGCGGACAGGGCGTTGCCGACGACGAAGAGGACCATCAGCCCGATCAGGACCTTGCGGCGGGGCAGCCGGGCCGTGACGGCGGCGAGCAGCGGGGCGCCGATGACGACACCCAGCGCGTACGCCGAGACGAGGTGGCCGGCGGCGGGGATCGAGATGCCGAGGTCGCCGGCGACCTCGGGGAGGAGGCCCATGATGACGAACTCGGTCGTGCCGATTCCGAAGGCGCCTACGGCGAGAGCGAGCAGGGCCAAGGGCATGGCGGAGAGACCTTTCAAAGACAGCAGGAGGGCAGGGAAGGGGAACCGGATTCGGTCCCCATCGTATGTTCACTGACGGAACAAACTCGAACCCGGGCCCTATTCCCTCCGCGCCCCCGACCGTCCCACCAGCTCCGTCAGCTCCCGGACGTGTCGATCGTCACCCGCGCCGCCACCGGAAGATGGTCGCTGCCCGTCTCCGGCAGGGTCCACGAGGCCGTCGGCTCCATGCCCCGGACCATGATCTGGTCGATGCGGGCCATCGGGAACGCCGCCGGCCAGCTGAAGCCGAAACCGCTGCCCGCGGCGCCCTGGGTGGAGCGCATCTGGGCGGTGACGGCGTTCAGGGCGCGGTCGTTCATGGTGCCGTTGAGGTCGCCGAGGAGGGCGACCTGCTGGATCGGCTCGTCGGCGATGGCCTCGCCGAGGGCGTTGGCGCTCTTGTCGCGCTGGCGGGCGGTGAACCCGGCCTCCAGCTTGACCCGTACCGAGGGCAGATGGGCGACGTACACGGCGACGGGCCCGTCCGGCGCCGCCACCGTCGAGCGCATCGCGCGCTCCCAGCCGAGCTTGATGTCGACGGGCTTGGTGTCGCTCATCCGGTACTTGCTCCACAGCCCGACGGTGCCGACGACCTCGTGGTACGGGTACGTCGCCGCCAGGGCCTTCTTGTACACCGGCATCGCGCTCTCGGTCAGTTCCTCCAGTGCCACCACGTCCGCGCCGGAGGAGGCGACCTCGCCGGCCGTGCCGGACGGGTCGGCGTTGTCCGCGTTCACGTTGTGGGTGACGACGGTGAAGTCACCGCCGTTGCCGGTCTTGCTGGAGACCAGTCCGCCGAAGATGTTCAGCCAGACGACCAGGGGCACGAGGAGCGCGATGAGGGCGGTCGCCGACCTGCGGACCAGCGCGAGGACGAGCAGCAGCGGGATCGCGACGCCCAGCCAGGGCAGGAAGGTCTCGGTCAGGCTGCCGAGGTTGCCGACGGCGTTGGGGACTTGGGCGTGCAGCACCATCAACAGCGCGACGAGGAACGCGAGTACGGCGAGGACGATGCCGCGCCGCCAGATCCGCCGGTCCCCTCTCCAGCCGCCGAAGAGGCGGCTCAGCAGGCGCCGGAGCCGGGATTGTTCGCGGCCCTGACCCGTGCCGCCGTCGCCCGTCTCCGTCATGTACGCCTGCGCCATACCGTCCTCACAACCTGCCGTGCGCTTCGTCCCCCGCGCCTAAAGACCCTAGGGGATGATCGCCGTCGATCCTGCCGCCACATGGCGGCCGTACGGAACGAGGACGAACAACCCGCTGTTCGGAGTTCCGAACCGGTGGACAGGTCCCGACGTCTGTAACGAAACGCGCACATCACTGTGACTCAGCTCGCAGAAGGACGAAGTCCTTCGAGCACCGTGTCGACGATGTTCTCCGCGAGATTTTCGGGGAGGGGGGCGTCCGGGCGCATGACGGTGCGGACGAGCATGGGGCCGAAGACCAGATCGCCGACGAGGTCGATGTCGACGTCGGCGCGGAGTTCGCCGTTGTCCCGGCCCCGGCGCAGGACGTCGGCGAGGGCCCGGCGGCGGGGGGCGACGACGTCCGCGTGGTAGGCGTTCCAGATCGTGGGACTGCTCTTCATCTGGGCGATGACGTTGTGCAGGATCGCCGACGGCCGGTTGAGCAGCCCGCGTTGGCGTGCCGCCTCCAGGACGACGACCAGGTCGTCGCGCATCGAGGTGCCGGGCAGCACGGGGTCCGGGGGTTCCGCGGCGCGCAGTACGTCGACGAAGAGCGCCTCCTTGCCGCTCCAGCGGCGGTAGATGGTCGCCTTGCCGACGCCGGCCGTGCGGGCCACCCGTTCGATCGACAACTCCGAGAGAGGCACGCCCTCTTCGAGGAGCTTCAGCACTCCCTCGACGATGGACCGCTCCACGGCCTCGCTGCGGGGCCGCCCGCGTCCGGGACTCCCGTCCCGGACCCGCCCGTCTCCGGCGTGGCTGTCGGCGAGGCTCAAGGTCGGCTCCGTCTCTGTCGTTCTCCGGGTGCCGGCGCTGTCGTGCTCCGGTGTCCGGGGTGATTCTCTCCCGCGTGCGGCGGTGGGGGTGCCGTACGCGGACGCCGGTCACTGGTCCGCGGCGACCAACTCCGTCTCGTCCTTGCCCTCTTGGCCGCCCTTCGTCCGTCCCGGCAGGAACACCGCCATCGCCACGGCACCGATCAGGGCGATGCCGGCCCCGCACAGGGCGGTCACGTGCATGGCGTGCAGGAAGGCGTCGTGGGCCGGGCCGACCAGGGCCTCGCCCCGCTCGCCGAGGCGGGCGGCGAGACCGAGGGTGGCCTCGATGGACTCGGCGGCGGCGTGCGGGGCGCCGGCGGGCAGCTTGTCCTCGATGCCGTTCCGGTAGGCGGTGGACAGCACCGAGCCGAGGACGGCGATGCCGAGGGCGCCGCCGACCTGGCGGAAGGTGTTGCTGAGCGCGGACGCGGAGCCGGCCTTCTCGCGGGGCAGGGCCTGCATGATGACCACGCTCAGCGGGGTCATCACGTGCGCCATGCCCACACCCATGAAGAAGAAGATCACTTCGAGGATCCAGATCGGCGTGTCCGCGTCCAGCACGGCGAACGCGGCCAGCATCCCGGCGATCAGCGTCATGCCCACCGTGCACACCGCGCTGTTGCCGAAGCGGTCGACGACGAGCCGGGCGCGCGGCGCGAAGACGAGCTGCGCGACGGCCAGCGGCAGCATCAGCAGACCGGTCTGGAGCGGGGAGTAGCCGCGCACGGTCTGGGTGTAGAAGACGGAGAAGAAGGTCACGCCCATCAGCGCGAAGAAGACCACGCCGATGACGCCGATGGCGGTCGAGAACACCTTGTTCCTGAAGAACGAGATTTCGATGGACGGGTGGTCGCTGCGCTTCTCGAAGACGACGAAGGCGGCGAGGACCGCGAGGCCGGCCGCGATGGTCACGAGGACCGTGGCATCGGTGAAGTCGGCGAGCTGGCCGCCCCGGATGATGCCGTAGACGAGGAGGACGAGGCCGACGACGGAGAGCAGGACGCCGACGGGGTCGATGCGGCCGGGGGCGGGGTCGCGCGAGTCGGGCACCAGCCAGATCATCAGGCCCAGCGCGAGGACGACGATCGGCACGTTGATCAGGAAGACCGAGCCCCACCAGAAGTGGTCGAGGAGGACGCCGCCGGTGATCGGGCCGATGGCGATGGCGAGACCGACGCCACCCGCCCAGATACCGATGGCCTTCGGCTGCTCGTCGCGCTCGAAGACGTTCATCAGGACGGCGAGCGTGGCGGGCATCACGAAGGCCGCGCCGAGGCCCATCACGGCGCGGAAGGCGATCAGCTCCGCCGGGGAGCCCGACATGGCGGCCAGGGCCGAGCCGATGCCGAAGACGACGAGTCCGCCGAGCAGCACCTTCTTGCGGCCGAGCCGGTCGCCGAGCAGCCCCGCGGAGAACAGCAGCCCCGCGAAGACGAGGGTGTAGGCGTTGATCGCCCACTCCAGCTCGCTCTGGGTGGCGCCGAGGCCGGTGGGCTCCGGGGTGGAGATCGTCTTGATGGCGACGTTGAGGATCGAGTTGTCGAGCACCACGATCAGCAGGCTCAGCATCAGCACGCCGAGAATCACCCAGCGGCGCCGGTGCACCACCGCTGGTATGCGGGAGTCAGGGACTGCGGTAGTCATGGCGTCGACCCTAGACCTATTTCGATACGGGACCGTCTCGTATCGTAAATCTTTTACCCCACTCTTACGCATCGCAACCGGTACACACCGCATGCCGGTACACACCGCGGTCCGGCACACACCACATGCCTGAACGGTCACACCGACCGCCCTCCCCTAGCCCTCACTTGCCCGAGGTGCCACCATGGAAGCGGTCCGGGGACGCCGTCAGGGTGCCTCGAGATGACATGAAGGAGCTGTAGCGATGACACAGCTTTCGGCTGCCCAGACGAAGCCCTCCGACGGCAGCAAGGCGCTGTACGGGGGCAAGGGCACACGCCGTATCACCGTCCGGGACATCGCCCTCGCCAAGGAACGCGGCGAGAAGTGGCCCATGCTCACCGCGTACGACGCGATGACCGCGTCCGTGTTCGACGAGGCCGGCATCCCGGTCATGCTCGTCGGCGACTCCGCGGGCAACTGCCATCTCGGCTACGAGTCGACCGTGCCCGTCACCCTCGACGAGATGACCATGCTCTCCGCCGCCGTCGTACGGGGCACCAGCCGCGCCCTGATCGTCGGCGACCTGCCCTTCGGCTCCTACCAGGAGGGTCCGGTGCAGGCGCTGCGCTCGGCGACCCGGCTGGTCAAGGAGGCCGGGGTCGGCGCGGTCAAGCTGGAGGGCGGCGAGCGGTCGCACCGCCAGATCGAGCTGCTGGTCGAGTCGGGCATCCCCGTCATGGCCCACATCGGCCTCACCCCGCAGTCCGTCAACGCCATGGGCTACCGCGTGCAGGGCCGGGGCGAGGAGGCCGCGCAGCAGCTGTTGCGCGACGCCAAGGCCGTCCAGGACGCGGGCGCGTTCGCGGTCGTCCTGGAGCTGGTTCCGGCGGAGCTGGCGGCGGAGGTCACGCGGGTGCTCCACATCCCGACCGTCGGTATCGGCGCGGGCGCCGACACCGACGCGCAGGTCCTCGTGTGGACCGACATGCTCGGGCTGACCGGGGGGCGGATGCCGAAGTTCGTGAAGCAGTACGCCGATCTGCGGACGGTCATGGGTGACGCGGCGAAGGCGTTCGCGGAGGACGTCGTGGGCGGGACGTTCCCGACGGAGGAGCACTCAGTCCACTAGCGCTCCGTCCACCAGCACTCCGTCCACCAGGCCTGAGGGCCGTTTGAGCCACCGCGGTACCACCGCAGCCCGCCGATCTTCCCCCGTCGGCGGGCTGCGGCTTTGCGCGTGGTGGCGCGGGAGGGGGTGGGTTCGGATGCGTCGGCGGGTGCGGGTGGTTCGTGGTTGCTCGCACAGTTCCCCGCTCCCCCGAAAAGCGGGGGCTGCGCCCCGTGCTTCTCGACCCGCCGGATCCGCCGTTCTCAGGCTCCCAGGGCCTGTCGTCCTTCAGGCCCTCAGGGGCCTGGTCTTCCAGGGGCGCGGGGAGCTGCGCGAGAAGCCCCACCGGACCCGCACCCGCCGGCGCACCGCCCCCACCCACCACCACCCCCGCACGCGTGTCGGCGCCCCGTCGGTCGTGTAGGTGGGCTGTCGGTGGATTGTCGGTGGGGTCTGGGAGCGTCGTCCTCATGACACGAATCGACAAGAACGCCAGCGGCGCGAAAGGCGCTGTCGCCGTGCGGGGGCTGGTCAAGCACTACGGGGAGACCAGGGCGCTGGACGGTGTCGACCTGGATGTGCGTGAGGGCACGGTGATGGGCGTGCTCGGCCCGAACGGGGCGGGCAAGACCACGCTCGTGCGCTGCCTGTCCACCCTGATCACACCCGACGCCGGGCACGCGACGGTGGCCGGCTACGACGTCGTACGCCAGCCGCGCCAGCTCCGCCGGGTGATCGGCCTGACCGGTCAGTACGCCTCGGTGGACGAGAAGCTGTCCGGCTTCGAGAACCTGTACATGATCGGCCGGCTGCTCGACCTGCCCCGGAAGGAGGCGAGGAGCCGCGCCACCGGTCTGCTGGAGCGGTTCTCGCTGACCGAGGCCGCCGGGCGCCCGGCGGCGACGTACTCCGGCGGTATGCGGCGGCGGCTCGACCTGGCCGCGTCCATGATCGGGAGCCCGGCCGTGCTGTACCTGGACGAGCCGACGACCGGCCTCGACCCGCGGACGCGGAACGAGGTGTGGACCGAGGTGAAGCGCATGGTCGGCGACGGCGTGACCGTGCTGCTGACCACGCAGTACATGGAGGAGGCCGAGCAGCTGGCCTCCGAGCTGACCGTGATCGACAAGGGGAAGGTCATCGCGGGCGGCCGTATCGAGGAGCTGAAGGCCCAGGTCGGCGGGCGTACGCTCCGGCTCCGGCCGGCCGATCCGGTGCATCTGCGGCCACTGGCCCGGGAGCTGGACGGCCTGGGCATCACCGGGCTCGCCACGACCACCGTGGACCCGGAGACCGACACCCTCCTCGTGCCGATCCTCAGCGACGAGCAGCTGACCGCGGTCGTCGGCGCGATCACCGCGCGCGGCGTCACCATCGCCTCGATCAGCACCGAGCTGCCCAGCCTGGACGAGGTGTTCCTGTCCCTCACCGGCCACAGGGCCGGCGCGCCGCAGGACGCCACCCCGTCCCCCGCCTACGAAGAGGTCGCCGTATGAGCGCCGCCACCACCGTCCCCACGACCGGTGAGACCGCCAGGACCGTCGGGACCGGTCAGGCCGACGGCCGGATCGGGCTGCGGGCCCACGCACGGCACACCGGCGCGCTCGTCCGGCGCAATCTGCTGTGGATCCGGCAGGACCCCGAGTCGATGTTCGATGCGGTCCTCATGCCGATCGTGTTCACCCTGCTCTTCGTGTTCGTCTTCGGCGGCTCCATCGGGCAGGCGCTGGGCGGCGGCCAGGAGCAGTACGTGCAGTACGTGGTGCCGGGCCTGATGGCGATGATGGGCATGAACATCGCCATGGGTGTCGGCACGGGCTTCAACGAGGACTTCCAGAAGGGCGTCATGGACCGCTTCCGGTCCCTGCCCATCGGCCGGTCCTCGGTGCTGCTCGCGAAGATCTCCGTCGAGCTGCTGCGCATGCTGGTCGCCACGACCATCCTGCTGACCGTCGGTGTCCTCATCGGCTTCGACATCACCAGCTGGCCCGGGCTGTTCGGCGCGGTGGGCCTGGCCGTCGTCTTCGGGTCGTCCCTGATGTGGATCTTCCTGGTGCTGGGCGTGACGATGAAGAACGCCCAGTCCGTGCAGGCGATGGGCTTCCTGGTGCTGTTCCCGCTGCAGTTCGGCTCGTCGATCTTCGCCCCGACCCAGTCCATGCCGGGCTGGCTGCAGGCCTTCACCGACTACAACCCGCTGTCGTCCCTCGCGGACGCCGCGCGCGGGCTGATGACCGGCGGACCGATCACCCACGACCTGCTGGTCACGCTCGGCTGGTCGGTGGGCCTGACGGCGGTGATGGCGCCGATCGCTATCCACAGGTTCAAGACGAAGAGCTGACCTCCGAGGCCGTGGCGCAAGGGTGACGGCAGAGGTCATACGAGGGCGGCGGCCTCCTCCAGGGTGAGGGCGCCGCCCTCGGCGTACGCCCTCGCGTAGGCCGCGTCGTCCAGCAGCGCCCGCGTCACGCCCTCGGCCTCGGCGCGCGCCTCGACCTCCATGGGGCTGGAGAAGTGGTTGGGCGGCAGCAGCGCGTCGGCGGCTCCGAGCAGCCGGGCCGCGTCGAGAGCACGGGCGCCGCCGTCGACCCCCGCGCAGGAGATGGCGGCGGTCACCAGATGGACGGCGGGCATATGGGGCGCGACCGTCAGGGACAGCCGGTCCAGGCTCCGCTCCAGCGCCCGGCGCATGATCCGCAGCGCCTCCTCGTGGCATCCGTCCATCGCCTCCAGCCAGCCTTCGACGCCGAGGAAGAACCCGGCGAAGAGCACGAATTCGGCGGCGTGGAAGTCCTCACGCAGCAGGGTGAGCTGCTCCCGGGCCTCGGCCGGGCGCCCGCTGCGGCCGAGCCGGACGGCGAGGAAGAGACGGGCGATGGGCACCGCCTCGCGGGCGGCGGCGCGGCGCCCGGCCGCCAACACGTCGAACAGCATCTTCTCGCCGCGCTCCGCGTCGCCGCTCTCTATGTACGCACTGCCGAGCCGGACGCCGAGGACCCCCAGCTGGGCGTTGGCGCCGAGCCGTTCGGCGTACGCGATGGCCCGTTCGTAGTCCGCGGCGGCGAGCACGAACTCGCCCTGGCGTTCCAGGGACTCGCCGCGCGCCGAGAGCGCCTCGGCGGCGCCCCAGGCGTCCCCGAGCCGGTCGAAGATCTCCAGCGACTCGTCGGCGTCCGTGATGGCGTCCCCCGCCCAGTCGCTGCGGTTGGCGAGGATGTTGGCCCGCGCCTGCAGGGTCTGCGCCAGCTCCCAGGTGAAGCCGAGTTCGCGGCAGGTGCGGATGTTGGAGTCGAGGATGGCCCGCAGCCGGGGCATGTCGCCGGTCAGCAGGACGGCGTAGAACCACATGAAGCCGGGGAAGCGGCAGGTCTGCGGCTGGCCCGGCCGGTAGGTCTCGCTGATGACCCGCAGTTTCTCCTGGGCCGCGGAGTTCTGCCAGGCGGGCAACTCCATGTCCATACAGGCCAGATGGACGAGGTGCACCCCGCGCCGGGCCTCGTCGAGGACGGCCGGACTCATCGGCGGCGGGCTGTCGACGGCGCGCCCGCGCAGGTCCGGGACGGGGCGCGCGGGCGCGGTGAAGGGGTCCGGGCCGAGTTCCTTGACCTGCGCCGACCAGTGCCGGGCCTCGGTCTTCAGATCGCGCATCTGCCAGTACCAGCACAGCGACAGCGCCAGACAGAGCGCCTCCTGCTCGTCCCGCTCGGCGACGGCGTACCTGAGGGCGGTGCGGATGTTCTCGTACTCCAGCTCCAGCAGTTCGATCGCGGCGCGCTGGCCGGAGCCGCGCAGCAACGGGTCGGTGGCGCGGACGAGTTCGCGGTAGTGCGTCAGGTGCGCGCGTGCGGCGGCGGGGCGGGTGCCGGTCTCGTCGAGCCGTTCGCCTGCGTACTCGACGACGGTCTCCAGGAGCCGGTAGCGCATCTCGCCGCCCCCCGTGCCCGTGCCGCTGCCCGCCGAAGGGGCCGCCACGACGAGGGACTTGTCGACCAGCGAGCCGAGCGCCTCCAGCGCGGCGGGACCGCAGACGGCCTCGGCGGCGGCCAGGTCGCAGCCGCCGGCGAACACCGACAGCCGCCGCAGTACGTACCGTTCGTCCTCGTCGAGCAGTTCCCAGGACCAGTCGACGACCGCGCGCAGGGTCTGCTGCCGGGGCAGGACGGTACGGCTGCCGGAGGTGAGGAGCCGGAAGCGGTCGTCGAGACGGTCGGCGATCTGGCGGGGTGTCAACATGCGCAGCCGGGCCGCCGCCAGCTCGATGGCGAGGGGGAGTCCGTCGAGGCGGCGGCAGATCTCGGCGGCGGCCTCCGGGTCGGCGGCGACGGTGAACCCGGGCCGGGCGGCCGTTCCCCGGTCGGCGAGCAGGCGCAGCGCGTGGGGCTCCGTCAGCGGTTCCACCGGACGCACCAACTCCCCCGGTACGCCGAGGGGTTCGCGGCTGGTGGCCAGTACGGTCAGCGTCGGACAGCGCTGGAGCAACTGGTCGACGAGGTGGGCGGCGGCGTCCACGACGTGTTCGCAGTTGTCGAGGATGAGCAGCATGCGGCGTCCGGCGCAGTGTTCGGCGAGGCGGGTCAGCGGGTCGTCCTGGCGGTCCGCCGCGACGCGCATCTCCTCGGCGCCGGCACCTCTCAGGACGGTCTCGCGGGCGCCGAGCGCCGTGAGCACGGCCTCGGGGACGTTCGCCGGGTCGTCGACGGGGGCGAGTTCGGCGAGCCAGACGCCGTCCGGCATGGCCTCGGCGACCGCCTCGCCGGCCTCCTGGGAGAGACGGGTCTTGCCGGCGCCGCCCGGGCCCAGGAGCGTCACCAGGCGGGTGGTGGTGAGGTCGTCGCGGATGGTGTCGATGTCGGTGTCGCGGCCCACGAAGGAGGTGAGGCGGGCTCGGAGGTTGCCCGGGGGGCGGGCGGGGTGGGAGTTCGGGTTGGGTTTCTCGCCCCCGCCGCCCCTACCCGTCCCTCCCCTGCGGGTGGGTGGGGGCTGGTCGCGCAGTTCCCCGCGCCCCTTGTGGGGCTCGGCCAGGAGCTCTTCGTGCAGTGTGCGCAGGGCCGGGCCCGGGGTCGTGCCCAGGCGGTCCGCCAGGAGGGTCCGGACGTCTTCGTAGGCGGCGAGGGCCTCGGCGGAGCGGCCGGTGTCGCGCAGGGCCCGGAGGCGGAGCGACTGGAGGGGTTCGTCGAGGGGGTGGGTGTCGCAGAGGGCGGTGAGGTCGGGGAGGGCGGAGTCGGCGCGGCCCAGGGTGAGGGCGGCGGTGAGGCGGGTGCGGTGGGCGTCGAGGCGGCGGGTCTCCCAGCGGCCGGCCTCGGCGGTGCGGTCGGGGAGGTCGGCGAGGGGCGGGCCCTGCCAG
>NZ_LRTR01000411.1 GCF_001550375.1 Streptomyces europaeiscabiei | reverse complement strand
GCGGGTCGACGGCCCACACCTCGTCGACGAGCGTGGTCGCGGGCACCGTACGCCCCGGCCGCAGCGCGAGCACGGTCAGCAGGGCGCGCAGCCGGGCGCCCCCGACGGGGACGGGGGTGCCGTCGGCCTGCAGTGCCTGGGTGGTGCCGAGAATGCGGTAGCGCACGGGGTCCATTGTCTCCGTCGGAGTCGGGTTCGTGTGTCCGGTACATCGAGTCGGACGCTCCTGTACGACCGTCGACCGTTCGCACCCACCTTCCTAGGAACCAGGAGGGCATCGCGAGACGTTTTCGGCATACGCCCGGTACCGTCGGGCAGTCCATTCGAGTGATCGGCACTTCGTCGGCACACACCAGCAGGGCCGTCGACGAGGTGTCGCGGTCCGCCGAGAGCCTGAGGAGCCCCATGACCACCGCCGCGTCCCGCCGGAGCGACCGGAGGATCAGCCCCGTCTTCATGGGGATCGTGGCCGTCATGGCGGTCACGGGATGGGCCACCTGGACCGGGTTCGCCGAGCAGCCCGGACTGGCCGTCTTCCTGTTCGTGACCTCGGCGTGGATCGTCTCGCTGTGTCTGCACGAGTACGCACACGCCCGCACCGCCCTGCACAGTGGCGACATCTCCATCGGCGCCAAGGGCTATCTCACCCTCAACCCGCTGAAGTACACCCACGCCCTGCTCAGCATCGTGCTGCCCGTCGTCTTCGTGATCATGGGTGGTATCGGTCTGCCGGGTGGCGCGGTGTTCATCGAGCGCGGTCGTATCCAGGGCCGTTGGAAGCACAGTCTGATCTCGGCGGCGGGCCCGCTGACGAACGTCCTGTTCGCGGCCGTCTGCACCGCGCCGTTCTGGCTGGGCGTCACGGACGGCGTGCCGGCGGCCTTCCTCTTCGCCCTCGCCTTCCTCGCGATGCTCCAGGTCACGGCGGCGATCCTGAACTTCCTGCCGGTGCCCGGCCTGGACGGCTACGGCGTCATCGAGCCCTGGCTGTCGTACAAGATCCGCCGCCAGGTGGAGCCGCTCGCGCCCTTCGGTCTGCTGCTCGTCTTCGCGGTGCTGTGGATCCCGGCGGTGAACGGGGTGTTCTGGGACGTGATCGACGCGTTCATGCGGGGCCTGGGGATCGAGGACCAGCTGTCCGACTGCGGTTACTGGCTCTACCGCTTCTGGCGCGAGGACAGCGACATCTGCCTCACCGGGATGTGACGGCCGCGGGCCGGCCGTCCATGACGGCGTGGCTCAGCCGGTGGCGGACCGGCGCTCCTGCCTGGCCTTGCGCGCGTAGTACAAGGTCATGTTGGACGACAGGCCGGCCATCAGCACCCACACCACACCCAGCCAGCTGCCCCGGCTGAAGGAGACCACGGCCGCGGCG
The DNA here is from genome assembly GCF_001550375.1 of Streptomyces europaeiscabiei. Taxonomy (GTDB): domain Bacteria; phylum Actinomycetota; class Actinomycetes; order Streptomycetales; family Streptomycetaceae; genus Streptomyces; species Streptomyces europaeiscabiei. The sequence goes on along the minus strand of NZ_LRTR01000411.1, from coordinate 9,342 downwards.
ATGGCGAGAAGACAGACGATGAGGGCGTAGAGGGCGAGTCGCCGGGCCGGGTCGGGTGGGAGCAAGGGGGGCATGGGGGTCGGCTCCTGGGAGGGCGGTCGGACGGAGTGGTACGGCGTCCAGTGTCCCCCATGCCCGAGGGCGTGGGTGCGTCGGCCGGACGTCGGCTACACGTCCGTCAGGCGGATGCCCGCGTGGGCCTTGTAGCGGCGGTTCACGGAGATCAGGTTGGCGACCAGCGACTCGACCTGGTGGGCGTTGCGGAGCCGGCCGGCGAAGATGCCTCGCATGCCGGGGATGCGGCCCGCCAGCGCCTGCACGATCTCGACGTCCGCGCGCTCCTCGCCGAGGACCATCACATCCGTGTCGATCTCCTCGATCTCCGGGTCTTCGAGGAGGACGGCGGAGAGGTGGTGGAAGGCGGCGGTGACGCGCGAGTCCGGCAGCAGGGCGGCGGCCTGCTCGGCGGCGCTGCCCTCCTGCGGCTTCAGCGCGTAGGCGCCCTTCTTGTCGAAGCCGAGCGGGTTGACGCAGTCGACGACGAGCTTTCCGGCGAGTTCCTCGCGCAGCGATTCGAGGGTCTTGCCGTGTCCGTCCCAGGGCACCGCGACGATCACGATGTCGCTGCGGCGGGCGGTCTCGGCGTTGTCCGCGCCCTCGACCCCGTGCCCTAGTTCTTCGGCGACGCCCTGCGCACGGTCGGCGGCCCGCGACCCGATGATCACCTTCTGGCCGGCCTTGGCGAGGCGGTAGGCGAGGCCCTTGCCCTGCGGCCCGGTGCCGCCGAGCACGCCGACGACGAGACCCGACACGTCCGGGAGGTCCCAGGGGTCCTTGGCCGGGGCCTTCGAAGGCACCTTCGCGGCGGGCTGCTGTGCACTGTCAGTAGAGGTCATGGGCCGACTTTACGTGCGCGCCGGTCGCGGGTGGCGGTCAGGTGGGCGCGGTCACGGGGATACGGCGGCTCGGGCTCCGGCGAGGTGCTCGTCGCGCCCCTCTGCGCCGTGCGCCAGCCCCAGCTGGAGCGGGTGCACGATGCGCGGCGGGGCGTCGCGCCGGGGCGGTCAGTTGTGGGGCCGTGGGCCGATGAGGCCGGGGAAAAGCGGTTGCTGCGGGGGTGGGAGCGGTTGAGCATGGGCCGTCGTGACAGCTTCCGATGATGCCGCTCCGGCCTCCACGGCTCCCTCCCCTCCCGCTTCAGCCTCCGCGGCTTCATCCCCTCCCCCTCCTCCCTCTGCGCCCTCCCTGGATTCGTCCCCTTCCTCGGCTTCCTCGGCTTCCTCGTCTTCGCGGCTGGGCGCGCTGTTGCCCGATCTCGCGCCATGGCGGGTGTCCGTGGATTTTCGACGGCTGTGGGTGGCGGGGCTGATCACGAACTTCGGGAGTTTTCTGACGTTCGTGGCGCTGCCGGTGCAGATGAAGGAGCTGACGGGGTCGGTGGTGGCGGTCGGGGCGATCGGGGCGGTCGAACTCGTGCCGCTGATCGTGTTCGGGCTGTACGGCGGGGCCCTCGCCGACGCGCTGGACAAGCGGGCGCTGATCCTGTGGAGCGAGGTCGGGCAGGGGCTGCTGTGCGCCGGGTTGCTGGTGAACGCGTGGCTGCCGGAACCACTGGTGTGGCCGTTGTACCTGGTGGCCGCCGTGTCGTCCGCGCTGGTCGCGGTCCAGCGGCCGGCCCTGGACTCGATCATGCCCCGGATCGTCCCGCACGAGCATCTGCCGGCCGCAGCCTCGCTCAACTCGCTCCGCTGGACGGTCGGCGGGGTGGCCGCACCGGCTCTGGCGGGTGTCGTCGTGGCCTACGCGGGGCTCGGCTGGGCGTACGCGGCGGATCTCGCGACCTTCGTGGCGTCGGTCGCGCTGGCCGTGGGCCTGGCCCCCTCCCCCGCGTCGCACGAGGCCGCGAAGCCGTCGTTGCGCTCCATCGCGGAGGGGGCGCGGTACGCGTGGAGCCGTAAGGAACTGCTCGGTACGTACGCCGTCGATCTCGCCGCGATGTTTCTGGCGATGCCGCTGGCCCTGCTGCCGTTCCTCGCGGACGAGCTGGACGCCCGGTGGTCGCTCGGGCTGATGTACGCGGCGTTGCCTGCGGGGGCGTTGCTGGTGACGTTGACGAGTGGTTGGGCGTCCCGGGTGCACCGGCATGGGCGGATGGTGGTGCTGGCGGCGGCGTTGTGGGGGCTGTCGGTCATGGCGGCGGGGCTGGTGCGGGATGTGTGGCTGGTGCTGGCGTTCCTGGTGCTGGGGGGTGCGTTCGACATGGTGAGCGGGATCTTCCGGGCGGCGATGTGGAATCAGACCATTCCGGACGAGTTGCGGGGGCGGCTCGCGGGGATCGAGTTGCTGTCGTACTCCGTCGGGCCCCAGCTGGGGCAGGTACGGGCCGGGAGCATGGCGGCGTGGACGTCCGTACGGGCGTCCGTGTGGGCCGGTGGGGTGCTGTGCGTGGGGGCGGTGGGGTTGCTGGCGCTGTGTCTGCCGCAGCTGATGTCCTACGACGTGCGGACGAACGAGCACGCGGTGCGGCTGCGTGAGCGCCGGGAGGCGTGCCCGCCCGTCACTCCCGGCTGACACGAGCCGCCGCCCGCGGACCCCCGCTCCGCCCGCCCTCGTTTCCCACCGGCACCACCTGTCACTCCACAGCGACAGGTACGGGTCTTCCGTGGGGCCGTCGGTGGCTGCAGGGCAGGGTGGGGCTCGGCCCCTCCGGCGCCGGAGGGGCCGCTTCGGCGTCGTGTCGGGTCAGTCGGCGTTCGGGCCGTCGGCCGGGGCGTCGTGCCAGCGAGGGTCGGATTCCCATTCCGCGTTGCGTTCCTGGGCCGTTTCCATGGCTCGGGTGGCGTCCTGGCGGGAGGGGTAGGGGCCCATGCGGTCCTTGCCGGGGCAGTCGGGGCCCTCTTCGACCTTCTTGTGCTCCAGGCAGTAGAACCATTCGCCGGGCTTGCCGACCGTACGCCGTTTGAACAGGGGCATGACCTGAGTTCCCTTCACCAGTCGTCACCGACATGGTCCCCCACCACCGCTGGTTAAACTCGCCTGCATGTCTGGCCAGTCGCTGCTCGCACCGGGGAAGCTCTCCCCCACCCGCACCGTCCCGGGAAACATCCGCCGACCCGAGTACGTGGGCAAGCCCGCCCCGACTCCGTACACCGGGCCGGAGGTGCAGACGCCCGAGACCATCGAGGCCATGCGGATCGCCGGCCGGATCGCGGCTCGGGCGATGGCCGAGGCGGCGAAGCACATCGCGCCCGGAGTCACCACGGACGAGCTGGACCGGGTCGCACACGAGTACATGTGCGACCACGGCGCGTACCCGTCGACGCTCGGCTACCGGGGCTTTCCCAAGTCGCTGTGCACCTCGGTCAACGAGGTCATCTGCCACGGCATCCCCGATTCGACCGTGCTGCGCGACGGCGACATCGTCAACCTGGACGTGACGGCGTACATCGGCGGCGTCCACGGCGACAACAACGCCACGTACCTGGTGGGGGATGTCGATGAGGAGTCGTCGCTGCTCGTCGAGCGGACCCGGGAGTCCCTCGCCCGCGCCATCAAGGCGGTCAGGCCCGGTCGGCAGATCAACATCATCGGGCGGGTCATCGAGTCGTACGCGAAGCGGTTCGGGTACGGGGTCGTGCGCGACTTCACGGGGCACGGGATCAACTCGTCGTTCCACTCCGGGCTGATCGTCCCGCACTACGACTCCCCGCACGCCACCACGGTGATCCAGACCGGGATGACGTTCACGATCGAGCCGATGCTGACGCTCGGGTCGTACGACTACGACATGTGGGACGACGGCTGGACGGTCGTCACCAAGGACCTCAAGCGCACCGCCCAGTTCGAGCACACGCTGGTGGTGACGGAGACGGGCGCGGAGATCCTCACGCTGCCGTAGATCCACATCAGACGCCCTCACGAGTCAGCCCGCCTTCGGCCTCGGCCGTACGGCGGGCTTTTCGTTGCGGCGGATCGTTGCGCGGATCGTTGCGCGGATCGTTGCGCGGATTCCATGTGGGGCCGGTGGGGATCCGGGGTACGGTTTTACCGACAGGGAGTCGGGAACCTGTTGACTTAGGTAAGCCTAACCATAGAAAATGGCGTCAGCTTCTCGTCTTCCTCACTTCGGCACCGGAGGCCTTCATGAACGCGTCGGTCACATCGGACACGGCGTTCTCCACGCTGATCCGCACCGCCTCGCACGAGCAGCACACCGAGGCGGAGTCCACGACGTTCATGGGCGACATGCTGGGCGGCAAGCTCGGTGTCGAGGCGTACACGCGGTACACCGAGCAGCTGTGGTTCGTGTACGCGGCTCTGGAGAGCGCCGCGCCGCTACTGGCCGGCGACCCGGTCGTGGGGCCGTTCATCCAGCCCGAGCTGATGCGGCTGGCCGCGCTGGAGCGGGACCTGGAGCACCTGCGCGGCCCCGGCTGGCGCTCGACGCTCACGGCGCTGCCGGCGACCGAGGCGTACGCGGCGCGGGTCGCCGAGTGCGCGCGCGCCTGGGCCGGCGGTTATGTGGCCCACCACTACACGCGGTACCTCGGTGACCTCTCGGGCGGGCAGATCATCCGGGACCGGGCCGAGAAGACGTGGGGCTTCGCCAAGAAGGGCGACGGGGTTCGGTTCTACGTCTTCGAGGAGATCACCAACCCGGCCGCGTTCAAGCGGGGGTACCGGGAGCTGCTGGACCGGGTGCGGGCCGATGACCTGGAGAAGCAGCGGATCGTGAGCGAGTGCAAGCGGGCGTTCGCGCTGAACACCGCGGTCTTTCTTGCTTTGGGGGAGGAGTTTCCGTTGAGTGCGTGAGGGCTCCGCCCGGGGGTTGGTTGTTCGCTGCGGGTTCATGGGGGCTGGTCGCGCAGTTCCCCGCGCCCCTTGACAGCGCAGGGTGCGGCCTTGCTCCCGGAGGCGCCCCAGGCTCCTCGCGAAGGCGCCCTACCGCTCTTCCCGACAGCGCCCTACCGCTCCAGGAACACCCGCCCTCCGACCTCCACCCACCCGTGCGGCTGCGGGGCCGTGAGGAGCTGGGAGCCCGCGCCCTGGGTGATGTTCAGGGCTCGGCCCAGCTGGGCGGTCAGCTGCAGGGCCGCCGCTCCGGTGGCCTCGTCCTCGTCGATACCGTCGTCGCGGCCGGGGAAGGCGCGGGCGCGGACACGGCCGGCGGCCTCGTCCTCCCAGGCCCAGGCATAGATCCACTCACCAGGCGGCGGGACGCGCAGGTCGTCGACCTCGGCGGCGGAGGCGTACTGGCGGAACGTGCGGGGCGGGGCCCACTCCGGCAGGGCCTCGATCCAGCTGAACTCGCCGTCCAGCCGGGCCCCGACGACACCGGCCTGGGTGACCAGTTCGGGCACGTCGAGCAGCCAGGCCGCGCCCACGCACGGATATCCGGCGAAGGGCAGGCGCAGCGAGGGGGTGTAGATGTCGATGACACCGCGCTCGGGGTCGTCCACGAACACGGTCTCGCTGAAGCCGAGTTTGGCGGCGAACTCCTGACGCTCGGCGCGGTCGGGCATCAAAGAGCCCTCGCGGACGACGCCCAGTTCGTTGCCGTATCCGCCGCGGGGTCCACAGAACACCCGCAGCACATCGAAGTCGCTCACTCCCGCATTGAAACATCAACCGGGCCCCGGGTCGTACCAGGTCACCACACCGCCGGACGGCGATCGGGCAAGGCCCACCCCACCCAGGAGAGGACCAAGTGACCGTACTGGACAAGCCGGTCGAGCCGGAGAGGTCCGGCGGGCCCGCGGAAGCGGGCGAGGCGGCGGGCGCGGCAGCGGGCAAGGCGGCGGGCGATGCGGCCGGGACCCGCGTGGCACGGCCCCCCGTCCCCGCGCGACGTCGCGCCCCCCTTCTCCTCACCGTCGGTCTCGTCGTCGCCCTCCTCGTCCTGGTCCCCCTCGCCGGTGGGCTCGGGGCCTATCCGATCCCCACCGGTGACGTGATCTCGTCGGTCGTCCACCGGATCGGCCTCGGCGGGGCGGAGCTCGAACGCGTTCCCGAGTCGGTGCTGTGGAACGTGCGGTTCCCGCGGATCGTGCTGGCGTTGCTGATCGGGGCCTCGCTCGGGTGTGCGGGGGCGCTGATGCAAGGGATCTTCGGCAACCCGCTGGCGGAGCCGAGCGTCATCGGCGTCTCGCTGGGCGCGGCGGTGGGCGCGGTCGCGACGATCGCGTTCGGGATCACGTTCCTCGGGAACTGGACGGTGTCGGTGTTCGCGTTCGTCGCGGGGCTGATCACCGTGTTCGTCGTGTACGCGATGTCCCGGTCGGGCGGTCGTACGGAGGTCGTGACGCTGATCCTCACCGGTATCGCGGTGAACGCGTTCGCGGGCGCCACGATCGGGCTGTTCATCTTCCTGGCACAGGACACGGCGGCCGTCAACCAGATCACCTTCTGGCAGCTGGGTTCGCTCGCGCAGTCGACGTGGCCGAAGGTGCTGGCGGTGCTGCCGTGCGCGGTGGTCGGGCTGGCCGTCGCGCCCTTCTCCGCGCGGAAGCTGGACCTGCTCGCGCTGGGTGAGCGGCCGGCGCGGCATCTCGGGGTGGACGTGGAGCGGCTGCGGGTCGTGCTGATCCTGGTCGTCGCACTGCTCACCGCCGCCGCCGTGAGCGTGTCGGGGGTGATCGGTTTCGTCGGGCTCGTCATCCCGCATCTGCTGCGAATGGCGGCCGGGCCGGGGCACCGGTTCCTGATCCCGGGCAGCGCGCTCGCCGGGGCGGTCGTCCTGCTGGCGGCGGACCTCGCGGCCCGCACGATCGTCCAGCCCGCCGAACTCCCCCTCGGCGTCCTCACCGCCCTGATCGGCAGCCCGTTCTTCTTCTGGCTGCTCCGCAGGACCCGCCGCAAGCAGGGAGGCTGGGCATGACGTCCAGGACGAGCGGGACGTCCCGAAGAGGGTTTCTCCGGGGGCGGCTGGGCGCGGGCGCTCCCGCTCCGCCGCCTCCGTCCGCCCCCGGTGACGTCCTCGCCGAGGCCCAGGACGTCACCGTCCGGCTCGGTGCCCGGGAGGTGCTCCACGGTGTCTGCGTCGCCGCCCGCGCCGGCGAGGTGCTCGCCCTGGTGGGGCCGAACGGGGCCGGGAAGTCGACGCTGCTGGGTGCCCTGGCCGCGGATCTGCCGGTCGACGGCGGTGTCGTACGGGTGCACGGGCGGCCGGTGGGCGAGTGGTCGGCGTCCGAACTCGCGCTGCGGCGGGCGGTGTTGCCCCAGTCGGCGGCGCTGTCGTTCCCGTTCACGGTGGAGGAGGTCGTACGGATGGGGCGGGCGCCGTGGGCGCGGCAGCCGGGCATGTACGACGAGGACGACGCCTCCGTGGCCGAGGCGATGGCGGTCACGGAGGTCACCGGGTTCGCGGCCCGGCCCTTCTCCGCGCTGAGCGGCGGTGAGCGCGCCCGGGTGGCGCTGGCGCGGGTGCTCGCCCAGCCGGCGCCGCTGCTGATGCTGGACGAGCCGACGGCCGCGCTGGACCTGCGGCACCAGGAGCTGGTGCTGCGGGTCTGCCGGGAGCGGGCGCGGGCCGGGGACGCGGTGGTCGTCGTGCTGCACGATCTGGGGCTGGCGGCGGCGTACGCGGACCGGGTGGCCGTACTGCGGGACGGGCGCGTCGCGGCGGACGGGCCGCCGGCCGGGGTCTTCGAGGAGGCGTTGCTGTCGGAGGTGTACCGGCAGCCGGTCGAGGTGTTCCGGCATCCGCGGACCGGCGATGTCCTGATCACTCCGAAACGGGGTTTTTGAACCAGAAAGATCGCGAAAGGCATCCGAGTTCATGAAAGATCTCGAAGGTCGCGAAGGATCTCAAGGTCGCGAAAGACAAAGGAAGTTGATGCTTGGACGGGAAACCGCGTTCTTGACCGGGGAATGGATCTCTTGACCCACTCTTGACCGGACTATGGGGGCTGTTTTGAGTCACCGTGATCGGCCCGTGCTCGTACGGCTCCGGAGGGAGGGTTTCACTGGGGGTACAGCAATTGGTGAGGTTAGCCTCAGATAACTTGGGGCCGCCTCACCTTCTCTGTGTGTCCCCTGTGTACTGCCTTGGAGCCGGAATGCGCCCCCTCAGACTCTCCGTCGTCACCGCCGCCGCGACCGTGGCGGCCCTGACCGCCGTGACCGGCTGCACCGAGAAGAGCAGCGCGGGCGCGGATGGGGCCATCACGGTGACCGCGACCGACACCGAGTGCGAGGTGTCGAAGAAGGAGTTCCCGGCGGGGCACGTCGAGCTGGACATCGAGAACAAGGGCTCCAAGGTCACCGAGGTCTACCTCCTCTTCCCGGACGACCGCGTCGTCACCGAGCGCGAGAACATCGGGCCCGGCACCAAGCAGAAGGTCACCGCCGAGGTGAAGGCGGGCGACTACCGGATCGCCTGCAAGCCCGGCATGAAGGGCGACGGCATCCGGCAGGACGTCAAGGCCACCGGCGGCGGCAAGGTCGCCAAGAGGGACCCCCGGCTCGACGCGGCCGTCGCCTCGTACCGCAAGTACGTGCAGGGGCAGGCCGACGAGACGGTCCCGCTGGCGAAGGTGTTCGCCGAGGCCGTCAAGGACGGGGACGTCGAGGCCGCGAAGAAGGCGTACGCGCCCTCCCGTATCGGCTGGGAGCGCACCGAGCCGGTCGCGGAGTCCTTCGGTGACATCGACCCGAAGGTCGACCTGCGCGAGGACGGTCTGGAGGAGGGCCAGGACCTGGAGAAGGACTGGACCGGCTGGCACCGGCTGGAGCGCTCGCTCTGGCAGGACGGCAAGCTCACCGACCGCGACTCCCAGCTCGCCGATCAGCTGGTGACGGACCTGGAGGACTGGCAGAAGCGGGTCGGCAAGGCCGAGATCACCCCGACCTCCATGGCCAACGGCGCCAAGGAACTTCTCGACGAGGTCGCCACCGGCAAGGTCACCGGCGAGGAGGAGCGCTACTCGCACACCGACCTCGTCGACTTCAAGGCGAACGTCGAGGGCGCCGAGGAGTCGTACGAGCTGCTGAAGTCCGTCGCCGCCGAGAACGACCCGGAGCTGACGAAGGAACTCGACCAGCAGTTCGCGGCGCTGAACACGCTGCTCGACAAGTACCGCAAGGACAGGACGGGTTACGACTTCGTCTCCTACGACAAGGTCGGCAAGGCGGAGCAGAAGGAGCTGTCGGACGCGGTGAACGCGCTCGCCGAGCCCCTCTCGCAGCTCGCGGCAGCCGTGGTGAAGTGACGATGACCACCGACGACTCCCCCGAGCCCGGCGCCCGTACTGCGTCGGAGAACTCCCGTACTCCGTCGAGGCGTGCGCTGATCGGCTGGGGCGGTGCCGGGCTCGCGCTCGGTGCCGCCGCGGGCGGCGGCGC
>NZ_LRTR01000410.1 GCF_001550375.1 Streptomyces europaeiscabiei | reverse complement strand
ACGCGGCCCCCGCGGCCGGGGCGGCCGTCGCCTTCCACGGCACCCACCAGGCCGGTATCGCCACGCCCGTGCAGGACCGGCTGCACTTCGCCGCGTTCGACGTGGAGACGGACGACCGCGCCGAGTTCGTGGCGATGCTGAAGGACTGGACGGCCGCCGCGCGCCGGATGACCGCCGGGAAGGCGGTCGGCGACGGCGCGTACGGCGGTCTGGCCGAGGCCCCGCCGGACGACACCGGGGAGGCGCTGGGGCTGAAGCCGTCCCGGCTGACGCTGACGATCGGCTTCGGGCCGTCGCTGTTCGACAGGTTCGACCTGGCGGGGCAGCGGCCCGAGGCGCTGGTGGACCTGCCGCAGTTCGCCGGTGACAACCTGGACCGGGCCCGCAGCGGCGGCGACCTGTGCGTCCAGGCCTGCGCGGACGACCCCCAGGTCGCGGTGCACGCCATCCGCAACCTCGCCCGCATCGGCTTCGGCAAGGTGTCGGTCCGCTGGTCCCAGCTCGGGTTCGGCAAGACCTCGTCGACCACACCAGAGGCGCAGACCCCGCGCAACCTCATGGGGTTCAAGGACGGCACCCGCAACATCGCGGGCACCGAGACGGACCGGCTGAAGAAGTTCGTGTGGGTGGGCGAGAAGGACGTCGACGAGAACGCGGCGTGGATGACCGGCGGCTCGTACCTCGTCGCCCGCCGCATCCGGATGCACATCGAGCCCTGGGACCGGACCTCGCTGCAGGAGCAGGAGGACATCTTCGGCCGTGACAAGGGCGAGGGCGCCCCGGTCGGCAAGGCGAAGGAGCGCGACGAGCCGTTCCTGAAGGCGATGCTGCCGGACGCGCACGTACGGCTCGCGCACCCCGACTCCAACCACGGGGCTACGCTCCTGCGCCGCGGCTACTCCTTCACCGACGGTACGGACGGGCTCGGCCGCCTGGACGCGGGCCTGTTCTTCCTCGCCTACCAGCGCGATGTGCGCACGGGGTTCATCCCGGTCCAGCGCAACCTGGCCACGGACGCGCTGAACGAGTACATCCAGCACGTGGGTTCGGCGGTGTTCGCGGTCCCGCCCGGTGTCCGGGACGCCGACGACTGGTGGGGCCGGGCGCTGTTCTCCGCGTCGGCGCCATCGACGACGGAGGGCTGAGCCGGTGTTCGCCAACTATCTGATCGGTCTGCGGGAGGGTCTGGAGGCCAGTCTCGTCGTCTGCATCCTCATCGCCTATCTGGTGAAGACGGACCGCCGGGACGCGCTCAAGCCCGTCTGGATCGGCATCGGTGTCGCCGTCGGGCTGGCGCTCGCCTTCGGCTGCGTCCTCGAATTCGGCTCCCAGGCGCTGACGTTCAAGGCGCAGGAGGCGCTCGGCGGCTCCCTGTCGATCATCGCGGTGGTTCTGGTGACCTGGATGGTCTTCTGGATGCGGCGCACGGCCCGCCATCTGAAGGCCGACCTGCACGGCAGGCTCGACGCGGCGCTGCGGATGGGCACGGGAGCGCTGGTGGCGACCGCGTTCCTCGCGGTGGGCCGGGAGGGCCTGGAGACCTCGCTGTTCGTGTGGACGTCGGTGCGGGCGTCCGGCGACGGCGCCGAGGCCCCGCTGATCGGCGCCCTGCTGGGCCTGGCGACGGCGGTCGTGCTCGGCTGGCTGTTCTACCGGGGCGCGCTGCGCATCAACCTGGCCAGGTTCTTCACCTGGACCGGCGGCATGCTCGTCGTGGTCGCCGCCGGCGTCCTCGCGTACGGCTTCCACGACCTCCAGGAGGCCGATTTCCTGCCCGGCCTGAGGGACAGGGCGTTCGACATCACGGGGACGATCCCGCCGGACAGCTGGTACGGCACTCTGCTGAAGGGCGTCCTCAACTTCCAGCCGGACCCGACGGTCCTCCAAGTCACGGTCTGGCTCCTGTATCTGATCCCGACGCTCGCGCTGTTCCTGGCCCCGGTAGGGTTCGCCTCCGGGAAGGGGAAGGTGAAGATTCCTGATGAGCAGGGTTCTCGGGGTTCTGAGCCCACGAAGGCTTCGTGAGGTTCGTCCGGTTCGTACAGGCGGGAGGTTCCTCGGACTCAGCCGGTACATCGGACTCAGTCGGTACAGCAGCCTCGGCCGGTACAGCGGGCTTCGGTCGTACGGCCGCGGCGCGCTGGTGACCACGGCGGTGACCGCGCTGTCGTTGACGGCGAGCGGGTGCGTGGTGGTCCGCGGCGACCTGGAGGTCGTCCCCACGACGACCCAGGGCGAGGCGGCGCGGGCGCTGAAGGACTTCACCACCGCGTACAACAAGGCGGACAAGGCGTACGACCAGTCCCAGGACGCCTCCCGGGTCACCGGCGCGCTCGCCGACATCGACGGCGGCAAGCTCCGCTCGGGCGCGAAGCTCAACCCGGGCGGCAACCCGAACCATGTGGCGCTGAAGCTGACCGACGTCACGTACACGATCCCGGAGAAGGCGGCCTGGCCACGCTGGTTCATGGCCGACGCGGCCGCCAACAAGGGCGACTCGAAGGACCGTTGGCTGTTCGTCTTCACCCGGGACGGGCTGACCGATCTGTGGGAGGTGTCCTTCCTCACGGTCGTGGCCGCCGCCGACATGCCCGAGTTCAAGAAGGACGAGAACGGCTACGCCCAGGTGGTCACGCCCAATGATCCCGAACTCTCCGTCACACCCGCGGAGTTGCCCGACAAGTACGTCACGTATCTGAAGGAGGACAGCGCCCTCTTCGCGGACGGGCCGTACACCTCCGAGGAGCGTTCCGAGCGCCAGCGGAACGCGGCGAAGCCGGGGCTGGCACGCCAGTACGTCGACGAGGCCCTCACCAACGGCGACTACGCGCCGGTCGGCCTGCGCACCACGGACGGCGGGGCGCTGGTCTTCTTCACCACCCGCCAGTACCAGAAGCAGACCGCCGCGCAGGGCGTGAACATCCCGGTCAGCGACGCGGCCGTCAGGGCGCTGATGACGGGCGAGCCGAAGCAGTCCCTGACCCTGGAGTTCGTGAACAACCAGGTGGTCCTCGATCCGGCGAAGACGGAGTCGGACCAGCAGGTGAGGTTCCTGAGCCAGGTGGGCGGGCTCACGGGGGCCAAGGGCGAGTGACGCAGGGCGGCCGACGGCCCGGGGGTGTCAGCCTCTGGAGGGCCAGGCCGCGTTCGTGTGGTCCGACTGCTCCCCCACATGGCGGGAGCAGGCGTCGGTGAGGATCTCCAGCAGGGTCAGCGGGTCCGGCAGCGGGTGCTCGGGGCCGCGTACCCAGTGGACGGTGAGGTCGCCGGGGAGCCGGGCCGGCGGTACGAGGACGTAGGACCCGCGGCAGTGCCAGCGCAGGCCCGGGTGCTCGTCCATGGTCTCCGGGTGGCAGTCCAGCTCGCAGGGCCACCACTCGTCCTCGTCCTCGGGCGTGCCCCGGGTGAGGGTGAAGAAGAGGAGCCGTCCCTCACCGGACTCGGACTCGAACTCCGCGACCGGCCCCACCTCGATCCCGGCGGCGAGCAGCCGCTCCAGGGCCTCGCTCCCGGCGGCGAACGGCACGTCCAGCACGTCGTGGACCATGCCGGTCGAGGTGATGAAGTTGGCCTGCGGCTGGTGCCGTGCCCAACGCTCGATCTGGGCGCGGTCGGTGGTGGACTGCGTCTGCCAGGCGAACGACACCGGGTGCCGGGCGGGGGTGGGACAGCCCACACGGTCACAGGAACACCGGTAGCCCGAGGGATACGCGGCGGGCGCGAGCGGGAGTCCGGCAGCGGCGGCGGCGAGCAGCAGTTCCTCACGGCCCGCTTCGTCGGCGGCCCCGTCGAGCGGGCGGCTGCTGCGCCGGGCGCGCAGCCACTCGGAGAACCTGCCCTGCCGACCGCTCCTGCCGCCGAACGTCGCGCTCATCTATCGCCTCGCCTCGCTGTGGTGCGGACAGCATGCTTCATCGTCCCACCATCCTGCGCCGCGGGCGGCCGGAGCCCACATCCGGGGTAGGTGGGGCGATGCCGGGGTGCGGACAGGGATGGTGGGCTATTGCATGCTTTGACGGTATTTACCTCCCGCCCGGCGGCCCACTCGGTCGGCACCTGGTCGGATTGATCACACCCGGGCGGCGGGTTGACCGGGGTCAGCGGGGCGCGAGGCCGTACAGGGCGTAGTCGACGAGTGTGTCCGTGTAGTCGTGGGAGATGGGTCCGGTCCTCTGGAGCCAGCGCTGGGCGAGGGGGGAGATGAAGAGTTCGAGGGCGATGCGCGGGTCGAGGTCGGGCCTGATCTGCCCCGCACCCTGCGCGGACTCCAACCGCTGCACATAGAGCTGGAGTTGGGGTTCGAGGAGCCGGGCCACGAACTCCTCCGTGAGCTTCTCGTCGACGACCCCGGCGGCGGCGAGGGCGCGGGAGGGGACTTCGAACTTCGGATCGAGGAGTTCGTCCACGGTGGCCCGCAGGACGTTCTTGAGGTCGGCCACGAGGTCGCCGGTGTCCGGGATGGCGTACTCCCGCTCCCGGTCCGGCCCCGCAGCCTGCTCGGCGGCCTGTTCCTGCAGATCGAGGAACGCCTCCAGCAGCACCTCCGCCTTCGAGGACCACCACCGGTAGATCGTCTGCTTCCCGACGCCGGCGCGGGCCGCGATGCCCTCGATGGTCGTCTTCTGGTACCCGACCTCACCGACGAGGGCGAGGGCGGCGTCGTAGATGGCACGGCGCGACTTCTCGCTGCGCCGGGCGGAATCAGGGGCGGTCTTTTTGGCCATGCCCTGAATTTACCAGGTTGACAAGACGATACGTCTCGCCTGATGGTGGTGAACGTAGGCGAGACGAACCGTATCGTCACAGCGAGGGAGACTGTCATGACCCGAGGTGGAGCAGGAAACATGCTGGGAGTGGGCGGTTCCCGCCGGAACCTGGGCCGCGAGGCCCTGCGCGGCGGACCCGCGAACGGCCGTGTCGGCGGCGGCCTCGACCCCCAGGCCCAGAAGCGGGAGCTGCTGCGCAAGCTCCAGGAGAAACGCCAGGAAGCGGAGACGGGAACGGAGGGTACGACCGGCGAGTCCTCGTGAACCACAGGGGCTGAGCCGGGCCACCAGGAGATGAGACCTGCTGGGTCGGCTCAGCGGCGGCACGGGGCGGTCGTCATCCGCCCAGCTCCAGCACCGCCACCGTCTGGTGCCCGCTGGTCTCCCCCGTCGTACGGAAGCCGAGGCCGAGGTAGAAGGCCTCAGGGCCGTCGGGGCCGGGGTGCCAGGTGACGTACAGCTTGCTGCCGCCGCGGCTGCGGATCTCGGCGGCCACCGACTCGACGGCGAAACGGCCGTACCCCCGCCCCTGTTCGTCGGCGGCGATGTTGAGACGCCAGAGCCCGGAACGGATGTCGGTGCCCGAGCCGTCGCCCTTCCAGTCGATGTCGAGGAAGGCCATCAGGAAGCCGACGGCCCGGTCGCCGTCCCGGATCAGCCGGGGCCAGGCGACACCGGGGTGGACGTACGCCTCGGCCAGCGACTGCGCGACCGTCTCCACCAGGTGCTCCTGGTCGGGGCGGATGCTTACGGCGAGTGCTGCTTCGAGGTTGGCGGGGGTTATCTGTTCCAGGCGCGGCGTCGTCGACATGATCGACTACATAGCCAGAAGGGGTGCAGGTGTCGCAAGCGGTTTGGCGGTGCGGGCGCGAGGTCGGGGCAGGGAGTCAGTCGGTGCCGCCGTCGGCGGCGGGCGGCCAGGCGTCGCCCCACTCCGTGTCGCGGGCCGCCCGGTAGAGGAGGCCGTGGCGCTTGGTGACGGTCGTCCGGCTGAGGGCGGGAACAGCTTCGGTCCCGGTCCCGGAGCCGGTGACCGTCTCCGTTTCGCAGAGGTCCAGGAGGACCTGGCCCTTGCGGATCTGGGGCTTGCGGACGACGCGGGAGGAGGCCGGGGCCGGGGGGAAGCGGGTGGCGGCGACGTAGCTGAACTTCTCGTCCTCGTACGGCAGGGAGCCGCCCTTGACCTGACGGTGCAGGGAGGACCGGCTGACGCGGGCGGCGAAGTGGCACCAGTCCTCGCCGGGGACGATGGGACAGGCGGCGCTGTGCGGGCAGGGCGCGGCGATGCGGAACCCGGCGGCGAGGAGACGGTCCCGGGCCTCGATGACGCGGGTGTACCCGTCGGGGGTGCCGGGTTCGATGATCACGACGGCCTGGGCGGCGGTCGCGGCGGCCTCGACCACGGCCGCACGGTCGGCTGCGGTCAGCTCACCGAGGACGTAGGAGACGGTGACGAGATCAGTGCTCTCGATGGTGAGCGCCGATCCGATACGAGAGCGCTGCCACTCGGCGGCCTTCAGCTCCGGGTTGGCCGCGGCGATCTCCCGCCCGAGCGTCAGCGCCGGCTCCGCCCAGTCGAGCACCCTCACCGGCCGGCCGCCCTCCCAGGTCGCGTTCACCGCCCATGTGGCCGCGCCCGTACCCCCGCCGACATCCACATGGCTGCCGGGCACCCAGCCGGGCACCGTCACCGCGAACGCCTCCAGCGCCGAGCACACCGCCTCGAACGTCGCCGGCATCCGGTACGCCGCGTACGCCACCACGTCCGACCGGTCCCTCAGCACCGGCGCATCCGTCGGCGTCCGCCCCCGGTAGTTCGCGATCAGCCGCTCCACCGCCTGCGTGGCCGACTTCGGCGGAAGACCGTCCAGAAGCCCGGCGAGGGCGGTGCGGAGGGTGTCGGCGCAGGAGGCGGGGGCGGGGGCGTTCACGAAGCGATTCTAGAGGGCCGTCGTCACCCTCTCGGCGAGCACCTGGAGCGCCGGCGGCCACGGTCGGGAGGACCGGCCCCACTCCCCCGCGCCGTCACCCCGCCCACGCCTGCTCACCTTCCCCGCACCGCGCGCGCCACCCGGGTCCCCGCCGCCGCGCGTGCGGCGTTGATCGGTTCACGGCGGCGGGGATGGACCGCGTTGGTGAGGAGGACGAGGAAGGTGTCCGTCGCCTGGTCCAGGACCAGGGACGTGCCCGTGAACCCGGTGTGTCCGGCCGCACCCCGGCCCGCCAACTCGCCCATGAACCAGGACTGGTCGAGGGCGAAGCCGAGTCCCGGCGGGGTGAGCATCAGCTCGACGAAATCGGGGCCGAGGATGCGCGCGGGGCCGTAGGAACCGCCCGCGAGCAGGGTGCGGCAGAAGATCGCCAGGTCCCGGGCCGTCGAGAAGAGGCCCGCGTGGCCGGCCACACCGCCGAGGGACCAGGCGTTCTCGTCGTGGACGCGGCCGCGGACCATGCCCCGGTCCGCCTTCGCCCAGGGACGGCGCTGGTCCTCCGTCGCCGCGGCGGCCGGGCAGGGGCCGAACGCCGTCGACACCATGCCCAGCGGATGGGTGATGCCGTCGCGGATCAGGACGTCGAGGGTCCGGCCGGTCAGCCGTTCCAGGACGTGTTGGAGGAGTAGGAGATTCAGGTCGGAGTAGAGGTGGGCCGTGCCGGGGGGCGACATCGGGGCCTCCGAGCGGAGCATCGCCAGACGGGCGGCCGGGGACGGGCAGCCGTACAGCGGCAGTTCGGGGCGTAACCCGGAGGTGTGGGTGAGGAGGTGGCGGACGGTGAGGTCGTGTTCGGCGGCGCCCGTGAAGTCGGGGAGGTACGCCGCCACCTTCGCGTCGATGCCGAGGGTGCCGCGTTCCAGCTGCTGGATCGCCGCCACCGCGGTGAACAGCTTGGTGAGGGAGGCCAGGTCGAAGGGGGTCCGGGGGGTCGCCGACACGCGGGCGTCCGGCGGGAGTTCTTGTCCCCTGTCGGCGCGTTCGTCGTAGGCCTCGTAGCGGACCGCCCAGCCCGCCGCCTCCTCGACGGCGATGACGGGGCCGCGGCCCGCGAGGACGACGGCGGCGGGGGCCCGGGGGCGGTCCCCTTCCGTCAACGCGCGCACGTCCCGTACGAGATGGCGCAGTTCCTCGGGGTCGAGTCCGGCCCGTTCCGGGGTGTCCGTGCGCAGCCTCGGCACGCTCAGCTTTCCGCTCCCTCCACCGTCGTACGCCTGTTCCAAGGACGGCACAGTGCCACGAAGCACGTCGCGGCCACCAGTGTCGCGGCCAGTTGGACGACGGCCATGGGCACGGCGGTGTCCTCGCCCGCGACGCCGACCAGGGGGGACGCTATCGCGCCGATCAGGAAGGACGAGGTACCCAGCAGGGCCGACGCGGAACCCGCCGCGTGGCGCACCCGCATCAGGGCGAGGGCCTGGGTGTTGGGGAGGGTGACACCCATCGCCGACATCAGGACGAAGAGGGCCGCCGCCACCGGGGTGAGGCCGACCTCGCCGAAGACACCCAGGGACATCAGCAGCAGCGCGGTCGCCGCCAGCGCGACGACGGTGAGGCCCACCGCGAACACCTTGTCCAGGCTCACCCGGCCGACCAGGATCTTTCCGTTGATCTGGCCGACGACGACGAGGCCGACGGAGTTGACACCGAACAACAGGCTGAACGTCTGCGGGGAGGCGCCGTAGATCTCCTGGATCACGAACGGGGAGGCGCTGATGTACGCGAAGAGGGCGGCGAAGGCGAAGCCGCCGGCGAGCGTGTAGCCCATGAAGACCCGGTCGGTGAGCAGACCGCGCATGGCGCTCAGGGTCTCGCCGATGCCGCCGCTGTGGCGTTCGGCGGGGGCGAGCGTCTCGGGGAGCTTCGCCCAGACGACCGCGAGCAGCGCGATGCCGATGACGGTGAGGACGACGAAGACGCCCCGCCAGTCCGTGACCCGGAGGATCTGGCCGCCGATCAGCGGCGCGATGATCGGGGCCACCCCGGAGATCAGCATCAGGGTCGAGAAGAAGCGGGCCATCGCGTCGCCGTCGTACAGGTCGCGGACCACGGCTCGGGCGATCACGATCCCGGCCGAGCCGGCGAGGCCCTGCACCAGGCGGAAGGCGATGAGGGTCTCGATGGTGGGGGCGAGGGCGCAGAGCGCGGTGGCGACGATGTAGACGGCGAGGCCGAGGAGCAGCGGGCGGCGGCGGCCGAAGCGGTCGCTCATCGGGCCGATCAGGAGCTGGCCGAGTGCCATGCCGGCGAGGCAGGCCGTGAGGGTGAGCTGGACCGTGGTGGCGGGGGCGTGGAGGGAGTCGGTGACCTCCGGCAGGGCCGGGAGGTACATGTCCATCGCGAGGGGCGGGGTGGCGGTGAGGCCGCCGAGGATCAGGGTGACGAGGAGACCGGTACGGCGGAGGGCGGTG
Source organism: Streptomyces europaeiscabiei (assembly GCF_001550375.1). GTDB lineage: Bacteria > Actinomycetota > Actinomycetes > Streptomycetales > Streptomycetaceae > Streptomyces > Streptomyces europaeiscabiei. Next base: position 1,531 of record NZ_LRTR01000410.1, on the reverse strand, counting down.
GGGTCCGTCTTCGACGACTGTGGCTTCGCCGACCGCGGCCTCGACGGCTGTGACTGTGACTGCCGTGGCTTCGGCTGCTGTGACTTCGACGGCTGTGGCTGCGTCGGCGGTGCCTTCGAAGGCTGTGACTGCGACGGTTGCGAAGGCCGCTGTTCCGCCGCAGGGCCCGGCTTCGCGTACTGCCCCGCCGTCGTGTTCGGCTCGGCCGCCGCCGAGCCCGGTATGTGCCCCTCGGGCATGTGCCCCTCCCTCTCCGTTCGGTCCGCCACCTATGCTCTCAGCTCGTACGACGTGGGCGGGGTCACAATCCCGCCCCGGGGCCGAGGACAGGGGTGGCGATGTCGAACGACGGACGTGTGCGGTGGGGGATCCTGGCGACCGGAGGGATCGCCGCGGCCTTCACGGCCGACCTCGTCGACCTGCCGGACGCCGAGGTCGTGGCGGTGGCCTCGCGGAGCGAGGCCTCGGCGAAGACCTTCGCGGAACGGTTCGGGATACCGAGGGCGTACGGCGACTGGCGCGCGCTCGCCGAGGACACCGACGTGGACGTGGTGTACGTCGCCACTCCGCACGCGGCGCACCGGGTCGCCGCCGGGATGTGTCTGGAGGCGGGGCGGAACGTGCTGTGCGAGAAGGCGTTCACGCTGAACGTGCGGGAGGCGGAGGAACTGGTCGCGCTGGCGCGGGAGCGCGGGCGGTTCCTGATGGAGGCCATGTGGATGTACTGCAATCCGCTGGTGCGGCGGCTGGCCGAGATGGTGCGGGACGGCGTGATCGGTGAAGTACGGACCGTTCAGGCCGACTTCGGGCTCGCCGGGCCCTTCCCGTCCTCGCACCGGCTGCGGGATCCGGCACAGGGCGGGGGCGCGCTGCTCGACCTCGGTGTGTACCCGGTGTCGTTCGCGCAGCTGCTGCTCGGGGAGCCGTCGGACGTCACGGGGAGAGCGGTGCTCTCCGAGGAGGGCGTCGATCTCCAGACCGGAGCACTGCTCTCGTGGGAGAGCGGTGCCATCGCTTCGGTGCACTGCTCCATCGTGGGCGGCACGGGCACGTCCGCCTCGGTGACCGGTTCCGAGGGCCGCATCGACATCCCGTCCGGGTTCTTCTTCCCGGAGCAGTTCGTCCTGCACCGCGACGGCCGCGACCCGCAGACCTTCACCGCCGACCCGGCCGACGGCCCCCGCAACAGCCTCCGGCACGAGGCGGCCGAGGTCATGCGGGCCCTGCGCGCCGGCGAGACCGAGTCCCCGCTCGTCCCCCTCGACGGCACCCTCGCCGTGATGCGCACCCTGGACGCGATCCGGGACGGCATCGGGGTGCGGTATCCCGGCGAGGAGCGCCTGAACGAAGGTTCGTTCGCGTAAAGGGAGGGCGGGCGGGCGAGGGCCGGGGTCGGGGTCGAGGGCCAGGGCGGGGCCGGCGAAAACGAAGGTTCGTTCCGCATCGGCCCCACACCAGCCCGCATCGGACCTCCGCCTGCCAACCCCGCCCACAGAACGAAGGTTCGTTCGCGGCCCGCCCGCCCCCGCCC
>NZ_LRTR01000041.1 GCF_001550375.1 Streptomyces europaeiscabiei | reverse complement strand
GGCCGTGCCCGGCGTCGGTCCCGACGACCGGCGGACCGTCGCCGAGCACACCGGCACACCTCCGACCCCCCGCGTCGGCGGCGCCGTACGCGGCACCATGGGCAGGCCCCAACTGCCCCGTCGCCGCGCCCAGCAGCACATCGTGCCCCAGCTCCGCGGCGGCCCCGCGCCCGCGCCCAGGCAGGACCCCGACCACTACATCGGCCACGACCCCGGGCTGATGGCGGCCTTCCAGCGCGGCATCGGACTCGCCGAGGCCCGCCAGACGGAGAGCTCCGACTGGGACACCTCCACGCTGGACACGACCGCCGCGGACCTCGCACCCCCCGCCCCCGACGCCGCGTCCCGCATCGACACCGGACAGCTGAACACGGGCCACCTCGCCTCGGCGTCACCGGGCGGTACGGACGCGCTCCACATGGAGCTGGCCCACATGGACGCGCCCCACAAGGACGCCGCCCAGCCCCTGGGCGGACACCCCAGGGGCGTCGCCCCCATAGCCGTACCGCCGGCGTCGGCCCTCGACGCGGCACACGACCGCACGTCCCGGCCGGACGGGAGCACACCGGCCGGATGACCACACCCCTCCCCACCCCCACCCCCACCACGGTCCCCACACCCTCCGCTCCCGCAGACCAACGCACCCCAAGGAGTCGATCCACCATGGCGAGCGATGCGCCGACCGGCCATGTATCCGATCTCGACTGGCTGATGAGCGGCCTCGTCCAGCGTGTGCCGCACACCAGGAGCGCGGTGCTGCTCTCCTGCGACGGGCTCGTGAAGTCGGTCCACGGCCTCGATCCGGACAGTGCCGACCACATGGCGGCCCTGGCCTCCGGCCTGTACTCCCTCGGACGCAGCGCGGGCGTCCGTTTCGGCGACGGCGGCGAGGTCCGTCAGGTCGTCGTCGAACTCGACTCGACCCTGCTGTTCGTCTCCACCGCGGGCTCCGGCACCTGCCTCGCCGTGCTCGCCGGACGCGAGGCCGACGCCGCGGTCCTCGGCTACGAGATGGCGATGCTCGTCAAGAGCGTCCGCCCGTACCTGGTCACCCGGCCCCGCCAAAGCGTCGAACCCTCCGCGATGAGGCCTTGAACGTGTCCGCGGCCGGCGACGGACCTCTGTACGACGACGCCGCCGGGCGTCTGGTACGTCCCTACACCGTCATCAACGGCCGGACCCGGCCGACCACCGCGCTCGATCTCCTCTCGCAGGTGATGGCCACCGGGGCGACCCCCCTCGGCTATCTCGGCCCCGAGCACGCGACTGCACTCGACCTGTGCCGGGCACCCGTTTCGGTCGCCGAGGTCGCCGCTCACCTGAAGCTGCCGGCGGCGGTCACCAAGGTGCTGCTGTCCGACCTCGTCGACTGCGGGGCCCTCACCACCAAGCCCCCGGTTTTCCACCACAACCCGACAGACCGGTCTCTTCTGGAGGCAGTGCTCGATGGACTACGACGACAGCTCTGACCCCTTTCCCGCCGCACTGAAGATCTTGGTGGCGGGAGGGTTCGGGGTCGGCAAGACGACCTTCGTCGGCGCGGTGAGCGAGATCGCGCCGCTGAGCACGGAGGAACTGCTCACCACAGTGAGCGCCGCCACCGACAATCTCGACGGCATCGAGAACAAGGTCGAGACGACCGTCGCGATGGACTTCGGCCGCATCACACTCGATCCGCGCCATGTGCTCTATCTGTTCGGCACCCCCGGGCAGCAGCGGTTCTGGTTCATGTGGGACGAACTCTCCGAGGGGGCCCTCGGCGCGGTCATCCTCGCCGACACCCGCCGCCTGGAGGACTGCTTCGCGGCCGTCGACTTCTTCGAGCAGCGCGGCCTCGGCTTCATCGTCGCCGTCAACGAGTTCGACGGCTCCTTCCGCTACGACGCCGACGAGGTGCGCGCGGCCCTCGACCTCGACCCGGAGATTCCCGTCGTCTGCTGCGACGCCCGCATCTCCAGTTCGGGCGTCCAGACCCTGCTCATCCTCGTCAAGCACCTCCTCGCCCACACCCCGGTCCAGCTCCCGAGCCACGGAGCCCACACGTGATGTACGACCCGCCGCGTCCGGTCGGCCGGCTGCTGCTCACCCCCGAGGACCGGGACGCTCCCGAGCGCGTGGAGCGGCTGCGGCTGCTGGGGCTCGGAGAGTACGCCGAACCGGCCTTCGACGCCTTCGCGGACCGCCTCGCCGAGGTCGCCTCGGTGCCGTACGCGATGGTCAACTTCATCGACGAGTACCGGCAGTTCTTCGCCGGCCTGCATGTGTCGGCGGAGCCCACGGCGGACACCACGGTGCTCGGGGTGGATCGTCGCCTCGCCCGTGACCGCGGCTTCTGCCCCTATGTGGTGGTACGCCGCAAGGGGCTGGTCCTCGAAGACGTGTGTGAATACCCGAAGTTCGCCGGGAACCCCGTCGTCGACGACCACGGCATCCGCTCCTACCTGGGTGCCCCGCTGCTCGACCGCACGGGCATCGCCCTCGGCACGGTCTGCGTCCTGGACGTCCGGCCGCGCCCCTGGGGCAGGGCCGGACTGGAGACCATCAAGTCGATGGCCGCGGAACTGACCGCCCGGATCGAGGGGCGGGAGGCGTTCCCGTGACACGGGAAGCGGTCGGCACATCATGGCGGATTCCACGGCCCGGCGGGGTGTGAAGGAAAGCTGCGGCGGAGGTTAAGAAAACCTCGATGGACCCGAGGTACCGCCGTACGGCAGATTGATCGGCGATCCCACCCCTCTCCCCGGTACGGGCCTGTTCGCCATGCCCGCCGTCGGGGGCGCACCCACAGGAGCCGTAGCGTTGAAGGCGCTGGTCAAGGAGAAGGCGGAGCCCGGGCTGTGGCTCGTCGACGTCCCGGAGCCCGAGGTCGGCCCCGGCGACGTACTGATCAAGGTCCTGCGGACCGGGATCTGCGGCACCGACCTGCACATCCGGTCCTGGGACGGCTGGGCCCGGCAGGCCATCCGCACTCCGCTGGTGGCCGGCCACGAGTTCGTCGGCGAGGTCGTGGACACCGGCCGTGACGTCACCGAGATCCAGGCAGGCGACCGGGTCAGTGGCGAGGGCCACCTCGTGTGCGGCAGGTGCCGCAACTGTCTCGCCGGCCGCCGCCACCTGTGCCGCGCCACCGTCGGCCTGGGAGTCGGACGCGACGGCGCCTTCGCGGAGTACGTGGCGCTGCCCGCGACCAACGTCTGGGTGCACCGCGTCCCCGTCGACCTGGACGTCGCGGCCATCTTCGACCCGTTCGGCAACGCCGTGCACACCGCGCTCTCCTTCCCGCTGGTCGGCGAGGACGTCCTGATCACCGGCGCCGGACCCATCGGCCTGATGGCCGCCGCCGTCGCCAGGCACGCCGGCGCCCGCCACGTCGTGGTCACGGACGTCAGCGCGGACCGGTTGGAGCTGGCCCGCAAGATCGGGGTCAGCCTCGCGCTGGACGTGCGGGAGTCGACCATCGCCGACGGGCAGCGCACCCTCGGCCTGCGCGAGGGCTTCGACATCGGCCTGGAGATGTCCGGCAACCCCGTCGCGATGCGCGACATGATCGCCAACATGACGCACGGCGGGCGGATCGCCATGCTCGGGCTGCCGTCCGAGGAGTTCGCCGTCGACTGGTCCCGGATCGTCACTTCGATGATCACCATCAAGGGCATCTACGGCCGTGAGATGTTCGAGACCTGGTACGCGATGTCGGTCCTCCTGGAGGGCGGCCTCGACCTCGCCCCCGTGATCACCGGCCGCTACGGCTACCGCGACCACGAGGCGGCCTTCGCCGACGCGGCGAGTGGCAGAGGCGGCAAGGTCATCCTCGACTGGAGCGCGTGAGCGTCCGTGCGATCGGCGTAACTCCCTTCCCGCGTAAGCATTTTAGGAGCTTTCTGATGTTCGACTCCGTGCGCGACGACCTCCGCGCCACCCTCGACGAGATCCGCGCCGCCGGGCTGCACAAGCCCGAGCGGGTCATCGGCACCCCGCAGTCCAGGGCCGTCGCCGTGACCGCGGGCGGCCGCCCCGGCGAGGTCCTCAACTTCTGCGCGAACAACTACCTGGGCCTCGCCGACCACCCCGAGGTGATCGCAGCCGCCCACGAGGCCCTGGACCGCTGGGGCTACGGCATGGCCTCCGTCCGCTTCATCTGCGGTACGCAGGAGGTGCACAAGGAGCTGGAGGCGCGGCTGTCGGCGTTCCTCGGCCAGGAGGACACGATCCTGTACTCCTCCTGCTTCGACGCCAACGGCGGCGTCTTCGAGACCCTGCTCGGCCCCGAGGACGCGGTGATCTCCGACGCCCTCAACCACGCCTCGATCATCGACGGCATCCGCCTGTCCAAGGCCCGCCGCTTCCGCTACGCCAACCGCGATCTCGCCGACCTGGAACGGCAGTTGAAGGAAGCCTCGGAGGGCGGCGCCCGCCGGAAGCTGGTCGTCACCGACGGCGTCTTCTCCATGGACGGCTATGTGGCCCCGCTCCGCGAGATCTGCGACCTCGCGGACCGACACGACGCCATGGTCATGGTCGACGACTCCCACGCCGTCGGCTTCACCGGCCCCGGCGGCCGTGGCACCCCCGAGCTGCACGGCGTCATGGACCGCGTCGACATCATCACCGGCACCCTCGGCAAGGCCCTCGGCGGCGCCTCCGGCGGTTATGTCGCCGCCCGCGCCGAGATCGTCGCCCTGCTGCGCCAGCGCTCCCGCCCGTACCTCTTCTCGAACACGCTTGCCCCGGTGATCGCGGCGGCCTCCCTGAAGGTGCTCGACCTCCTGGAGGAGGCCGACGACCTGCGGATCCACCTCGCCGAGAACACCGCGCTGTTCCGCGGCCGGATGACCGAGGAGGGCTTCGACATCCTCCCCGGCGACCACCCCATCGCCCCCGTCATGATCGGCGACGCGGCGAAGGCGAGCCGCCTCGCCGAACTGCTCCTGGAGCGCGGTGTGTACGTGATCGGCTTCTCCTACCCGGTCGTCCCCCAGGACCGGGCCCGCATCCGGGTCCAGCTCTCCGCCGCGCACTCGACGGCGGACGTGAACCGTGCGGTGGACGCGTTCGTGGCGGCACGGGCCGAGCTGGAGGCCTGAGCCGGACCCCGAGTCGGACCCCGAGGCGGAGGTCCGAGCGGACGGGTTCATGGGGAAAGCGGGCATTTGAGAGAATCGGTCACATGATCGAAGCGCGGCGGCTCCACATCCTTCGTGCGGTGGCCGACCACCGCACGGTGACGGCGGCTGCCGCCGCGCTGTACCTCACCCCGTCCGCCGTCTCCCAGCAGCTGACCGCGCTGGAACAGGAGACGGGCCACCGCCTGGTCGAGCGCGGCGCGAAGGGCGTACGGCTCACCCCGGCCGGCGAGATCCTGCTCGGCCACACCCACGCGGTCCTCGCCCAGCTGGAGCAGGCGGCTGCGGAACTGGCCGCGTACAGCTCGGGCGCGGCCGGCACCGTCACGGTCGCCTCCTTCGCCACCGGCATCGCCCAGGTCGTCGCGCCCGCGCTGGGCCGCCTCGCCGCGTCCGCGCCCGGCATCCGCCTCCGCGTCCAGGACGCCGAGGGTGACGCCAGCCTCCCGATGGTCCTGGACCGGCAGGTCGACATCGCCGTCGCCGTCGAGTACCGGGGCGCCCCGGCCGCCGACGACCCGCGCCTCACCCACGTCCCGCTGTACGCCGAGCCCTTCGACGCGGTCGTGCCCGTCAGCCACCACCTCGCCGACGCGGCCGAGGTGCCGCTCGCCGAACTCGCCAAGGACTCCTGGATCGGCCCCTACCCCGGCAATCCCTGCCACGATGTCGTCGTCCTGGCCTGCGAGAACGCCGGCTTCCAGCCCCGCCTGGAGCACTCCTCCGACGACTTCCGCGCCGTCGTCGCCCTCGCCTCCGCCGACGCGGGCGTCGCCCTCGTACCCCGCTCGGCGCTGCGCGGGACGGACCTCACGGGCGTGGTCGTACGCCCCGTGGACGGGGTGGCCCCCACGCGCCGGGTCTTCGCCGCCGTACGCCGTGGGGCGGAGGGGCACCCGCTGATCCGGCCGGTGCTGGAGGCGCTGGGGGAGGCGGCGGAGTGAGGCGGCGGAGCTGAGGCGGCGCGCACCGAAGAAGCGGCTTCCCATATCCGGGATAGCATCCCGGATATGGGAAGAGTCGAAGAAGTGGCAGTACTGGACCCCGTCGATCTCCGCCTGGCCGCCCGGCTGGCTGAGCTGCGGGCCGAACACGGCTGGTCCCTGGGCGAGTTGGCGGACCGCAGCGGTGTGAGCCGGTCGACCCTCTCCCGGGCCGAGCGCGCGGAGACCAGCCCCACGGCCGCCCTCCTGAACCGCCTCTGTCATGTGTACGGCCGGACGATGTCCCAGCTCCTCAGCGAGGTCGAGTCCGAGCCGGTCTCCGTGGTGCGCGAAGGAGAGCAGGCCGTCTGGGAGGACAGGGCCTCCGGGTTCGTACGGCGTTCCGTGTCGCCACCGACGGCCGGGCTGCGCGGCGAACTCGTCGAGGGGAGGCTCGCGGCGGGCGCGGACATCGCCTACGACCGTCCCTCCGTGCCCGGCCTCGAACAGCACATCTGGGTCCTGGTCGGCACCCTGCACGTCACCGACCGGGACGTCGAGCACCGGCTGGCCGCCGGGGACTGTCTGCGGATGCGGGTGTGGGGGGCGACGCGGTTTCGCTGCCCCGGGCCCGAGGGCGTGCGGTACGCGCTGGTGGTGGTGAAGCCGTGACCGAGTCCGTGACGGATGCCGAGTCGGTGCCCGGGGCCTCGCCCGCCTCCGGGACAGTGATCTCCCGGCTCGACGGCTCACCACCCCTCTCCCTCGTCGAGGAGTTGGCGGACCTGTTGGTCGACACCGTGCACGGCGGTGCCTCGATCGGCTTCCTCTTCCCGCTCGACCGGGCGGGGGCCGTCGCCTGGTGGAAGGAGCGCGCGAACGCGGTGGCGGCCGGCGGTCTCGCCGTGTGGGTGGCGCGTGACGGTGACCGGGTGGTCGGCACGGTCGGTCTCGTCTTCCCGGACAAGCCCAACAGTCGTCACCGCGCCGAACTCGTCAAGCTGATGGTCCACCGGGACGGCCGTGGACAGGGCCTCGGCCGCGCACTGCTCGCGACCGCCGAACGGGCCGCCGCCGACGCGGGCATCACCCTGCTCCACCTGGACACCGAGACCGGCAGTCCCGCCGAGCGCTTCTACGGCAGGGCCGGGTGGACCCGGATCGGGACGATCCCCGACTACGCGGCGGACCCGCACGGGACGCTGCGCCCGACGTCGATCCACTACAAGCGGGTGGGTCCCGGCGTCTGCGCCTAGACATGGCGCGCGGCGGCGAGGTACGGCACCGGATCCGGCCGGGGGATTGTCAGTGGTGACCGCTACGGTGCCTCTCATGCCGGATGCCGAAGACGTACGACGTGTCGCCCTCTCCCTGCCCGACACCACGGAGAAGGTCGCCTGGAACATGCCCACCTTCCGGGTGGCGGCGAAGATGTTCGCGACCCTGCCGGAGGACGAGACGTCCATGGCCGTGCGCTGCCCGAAGGAGGAGCGCGACGAGTTGGTCCTCGCCGAGCCCGGCAAGTTCTGGATCGCCGACCACGAGGCGGGGTTCGCGTGGGTGCGGGTGCGGCTCTCCGCCCTGGAGGGTGAGCCCGAGCTGCGCGACATCCTCGCCGACTCCTGGCGCCAGGCGGCCCCGACCGGACTCCTGGACGCCCACCCGGAGTTGGGGCTCCCGGCCGCCGACTGACGGCGGCTCGACCCCCTCGGAGCGCCGGCGCCGGTCCCCTAGGCGCCACCGGCGTCGGTCACCCCGATCAGGCCCCCGGCCCGCTACCGCAGGAACCCCGCGATCCGCTCGTGCAACGAGGCCGCGTCCAACCCGTGCGCGGCCACGTGCTCCTCCATTCGCCCGTACCGCCGCAACTCCCTGCGGCCCACCCCCAGTCCGAGAATCCGGTGCGGCACGTCGGCCAGCGCGTCGTTCGCGGCGGCCGTGGACGTGCCGGCCAGATAGGGCTCGACCAGGACGACGTCCGTGCCCGCCGACCGGGTGGCCCGGCGCAGCGTGGCCGAGTCGAAGGGGCGGACGGTGGTCGCGTACAGCACGGTCACGTCGAGACCCTCCGTGGCAGCGAGGGTGGCGTCGAGCATCGGCCCGACGGCGACGACCACCCCGCGCCGCCCCTCGCGCACGGTGCGGAACCGCTGCCCGTCCACGGTGAGCGCCCGCCCGTTGGACTGCGCGGACAGCCGCACGTACACCTTGTCGTCCTTGCCCTCGCCCGCGCCGACCGCGTGCCGGAGCAGGGTCTCGGCCTCGTCGGGGTGGCCCGGCACGTGCACGGTCCAGCCGTCGAGCGTGTCGAGGAGGGCCACGTCGCCGGGTGCCATGTGGGTGGAACCGCCGGCGGGCCAGTCGTAGGAGGCGGCGGCGCTGACCAGCACCGCGCCCACGTCCTGGTGCCCGAGATCCAGCTTCACCTGCTCGAAGGGCCGCTCCACCAGGAAGCTCGCGAAGGTGTGCAGTACCGGCCGCATCCCGGCCAGCGCCAGCCCCGCGCCCGCGCCGACCAGCAACTGCTCCCGGATGCCGACGTTGACCACCCGGTCCGGATGCCTGCGCGACGCCTCCGTGAAGCCGTCCCTGCCGATCTCGGCGAGGACCACGGCGACCCGGGGGTCCTCGTCGAGCAGCCGGGAGACGACGGGGGCGAAACGGTCACGCATGGTGTCCATGAAGTCTCTTTCCTTTCAGTGCAGTCGGGGGAACCAGGAGCTCAGGCGTTCTTCGGCTCGACGCGGGCCACCACGACCCGCGGCCGACCCGGATGCGGCGCGGTGAAGGCGGCGTACAGCGCCTCGTGGTCGCGTCCGTCCACGGTTTCGGCGGACCAGCCCGCCACCTCGAACCGGGCGGCGATCCCGCCCGGCAGGGCATGGCTGGCGGAGGAGTTGTCGATCACGACGGTGTGCAGCCGGTCGAGCCCGGCCGGTCCGGCGTAGGCGATCGCCTCGTGGTTGCTGCCCTCGTCCAACTCGGCGTCCCCGATCAGCACCCACACCACCGGGTCGGCCCGCTCCTGGGACCGCAGTCCGAGCGCTGTCCCGACCGCGATCGGCAGCCCGTGCCCGAGTGACCCGCTGCCGATCTCCGCGCCCGGCACGAGCACCCGGTCCGGGTGGTGGCCGAGCGGCGAGTCGTACGAGCCGAAGCCGGGCAGCCAGTCGACCGGCACGAACCCCTTCGCCGCGAGCACCGCGTAGTACGCCATCGGTCCGTGCCCCTTCGACAACAGGAACCGATCCCGCTCCGGGTCGTCCGTCCGCCCCGGCCCCACCCGCAGCACCCGGTCGTAGAGCACCCACAACACGTCCAGCGTGGACGTGGCCGCCGGCCCGTGCTTCTCGGCCCCCGTCATCAGCTCCATCAGCCCGGGCAGGTCCGCGAACCCGTACGTACGTTCCGCTGTCGTCGTCATACCGACGAGCCTGCAACCTCAACCAAGCTTCAGGTCAAGCACGGACTTTGGCGGCGCCCGTCCGCCGACAAACGGGTGCGCGACCACAGGCCCGAGTGCGGTATTGTTTCGGTGCACGTTCAGCCAGGGGAAACCCCAGGTCAGACGGGCAACGGGACGTGGCGCAGCTTGGTAGCGCACTTGACTGGGGGTCAAGGGGTCGCAGGTTCAAATCCTGTCGTCCCGACTTGCGAAGTAGCAGGTCGGAGGTCATTTCGGTTGATCCGGAGTGGCCTCTTCGTCGTTTTCGGGGCCAGGCGGGGACCGGGTGCTGTGCGACGGCGGTACGACGCTCTCTTCCCTTCGTTCCCCGATGGTGAAGCGGGCCGTCGCGAGCACCCTGACCGTCCTGCGGTGGATCGCGCACCCGACAGCGAAGCGGTAGGAAACAAGAGCGGCGGGACGCGACTGAAGGCGACCGTCCCCCTTTCGTGCCCGCAGATCCGGCGAGGCGGTCCCGCGCGAGGCCGACGGGTGATTCGATGCGATATGTGCTTGATCTTGCTTTATGTGGCCTTTAGTGTTCCGGGAGAAACTCTGCGAGGTCCGAGTCCCGTGCCACCGTCCGGAAACGAGGTGTGGAGCGCGTGCACGCGAGGTGCGGCTGCCGGCCGGTTTCGGGTCGGAAGGGACGTCCCAGAGGGACACGATGGCTGCGGGCGTTCGCCGCACTGCCGCTGCTGGCGTCGGTGCTCGCCGCTTGTGGCGGTGACGAGGGCTCCGGTAGGCCCACCCTCAACTGGTACAACTTCCCCGACGATTCCGGTGCGCTCCAGAAGGCGGCCGACCGGTGCAGCCGGGCGTCGGGCGGTCGCTACCGGATCAGCTACAACAAGCTCCCGCGTGCCGCGGACGGCCAGCGCCAGCAGCTCGTCCGCAGACTCGCAGCCGAGGACGACTCGCTCGACATCCTGGGCCTGGACGTCACCTGGGCGGCGGAGTTCGCCGAGGCACGCTGGATCCGGGAATGGACGGGAGCGGCGAAGCGGCAGGCTGTCGAGGGCACCCTGCGCGTACCGCTGCAGACCTCGACCTGGAAGAACAAGCTGTACGCCGTCCCGTACAACACCAACACCCAGCTCCTGTGGTACCGCAAGGACCTGGTGCCCACCCCGCCCCGGACATGGGCCGAGATGCTGGACATGGCCGACGCCCTCGCCCGGCAGGGCAAGCCGCACTTCGTGGAGATCCAGGGCGCCCAGTACGAGGGCCTGACAGTCTGGTTCAACTCCCTGATCAACAGCGCGGGCGGCTCCATCCTCAACGCGAGCGCGACCGAGCCCTCCCTCGGTCCTCCCGCCGTGCGTGCCGCCGGGATCATGCGTGATCTGGCGAGGTCCCCCGCCGCGGACCCCTCCCTGCCCAACCAGATGGAGGACCAGAACCGCCTCGCCATGGAGTCGGGGACGGCGGCGTTCGAACTCAACTACCCGTTCGTCTATCCGTCGATGAAGGCGAACAACCCCGCGCTGTTCAAGAACTTCCGCTGGGCGCCGTACCCCCGGGTCGACCCGAACCGCCCTGCACGGCCCACCATCGGCGGCATCGACCTGGCGGTGAGCGCCTACTCGCGCCACCCCGACCTGGCCTTCGAGGCGGCGCTGTGCCTGCGCAACCGGGAGAACCAGCTCACCGCCGCGCTCGAGGGCGGCCTTCCCCCCACGCTGCGCGCCCTGTACGACGAGCCCGCGTTCATGAAGGAGTACCCCTTCTCCAAGGACGTGCTGGCCGCCCTGGAGTCGGCGAGCGTGCGCCCGATCACCCCGGTCTACCAGAACGTGTCGATCGCGGTCTCCCACACGCTGTCTCCGCCGTCCGGGATCGAACCGGAGAGCTCCGTCAACACCATCAGGGAGCAGATCGACGATGCCCTGCGATCCGAGGGTGTGATCCCGTGAACCACCTCCTCCCGCACCACCTGGTCAGCCGGCGCCGCAGTGCGCGGGCCTCCTCCTCGGACGGCCCGAGATGAGCACGCGGCCGCAACCGCCCGCAGCCCCGCCGCCCCCCGAGGCGGAGACGGAGCGGACGGGGCCGGACCCGGC
>NZ_LRTR01000409.1 GCF_001550375.1 Streptomyces europaeiscabiei | reverse complement strand
GAAGGTCGGGCTGCCGCAGGTGAGGAGCTGGTAGCGGTCGTCGAGGCGTTCGACGAGCTGCTCCACTCCGAGGGCACGGCCTTCGCCGTCCCGCCGGCCCGTGCGTCCAACTCGGCGGTGGACGCCGACGGCGACCACCGCTCCCCCCGCTTCCCCGCGTCCATCGCCTCGTTGGCGAGCCGGTCGGCGTGCTTGTTCTGCTCTCGCGGCATCCACTCGTACGTCACGCGACCGGGCGGGAAGACGCGCGCGGCCTCGGCCGCCAAGGGCTTCATGTCGGGGTGTTTGATCTTCCAGCGGCCCGAAAGCTGCTCGACGACGAGCTTGGAGTCCATACGGACCCGGACAGAGGCCTCCGGGTCCAGCTCGTACGCCGCCTTCAGGCCCGCGATGAGCCCGCGGTACTCGGCGACGTTGTTCGTGGCGACCCCGATGTACTCGGCGGCCTCCACCAGCGTCTCGCCCGTCACCGCGTCCAGGACGACGGAACCGTAGCCCGCCGGCCCCGGGTTGCCCCGGGAACCGCCGTCGGCCTCGACGATGAACTCCCGCACGCCAGAAGCCCCTTACTACCCTTGCCGCGCCTACAGTCCGCTACTGCCTACCGCCGCCCACGGCCGCCCCTAGAGGCCCGACTCGGACGTACGGACCAGGATGCGGCCGCAGTTCTCGCAACGGACGACCGTGTCGGGCGAGGCCTTGCGGACGTCGTTGAAGTCGGTGATCGACAGCTCCTGGCGGCAGCCCTGGCAGGTGCGCTGGTACAGCTTGGCCGCGCCGACGCCGCCCTGCTGGTCGCGCAGCTTGTCGTAGAGCTTGAGGAGGTCCGCGGGGACCGAGCCCGAGATGACCTCGCGCTCCTTCGTCACCTTCGCCACCTCGGCGTCGATCTCCGCGAACGCGGCGTCCCGGCGCGCGGTCGCGTCGTCGACCTTCCCCTGGACGGCACCGACCCGCTCGGTCAGCTCGGCGACCCGCTCCTGCGTGGACTCCCGGCGCTCCATGACCTCCAGGACGATGTCCTCCAGGTCACCCTGGCGCTTGGCGAGGGAGGTGATCTCGCGCTGGAGGTTCTCCAGGTCCTTCGGGGAGGAGACGGCACCCGAGTCCAGGCGCTGCTGGTCGCGGACGGCGCGCTGACGCACCTGGTCCACGTCCTGCTCGGCCTTGGTCTGCTCGCGGGCGGTGTCGCTCTCCTCGGTCTGCGCGGCCACGAGCAGGTCGCGCAGCTGGATGTGGTCCTTCGTCAGCGACTCGATCTCGGCGTGCTCGGGCAGCGACCTCCGCCTGTGCGCGAGCTGCTGCAGGCGTACGTCCAAACCCTGGACGTCGAGGAGGCGGATCTGGTCGGCGGGCGCGGCGTTCAGTTGGGGGCTCCCAGTGGGTCAGAAGAAGAAGGGGTGCGCGAAGCGCTCGTTGGAAGGGCGGTGGCGGGCGACGGGTGGGAGGACGCCGCATGGGCGGTCCAGGGGTCGGTGACCGTCTTGGAGACGTGGACGCGCAGGTCCCATCCCTCCCGGTCGGAGATCTCGTCGAGCTGGGCGGCGGCCAGCTCGCACCAGGGCCATTCGGTGGCCCAGTGCGCCGCGTCGAGCAGCGCGAGCGGTGTGTGGGTGCCTTCCGTGGTGCGGGCGACGGCCTCGGAGGCCGGGTGGTGGCGCAGGTCCGCGGTGAGGAAGGCGTCGACACCGGCCGCGCGTACGTCGTCGAAGAGGCTGTCGCCGGAGCCGCCGCTGACGGCGACCGTGCGGACGAGCGCCTCGGGGTCACCGGCGACCCGGATGCCCTGCGCGGTGGCGGGCAGCCGCTCGGCGGCCCGCTCGGCCAGCTCCCGTACCGTCACCGGGTGGTCCAGCTCGCAGACCCGGCCGAGACCGCGCCGCCCGGTCGGGTCGGCGGGGTCCGGTACGAGGGGGCGTACGACCCTGAGGTCGAGCGCGCCGGCGAGGGCGTCGCTGACCCCGGGGTCGGCGGTGTCGGCGTTGGTGTGGGCGACGTGCAGCGCGATGTCGTTCTTGATGAGGGTGTGCACGACGCGGCCCTTGAAGGTGGAGGCCGCCACCGTGGTCGTACCGCGCAGATAGAGCGGATGGTGGGTGACCAGTAGATCGGCGCCCAGCTTCACCGCTTCCTCGACGATCTCGCGCACCGGGTCGACGGCGAACAGGACCCGGGTGACCTCCTGGTCCGGGTCTCCGCACACCGTGCCGACCGCGTCCCACCCCTCGGCCCTCTCGGGCGGCCAGAGGGCGTCGAGCGCGGCGATGACTTCAGACAGACGGGGCACGCACAAAGGCTACCTGCACTCCTCCTGTCCCCGACCGGCCGCGGGTCACTTGACCGGCCGCCCGTCGGCCAGCACATCCATCGCCGTTCCCTCAGGCGAATCGCGGGACGTGCACCCTTATGTGTGAAGGGGGTCCGGGTTGTCCCATGTCTGTGCGTACGAAAACTAGCTTCGTCGCCGGAGGTGATCGAACCATGACGGCCTGTACACCACCCTCACCCGCGACGGGCCACGGGAACGAGACGGGACGGGAGATCGACGGGAAGAGACCCGGCGCGGAAGCCGGCGGGAACGACACCACGGGCGGCGGCGAAGGCGGGGGCGGGAACGCAGAACCCCCGGCGCCCGGGTGTGTGATCACCGCCGACGGGACGTACGCGGCGCGCCTCGCGCTCGACGGCGAGTCCTGGTTCCCCGAGCGCTGGACCCTGGACGGCCCCGAGCCGTATGCCGTGCCCCTGCCCGGCAACCAGCCGGAGGAGCCCGGCACGGAAGTACTGCCCCTGACCGACGGCCGGGTCCTCATCCACCGGCTGGCCGCCGACCGGCACCTGTTCTCGCTCCTCTACCCGACCGGGCCCGGCACCGGTGAACTCCCGCTCGGCGCGGTCGAATGCGCCGATCCGGCGGCCGAGTTGCGGCTGTTGCCGCCGGCGCCGTCCGGAGAACGGGCTTACGCCCTCGCTCTGGGCCGGAGCGCCACGACGGTGTGGCTGGTGGCGGGCGGGGCGTTCGGGCCGGAGATGCTGGCGCAGGTGCCGGGGCGGTGTTCGGGCGGGGTCTGGCTGGACGCGGCGGGCCGGCTGCTGGCCCTGGACCAGGAATGGGAGGGCCGGACGAAGTCGGTGGTGGTCGATCTGGAGCAGGGCGGCGCGGTCTCGCCGCTGCTGCAGATCGCGGACGACAGCAACGACCGGGTACTGCTCGCCGACCCCGACAGCGGGCTGCTCCTGATCCGCTCGGACGCGCCCTCCCCCGGTCACGACCGGCTCGGCTGGGGTGTGTTGGGCAGTACGCTCCCGGTCCGCTTCCCGGAGTGCCTGCGGGTTCCCGACGGCCACCGCATCACCCCGTTCGCCATCCAGCCGGGCCAGATCCTGACCCCCGAGAGCTGCGGGGTCGCGCTGCGTGTGGACGGCCCCCGGGGCAGCTGGGTCGGCGTCTGGCGCCCGGCGGCGCGCCGGATCCTCCATCTGCCCGCCCCGGAGGGCTGGTTGGCGGGGGCGGGGCTGTGGAGCCGGGAGGGGGTGCTGCACCTGCCGTACGCGACGGGGGCGGTGCGGTGCGGGGTGGCTCGGGTGGCGGTGACCTGGGAACCGGAGGAGCCGGAAGAGCCGCACGAGGCACAGGAGGTGGCCCGGGAGGGTGCGCGGGAGAGGGGGCCGGGCTGCGAAGAGGCCCCGGGGCCGGAGGCCACGGACGCGTCGCCCCGGTCCGGGGCGACGGGTGCGGAGCCCACCGGGGCGGGGCCGTCCGCGCCCGCGGTCGCTCGGCCCGTGCCGTTGCAGCAGGCGCCGTTGGAGGGGCGAGTGCCGGAGGAGGTGACCGTCGGGTGAACGTGATGTGCGGGCTGCGTGCGACATGGAAGCGGCGCGGGCGACACGCCCTCGGGCGCCTTCGAAACATACCGGGTCGCCCGTTAAAATCACCCGCCGGTAAGAAGATCATTCGACGGGGAACACTTCCAATGAGCGACGTGCACACATTCCAGCCGCCCACGGCCAACCCCCACGAGGCGGACGGCCACGGCAGACACCGGGGCCAGCTCTCGGCCCAAGAAGCCGAGAAGCCGAGCCCTCGCGGGCGCCACCGCAAGCCGGCCGAACACACGGAGTCGACGACGTCCGCCTGAGCGGCGGCACGAGTCCCCTCCGGTCACCTCTGGAGAAACGTCAATTCGACGCCAGAACCGACCACCACGGCATCCGGCCCCGCCCGTCGACGACGGGCGGGGCCGTCCCGTTCCGGATACGGGTACGGGTACGGGTACGGGTACGGGTACGGGTACGTAAGGGTCCGGCGGTCCCTCCTGGTGCCGGGCGTCGCGACGGCGCGGACGTTGCCTGCCGCGGCACTAGACCTCGGCTGCCCCCCGACCGTGCCGCAGCCCCAGCACCTCCGCCGCCGCGAACGTCTCCCCCTCCGGCCGGTCGGCGTAGTGCGACGTGAGCAGCCCGTCCAGTTCGTCGTACGTGAACGCGTCCTGCTTGGTGTCGAACTTGGCCTGCACGCGCGGCCGTTCGACGATCGCGACCATGCCGCCGTGCACGACGAAGAGCTGGCCGTTGACCTGTGCGGCGGCGGGTGAGGCCAGGTAGCCGACGAGGGGGGCGACGTGCTCGGGGGCGAGGGGGTCGAGACCGGTCCCGTCACCGTCCGCCGCCCCCGGCAGGCCCGCGAAGACGTCCTCGGTCATCCGGGTGCGGGCGCGCGGGCAGATGACGTTCGCGGTGACGCCGTACTTGGCGAGCGCGAGGGCCGTGGAGGTGGTCAGCCCGACGATTCCGCCCTTCGCGGCGGCGTAGTTGGGCTGACCGGCGGAGCCGGCGAGGAAAGCCTCGGACGAGGTGTTCACGACGCGCCCGTACACCGGCCCGCCCTCGCCCGACTTCGCCCGCGCCCGCCAGTGGGCGGAGGCGAACCGGATCGTGTTGAAGTGCCCCTTGAGGTGCACCCGCACGACCGAGTCCCATTCCTCCTCGGACATGGAGAAGACCATGCGGTCGCGCAGGATGCCCGCGTTGTTGACGAGGATGTCCAGCTTGCCGAAGCGGGCGACCGCCAACGTGACCAGTTCCCGGGCCTGTTCGTGGTCGGACACGTCACCGATGTGCGCCACCGCGCGACCGCCCGCCGCGCGGATCGACGCCGCGACCTCCTCGGCGGGCCCGGTGGACACCTCACCGGAACCGTCCCGCCCCGGTCGGCCGTAGTCGTTGACGACGACGGCCGCGCCCAGCCGGGCCAGCTCCAGCGCCTCGGCCCGGCCGAGGCCACGGCCCGCGCCGGTGACGATCGCGGACAGTCCTTCAAGCGGCAATGCCATTCCCGAGCCCTTCCCCTCTCGCATCCGCGCGGTGGTCAGATCTCGATGCAGGTCCGGAGGGCCACCCCGGTGCGCATCTGGTCCAGTGCCTCGTTGATGTCGGCGAGGGGTACCCGGTGGGTGATCAGGCCCGTGAGGTCGATGCGGCCGGCCCGCCAGAGGGCGATGGTCCGCTCGTAGGAACGCAGGACGTCTCCACCGCCGTACATGGACGGCAGGATCCGCTTCTCGTCGAAGAACAGCTCGAACATGCTGAGCTGGAGGAAGTCGTCCAGCGCTCCCGCGCCGACCACGACGAGCGTGCCGCCGCGCCGGGTGGCCTCGTACGCCGTGCGGGCGGTCGTCGAGCGGCCGACGACCTCGAAGACGTAGTCGAAGCCCTCACCACCGGTGACGGACTGCTTGACGTCGGCCAGCTCCTCCGGCGAAATCGCCTTGGTGGCACCGAACTTGAGGGCGGCCTCGCGCCGCGAGACCACCGGGTCGACGGCGACGATCTCGGCGGCGCCCTTGAGCCGGGCGCCCTGGATCGCCGAGATGCCGACGCCTCCGCAGCCGATGACCGCGACCGACGAACCGGCCTCCACGTCGGCGGTGTTGAGGGCCGCGCCCAGCCCGGTGGTGACTCCGCAGCCGATGAGGGCGGCGATGTCGAAGGGCACGTCGTCCGGTATCGGCACCGCGCAGCCGGCGTCGACGACGACCGCCTCGGCGAAGGTGCCGGTGCCGGCGAAGCCGAAGACGTCCCCGGCGGGCCGCCTGAAGTTGGGCGTTCCGGCGTTGAGGAATCCGGCGAGGCAGAGATGTGTCTGACCGCGCTTGCACGCCGGACAGGTGCCGCAGGCCGGCAGCCAGCAGACCACGACCCGGTCGCCCGCCTTCAAGTGGCTGACGCCCTCCCCGACTTCGACTATCTCGCCGGCCCCCTCGTGCCCCGGCACGAACGGTCCGGGCTGTGGCAGCACCCCGGCCATCGCGGACAGGTCCGAGTGGCACAGCCCCGTGGCCCGCACCCGGATCCTCACCCGTCCCGGCCCGAACCCCACCGCCTCGACGTCGTCGAGCACGTCGAGCTTGTCCTGGCCGATCTCGTGCAGTACGGCTGCGCGCATGGTGCGGCTCCCCTCAGGAGTACCTGACCTACGGTCGTGCTGAACTGGTCTTTCGTCGGCGCGTTCGCTGACTTGCTCGTCGGCGCGTTCGGTGACTCGTTCCTCGCTTCGTTCCTCGTCTTGTTCGTCGTCTCGTTCGTCCGCTCATTCGTGCTCGACGACGGTGTCCGCCAGTACCGGCGCGTCGTCCCGCTCGACGGCGGTCACCGCCACCCGCACCGAGCGGTCGTCCGGCCGCCACATCCGGATGCGGAGGGTCTCGCCGGGAAAGACGACGCCCGCGAAGCGGGTCCCGTACGAGCGGACGCGGCCGACGTCCCCGCCGAGCACCGTGTCCACCACGGCCTTCAACGTCATCCCGTAGGTGCACAGCCCGTGCAGGATCGGCCGGTCGAACCCGGCGCGCCCGGCGAACTCGGGGTCGGCGTGCAGCGGATTCCAGTCACCGGAGAGGCGGTAGAGCAGCGCCTGGTCCTCGCGGACGACCCGCTCGACCTCCTTGTCGGGCGCCGTCGTCAGCGGTTCCTGCCGGGCGGACGGCCCGCGCTCGCCGCCCCAGCCGCCCTCTCCCCGTACGAAGATCTGCGCCTCGTTCACCCACAACGGGCCCTCGGCGTCGGCGACTTCGGTGCGCATGACCAGGACGGCCGCCTTGCCCTTGTCGTACACCGCCGCCACGCGTGAGGTCGCGGTCGCCCGCCCCTCGACCGGGATCGGCCGGTGGAGCTCGACGCGCTGGCCGCCGTGCAGGACCTTGGCGAGGTCGACGTCGACGCCGGGTGCGTTGAGGCCGCCGATGACGTCCGGTGAGCCCGCGCCCGCGACGGTCGCGAAGCTCGGCAGGACGTGCAGCCGGGACTCCAGCGTGTAGCGCAGCTCGTCGGGGTCGGTCGCGGGGATGCCGGCGCCGATACCGAGGTGGTAGAGCAGGACGTCCTTACGACTCCACGCGATCTCGGCGGAACGGGGCTCGGCCGCGAGCGCCTTGGCTGCGTCGATGGGCATGGGGCTCCTGTGTGCGATGCGTGGCGGAAGGTGGAGGACGGAAGGCTGGTGATGGGTGGCTTGCGCTGAGAAACCTCGGTACGACCGTCCGCACCAGCGGTCGCACCGAGGTCGTCACGGCCGACCCGGAACCCGCCCACCTAGAACGCGTTCCAGCCCGGCGACCCTCTGTATAGCCGAGCCACGTGCACTTGTGAAGACTCCTGACAGTGCGTCAGATGTGCTTGGCGGACAGAGCGGGGCCGGGAACGGGGCGGGGAGCAGGTTGTTCGACCGAGGGCGCGTGGGGGCTTGTCGCGCAGTTCCCCGCGCCCCCGAGAAGCAGGGGCCGCGCCCCGCGCTTCTCGGCCCGCAGGGGCCGTGTCCTTCAGGGGCGCGGGGAACCGCGCAGGCAACCACACACCACCCACACCCGTCCGAATCGTCGCCTTCGCCCTACTCTTGGGCCGTGAACGAGATGCCCCGGGATCACCGGACCGCCAAGTCCATCAGGGTGCTGCTCGCCGAGGATCAGCGGATGACGCGGGGCGCGTTGGCGTTGCTGCTGGGTATGGAGGCGGACATCCGGGTCGTGGCACAGGTCGGGGCGGGGGACGCGATCGCGGACGCGGCGCTGACCCATCGGCCGGACGTCGCGCTGCTGGACATCGAGCTGCCCGGGATGAGCGGTCTGGACGCCGCCGCAGAGCTGCGGGACCAGGCGCCCGACTGCCGGGTGCTGATCCTCACCACGTCCGGCCGGCCCGGGTACCTCCGCCGGGTCATGGACGCCGGCGCCGCCGGGTACCTGGTCAAGGACGGGCCCGTGGGGGAGCTGGCCCAGGCGATCCGCCGGGTGCTGACCGGCGAGACCGTCGTCGATCCGGCCCTCGCCGCGGGCGCGCTGAGCGCCGGGCCGAGCCCACTCACCGACCACGAACGCGACACCCTCAACGCCTCCGCCGACGGCGCCACCGTCGCCGATGTCGCCGCCCGGCTGCATCTCTCCGAGTCCACCGTCCGCAGCCACCTCACCTCCGCCATCGGCAAGACCGGCACCCGCAACCGCATGGAGGCGATGCGGGAGGCCCGGCAACAGGGGTGGCTGTAGTCCCGCGCCGCCCGGCAGGGGCGCCGACCGCGGGGCAAGGCCCCACTCGGCCCCGGCCCACGGGGCCTCGGGTCGACTGCGCGCGGGCAGCGCGAACCAGCCGTGGCCGCCGGATGCCCACCCCCGTGGGGCACCCAGCCACCCGCCGGCCCACCCATTGGTCCACGCACCCTCCGCCCGGTCACTTCGTGACCTTCGCCGACTCGTACCCCACTCCCTCCGGCGCCAGCGCTACGAACCAGCTCGCCGGAGCACCCTTCACGTCGACGATGCGGGGGTTGCGCAGGTCCGCGTGCCAACCGTCGTCCCGGTTGCGCTTGACGTCGACGAACGTGTCGTCGGACCAGGTGACGCGCACTTCTCGGGCGGTGGGGGCGACCTGCCCGATGACGAGGCGCTTGGGGGCGCCGTCCTTGTCCCAGTCGCCGGTGCGGAGGACCATCGCGGAGACCTCCAGGTCCGTGCCCGACAGGGCGTCCGCCTCGCCGTCGATCATCGCGCCCGCCTGGCCCTCGTCCACGAGCAGGCGCACGAAGTGCCAGCTCTTGCCCACGAGGTCAGCGGAGCCGTCCACGCCCGTCGGCACATCCCCGAACAGTCCCATCGCGGCGAACTGCCGGGCGGCCTCCGCCTTGTCCCTCGACGGCTCCCAGGCGTCGATCTCCACCCGCCAGACCGTGCCCTGGTCCCGCCCCTCGGCCAGCGTGGTCCGCCATGGTTCGTCCATCCGTCGGACCTCTGGCGTCGCCGCCGGCGTCACTCGGTCTCCGCCCCCGTCCGGCACAACGGTCACCGCCAGCGTCCCCGTGGTGCCCGCGATCACCACGGCGGCGGCAGCGGCGACCGCCCACCGACGGGCCTTGCGGCGCCGGCCGCCCCGTACGACCGCCTGGTAGGGGGCTATACCGATCTCGACCTCGCCGGCCGCGTCCGCCAGCAGGAAGGCGATGTCTCTCTCCACCGCGGTGCTGGATGTGATGTCGCCGTGCGTGCTGTCGCCCCGCGTCATGCGCCTGTTCGCCTTCCCGTCCTTGCCACCTGCGCCGCCCGAGCCGTCCGCGCCCTTCACGTCCCTCACTTCCTGCCTCCCTGCGTCACCATCTCGGCCAGTCCCGGTATGGCTCGGAGCTTCGCGATGCCCTTCGCCGCGTTGCTCTTCACCGCGCCGACGGAACAGCCCATCGCCTCCGCCGCCCGGCTCTCGCTCAGGTCCTCCCAGTACCGCAGGACCACGGCCTCGCGCTGGCGCGGCGGCAGTTGGGACAGGGCCGTCAGCAGGGCGCCGCGGTCGTCCGCCTGGGCGATGCGGTCGTCGCTGTCGGGCAGCTCGGGCACCAGGTCCGAATCGCTCCGGGGCGCCAGGAACTCCTTGAGGCGTCTGCGGTGCTTGCGCGCGTGGGCGTTGATCATCACGCGCCGTACATAGGTGTCCGGGTCGTCCGCCGAGCCGACCCGGCGCCAGGCCACGTACACCTGCTCCAGCGTCGTCTGGACCAGGTCCTCCGCCGCGTGCCGCTCCCCCGTGAGGAGAAATGCCGTACGCATCAGCCGTGGCCAGCGGCCGACGAGGAAGCCTTGGAACTCCTCGTCCCGAGCCTGCTTCCGATCCCCCATGGGCACCTCCTAGATGCTTCTAACAGTCCACGAGGGCCCGGATCCGTTGCCTCGTGCCACAGGAATCCCCGAACCTGACGGCACGTCACTTCCTCACGGGCGAGTCAAGTTTTGCTTAGTCACCCAAAACAACGGAATAGTTGCCCAGGCGTACAAGGTTCAGACGGCACGTACCCCTCACCCGGCCAGGAGGCCCCGCTCAATGACGCAGCCGCACACACCGCCGACGACCGATCGGCCCACCCCGGGTTCCACAGGGGCCACACGTGCCTCCGGGGCGATCGTCCCGGTGCTGGCCTTCGCGGGAATCGTCGTCGCGGTGATGCAGACCCTGCTGGTCCCGGTGATCAAGGACCTCCCGCAGTTGCTGGACACCTCTCCCAGCAACGCGACCTGGGTACTGACCTCCACCCTGCTGTCCGGCGCCGTGGCCACCCCGATCATGGGCCGTCTCGGCGACCTCTACGGCAAGCGCCGCATGCTGCTCGCCAGCCTGTCCGTGATGGTGGTCGGCGCACTGATCAGCGGTTTCACCAGCGCGCTCCTCCCGATGATCGTCGGCCGTACCCTCCAGGGCTTCGCCATGGGCGCGATCCCGCTGGGCATCGGCCTGATGCGCGACGAACTGCCCCGCGAACGCCTCGGCTCCGCCATGGCCCTGATGAGCTCGTCCATAGGCGTCGGCGGTGGACTCGCGCTGCCGCTCGCCGCCGCGGTCGCGCAGAACACGGACTGGCACGTCCTCTTCTTCGGCGCCGCCGGCCTCGGTGTCCTCGCCATCGTGCTGACCCTCGTCGCCGTACCGGAGACGAAGACGCGCGCGCAGGGCACCTTCGACCATCTCGGCGCGCTCGGCCTCTCCGTCGGCCTCATCCTCTTCCTCCTGCCGATCACCAAGGGCAGCGACTGGGGCTGGACCTCCGCGACCACGCTCGGCCTGTTCGCCGCGTCGGCCCTGGTCCTGTTCCTCTGGGGTGTCCTGGAGCTGCGTATCCCCGCCCCGCTGGTGGACCTGCGCACCACCGCCCGCCGCGAGGTCCTCCTCACCAACCTCGCCTCGATCATGGTCGGCGTCTCCTTCTACGTCGTCTCCCTCGTCCTGCCGCAGCTCCTCCAGCTGCCCTCCTCCACCGGCTACGGCCTCGGGCAGTCGATGATCGTCGCGGGTCTGTGCGTGGCGCCGCTCGGCCTGACGATGATGTTCACCGCGCCGGTCTACGCCCGGATCTCCGCCAAATACGGCCCCAGGAGCACCCTCATCCTGGGCCTGCTCATCATCGCGGTCGGCTACGGCGCCGGGCTCGGCCTGATGAGCGCCGCCTGGCAGACCGTGATCGTGTCGGTGGTCCTGGGCGCGGGTATCGGCCTCGCCTACTCCTCGCTCCCTGCACTGATCATCGGCGCCGTCGACCCGTCCGAGACGGGCGCGGCGACCGGGCTCAACACGCTCATGCGCTCCGTCGGTACGTCCGTGTCGAGCGCCGTCATCGGCATGGTGCTGGCCAACACCGCGAACCATGTCGGCGGCGTCGCGATCCCGACCATGCACGGCTTCCGCGTCTCCTTCCTCATCGCCACCGCCGCGGTCGCCGTGGGCATCCTCGTGGCCGTCTTCCTCCCGAGCCGCCGCCCCGCGCAGGGGCTGACGCTCCGCGCGAGCAGCGAGGGCGGGGAGATCGGTGAGGCCGACGCGGTCTCCAGGGCGGACAGGGCTGCCGTCGCCCGCTAGGCCGAGGGGCCGCGCCCCTTCGACCCCCGTCCGCGGGTGCGTGGGGGCTGGTCGCGCAGTTCCCCGCGCCCCTGAAAAGCAGGGGCTGCGCCCCGTGCTTTTCGGCCCGCCCGGCCCGTCGTCCTCAGACCTGACGCCGCAGGGCCTGGTCCTTGAGGGGCGCGGGGAACTGCGCGAGAAGCGCCACCGGACCCGCACCCCGCCAACCGACCGAATCCCCCGAACCCTCCCGCCCAGCACCGCATGGCAGCATGGGGCGCCCCCAACGACGTACGGGCCCGAGGGCTCGTACGTCGGGCGCGCCCCATGCGTACGACGACACGGAGGACCCATGTCCGCGGCACCGAACTCCCCGGCCACCCCGGCGCCCAAGCCGGAGATTCTCGGCGCCTTCGAGTCGGCCAAGGGGTTCATGCCGGTGGGTGAGGGGCTGGCGCTGTACGCGGGGGCGGTGGAGGCGGGGCGGCTGGGGCTGCCGTTGCTGGAGGTGGGGACGTACTGCGGTCGGTCGACGATCCTGCTGGCCGACGCCGCCCGTGAGGCGGGGGTCACGGCGATCACGGTCGACCACCACCGGGGCAGCGAGGAGCAGCAGCCGGGCTGGGACTACCACGACGAGTCCACCGTCGACCCCGAGGTGGGCCGTATGGACACGCTCCCCACCTTCCGCCGCACCCTCCACCGGGCGGGTCTGGAGGACCACGTCGTCGCGGTCGTCGGCCGTTCCCCGCAGGTCGCCGCCTTCTGGGGCACCCCGCTCGGCCTCGTCTTCGTCGACGGCGGCCACACCGACGAGCACGCCACCGCCGACTACGAGGGCTGGGCCCCGCATGTCGCCCCGGACGGCCTCCTCGTCATCCACGACGTCTTCCCGGACCCCGAGGACGAGTTCACCGGGCAGGCCCCGTACCGCGTCTACCTCCGCGCCCTCGCCTCCGGCGCCTTCACGGAGGTCTCGGCGACGGACTCCCTGCGGGTGCTGCGGCGCACCGGGACGGGAATCTGACCCGCACCTCCCCGATACCTGGGCGCTCCCGTAGTACCTACGCCACCTCTATGCCGTGGTCCTGGACCAGTTCCTCCAGGCCACCCCGGTAGCCCTTGCCACCCACGACGAAGTCCCAGTCGCCGTTGGCGCGGCGGCGGAAGGAGCCGAGGGTGAGGGCCGTTTCGTCGGCGCGGCCGTCGGACACCTCCAGGCGGCCCTGTTCGGCTCGGGAGGGGTCCAGGAGGCGGATGCCGGCGTCGGTGAAGCCGGAGAGGTCGGCGTCGGGGTTCACGGCCGGGTCGATCGCCGCCACGAGGACGAGGCGGTCGGCCTCCGCCGGCAGCGTGTCGAAGGAGACCTGGATCGCGGCCTTGTCGGGTGCGGTCGGCGGGACGGCGCGGACCGTGCCGTCGGGGGTGCGGAGGTTGTTGTAGAACACGAAGTGGTCGTCGCTGAGGACCCGGTTGCCGTGGCAGACGAGCGCGCAGACGTCCAGGGCGACACCGCCGGTCCAGTACATGCCGAGCACGCTGTGGTCGTCCGGGGCCGGCGCCGGGGCCGCCCCGTTCGAGGTGTCCGCCGAGGTCCGCTGGGCGGGCAGTACCACGGTGGGGTCGGTCGAGGACACGGGAGCGGGAGCGGGGCGCTCGTCCGCCCCCAGGCGCCCCCGGAGCCCGTGCCGGTGGAGCAGGTCGACGAGTTCGCGGCCCGAGACCAGCTCCAGCGGCTTGCCGTTGGCGAAGGTGTGGGAACCCGGTCCGAACTTGGACGTCGTCACCAGGACACCCTTGTTGGCACCGGCGTCCTGGACCGTGCCGTAGAGGTCGCGGACGGCGGTCGGCGGGACGGTGTTGCGGTAGCGCTTGACCTGCACGACGATCTTGCCGCCCCGGATCGGGGCCGGGTCCAGGGCGTCGACGTCCACCCCGCCGTCGCCCGAGCGCTGGGTGGTGACGGCCTGCATGCCCATGGCCCGGAAGAGTTCCGCGACGAGTGACTCGAAGGCGAGGGGGTCCATCTCCAGCAGGTCGGGCTCGTCCTCGCCGCCGTGGGTGACGACGCCGTTGCCCACGTCGTCGGGCCTGCGCCCGGGGCGGACGGGGGTGCGCTGGTCCGGCCGGGCGGAGAGCTGCCCTCGCAGTCCGTCCGTCAGGCAGTCCACGGCGCTCACCTGCTCCAGGTGCAGGCCGGCGAAGACCGACCGGGGCACCATGACGGTGGCCAGGAAGATCTGGGCGCGGCGGCCGGTCGCCGGATCGTGGTCGTCCACGAACCCGTTCAGGACCACCGACTCCAGCGCGCCGAACTCGTCGGCGGCGAAGAGGTCGTGGAGCACCAGGAGGGCGCACTGTGCGAGGACGTCCCGGTAGAGGGCCCGCCGCTGGGTGACCGGGCGCGGGCGTTCCTTGTCCTGGTCGACACTCGGCATGTAGACGACGGTCTTCGCCTCGGGGACGACGTCGTACCGGGGCAGCTCCCAGTCCAGGACCAGCTGCCGTGCCGCCGAGTCGTACGCGGCACAGACTCCCCGGGGGAAGCCGTCGGGCCAGGCGGGCGAGGCGTAGAGGGCGGCGGAGAAGTAGTCGACGGCGGCTTCCGGGTCGCCGTCGCGCAGTGCCGTCGCCATCTGCGCGAGCCCGGCGTTGTGCCGCCGGATCTCCGTCCGCTGCTCTTCCGCCCACTGCTCGTACTGCCTTTGGTACTGGGCCAGTTGACGCTGCCGCTGTGCCTCTGCGGCCTGCGCCGCCTGCCAGTCGTGCTCGAACCGGGCGCGCGCCTCGGCCTGTGCCTGCGCCCGGCGCTGCGCGGTCCAACCGCCCTGCGCCTGATAGTGGTCGGGGTCCGGCATGGGTACCGGCTGGGCGAGCGGCCCCGGCGAGAACGGCTCCAGCCGCTCGGGGCGGGTGAGGGACGCGGCCCTGAACGCCGGGGCCCGGCAGCCCGCGGCCAGCAGCCCTTCCAGGGCCTGGACCTGCGCGTCCAGTTCCTCCGTACGCCGCCGGGCCTCAGCCTCGCGCTGCTGCCGGTAGGCCGCCTGCTGTTCCCGCTGGCTGCGCGCCACCTCCCGCTGGTACGCGCGCTGCCGACGCTCGTACTCGCGCTGCTGCCGCGCCTGTTCCTCCGACTGACGCTGCTGCTGGCGTTGTGCCTCGGCCCAGATCCCGGCCAACCCGTTGGAGCGACGACTCATACGCTGCAAGCCCTCCCACCGGAACTCCACCGACCGCGCGACGAAGCCCCGCCCCCACAACCAGACGTAACCGGACGACTTTATCCCGCGACGGCGCCTGCGCCTACCGCTGGTCAGCGCCCTGCCCACCGGGTGCCGCGTCCCGGCGGACGGCGCGCGGCCGCCGGGCCTTCC
>NZ_LRTR01000408.1 GCF_001550375.1 Streptomyces europaeiscabiei | reverse complement strand
GGCCGCCCGGCCCGGTACTGGACGAGCAGGTGGACGACGGCCGCCACGACGACGAACACGGCGGCGACGGCCGGCCGGTGGCTCGCTGGGAGAGCGGGCGGGGCGGGGATGCCTTCGCGGGCGCGGGTCGCGGCGACGACGGGCCTTCAGGGGCTCCCCGGAGCAGGAGGCGGCCGGTAACGGGCTGACGAGCGGTGCCCGGGGCAAGGCGCCGAGCGGGAATGCGGGTGGGACGGCCGCACGCCCCGGATCATGGCATCGGCCGCCACGCGGAGCTGGGGCGGCCTGTCCGCCCTGTGCCCGACCCGTAAGGTGGCAGGCGTGTCGTACGTAGGCCCGGACTTCGATCCGCCCCAGCCCCGCCGTTCCGCACTTCGCCGTCCGCTGACCGTGGCGGTGGCCGCGGTCGTGGTGGGGGCGGTGGCCGGGTGGGGTGTCTGGCAGGCCGTCGGGGACTCCGGGGGCGGGGACGACGGATCGGGCAGCGCGGCGGGCCCGCAGACCCGGTCGGCGGGCACTCCGCCGACGTCCCCCGACCCGTCCGGCGGGCCGACCGCCTCCGAAGACGGGAAGGACAGCAAGGACGACAAGGACGGCAAGGACAGCGAGAAGGCGAGCCCCTCCGGTTCCTCCTCCGCGCCCGCCGCCACCGGCCCCCTCAAGGGCAAGGTCGTCGTCATCGATCCGGGTCACAACCCCGGCAACTTCCAGCACACGACCGAGATCAACCGCAAGGTGAACATCGGGACGAACGCGAAGGAGTGCGACACGACGGGGACGACCACCAACGACGGCTACCTGGAAGCCGAGTTCACGCTCGATGTCTCCCGGCGGCTGCGGACGCTCCTCGAACAGGAGGGCGCCACGGTGAAGTTCACACAGGACGACGACCGGCCCTGGGGGCCGTGCATCGACGAGCGGGCACGGATCGGCAACGAGGCGAAGGCGGACGCGGTGGTGTCGATCCACGCGGACGGCTCCGGCTCCGGCAACCGCGGCTTCCATGTGATCCTGCCGGGTTCGGTGAACGAGGGCGCCGCCGACACCCGGCCCATCGTCGCCCCCTCCCGCGACCTCGGCGAGCGCATCACCGGCTTCTTCGTCCGCGCCACCGGCAGCGCCCCCTCCAACTACGTCGGCGACGGCACCGGCATCGTCACCCGCACCGACCTCGGCGGCCTCAACCTCTCCACCGTCCCCAAGGTGTTCATCGAGTGCGGCAACATGCGCGACAGCAAGGACGCGGCCCAGCTCACCAGCGGAGCCTGGCGCCAGAAAGCGGCCCGGGGAATCTCGGACGGCATCACGAGCTTCCTCGAAAATTGAACAACTCTCCCCTTCGGGGAACTCGGGCCGCTATCCCGAAGTGCCACGGAATGAAGTGCGGGCGGTCTCAATCTGTCAACGGTTCCCGCCGTGTTCGTCGTGCGCGCCGCGATGCGCGATATCCATGACCAGGCACCGTTGACCAGCGGTGCCTGGCGGCAGAAAGCGGCGCGGGGGAACTCTGAGGAAATCGTGAGTTTCCTGCGAGGGTAGCGGGCGGATCGTGATCATCGAGATGATCCCGGCGGACACCCAAGTCGGTCGGACGATAGGGTCGTCCTTACGATGAGGGGCCACCCCCGCGCATCCCACCACGGCCTGACGGCGACATGGTGACGGCGACGCCTCCACCGATGACGAGACGACTGACGAAGGACCTGAAGTGAATATCCGCTCCCTCACCAGAGGCGACGGCGTCGTGATCGGAGCAGCGGTATTGCTGTTCATCGCGTCGTTCCTCGACACGTTCGACGGCTCCGGCGACGACATCCCCAATGCCTGGGACAACCTCGGCTTGGTGATGAGCATGTACGTCGGCGGCATCATCGGTGCGGTGCTGATCGTCATCGCCCGTGCGCTGCCGCAGCCGCCCAAGGTCATCGGCCTGGACGTCGGCCAGCTCGGGGTGGCCCTGACCATCTTCGCCGCTTGGACCTCGTTCTGGTCGATCATCGACCCGCTGGGGGCGATCGAGGAGCTATTCGGCAGCTTCGGTGGCTCTGAGCCCGAGTCCGGCGCCGGCCTCATCCTCGGCCTGATCGCCGCCCTGCTCCTGGCCGCCGCGGCCGTCGCCACCCCCCTCGTCCCCGCCCTCAAGGCCGCTCTGGTCGGCGCCCCGCGTCCGATCGCCCCGCAGCCGTACGGCGGCCAGCCGCCCGGTGGTTACGGCTACCCGGGTGCCGGTGCCCAGGCCCCCTTCGGTGCGGGTCAGCCGGGACCCGGCCAGCCGCAGCCGCAGCCGGGGCCCGGTCAGCCGGGTCCGGGGGCGCCGTTCGCCGGCGCTCCGCAGCAGCAGGCGGCGGCCCCGCAGCCGCCGGCCGGTGACTTCTCGCCGTTCTGGTTCGCGGTGCCCGTGGCCCGTCCGCTGTTCGCCGAGGACGGTTCGCAGTCGACGATCGCCGAGCTGGCGCCGGGCACCTGGTACCTGGCGGTCGAGCAGCGCGGCCCCAACCTGGTGGCCCAGACCCAGGACGGCCGTCGTGGCGTCCTTCAGGACACCAGCGGCATCCAGCGCGGCTGATCACCTCTCCGTACGAAGCCGCACGAAGCAGTGCGAAGCAGTGCGAAGTCGCATTGAGCCGTATTGAGCCTTTCGACCGGCCCCTCGCTCTTCCGAGCGGGGGGCCGTTGTCGTACAGTCACCTCCGCCCCGTAGAGCTGACGCACCGTCAGGAGGCAGGCGTATGCGGCTTGGTCTTGCACTCGGCTACTGGGGGCGCGGCCCCTCCGCGGACCACGTCCCGCTCGCCCAGGAGGCGGAGCGACTCGGCTACGACTCGGTGTGGACCGCCGAGTCCTGGGGCTCGGACGCCTTCACGCCGCTCACCTGGATCGCCGCGCACACCTCAAGGATCAAGCTGGGCACGGCTGTTGCGCAGATGGCCGCCCGGTCGCCCACCACCACCGCGATGCACGCCCTGACCCTGGACCACCTCTCCGGGGGGCGCGCCCTCCTCGGTCTCGGGCTCTCCGGGCCGCAGGTCGTCGAGGGCTGGTACGGGCGCCCGTTCCCGAGGTCCCCGCTGACCGCGACCCGGGAGTACGTCGACGTCGTACGCCAAGTCCTCAGGCGCGCGGCCCCCGTCGAGCTGCCGGGACGCTTCCACCCCCTCCCGTACGACGGCCCGGACGGCACCGGCATCGGGAAGGCGCTGAAGTCCATCACCCACCCCCTCCGTGCGGACCTGCCCGTACTGCTCGGTGCCGAAGGGCCGAAGAACATCGCGCAGACGGCCCGGATCGCGGACGGCTGGCTTCCTTTGTACTGGTCGCCGACGCGGACCGACGTCTACGAGGCCTCACTGACCGAGATGCCCGACGACTTCCTCATCGCGCCCATGGCACGGGCGAAGGTCTGCGACGACGTCGCCGAGGGGCTGCTGCCCGTGAAGGCCATGCTGGGCTTCTACATCGGCGGGATGGGGCACGCCAGGCGCAACTTCCACGCCGACCTCATGGCCCGCATGGGGTACGCGGAGGAGGCCCGGCACATCCAACGGCTCTTCCTCGACGGGCGGCGTGAGGAGGCCGTACTCGCCGTGCCGGACGCCTTCGCCGACGAGATCTCGCTGGTCGGGCCACGGGAACGGATCGCGGAGCGGCTGGAGTTGTGGCGGAAGGGGCCGGTGACGGACCTGCTGGTGCTCGCCCCTGATCCGCACACGTTGCGGGTGCTGGCGGAGCTCAACTCCTGAGGACACTTGAGGTTTCATCGAAGCCAGGCGGGCAATCCGTACGGCATGTCTCGATACAGCGGCTCCAACCAGGCCGGCCGGGTCATAGCCATCGTCGCCGACATCATGGCCTTCATCCTCGGCCTGTGGATCCTGATGTACCTGTTGGATGCGAACAGCACGAACGACTTCGTGCAGTTCATCCATGACGCGGCCCGCTGGCTCGCCGGCTGGTCGCACGACCTGTTCACCTTCGACGAGCAGTGGGCGCGGGTAGTGGCCGGCTACGGCCTGGCGGCCGTCGTGTACCTGTTCGTGGGGCATGCGATCGCCAACCGGATGCACCGGCACTGAGCGTGGTCGCTCCGCTGGGTCGGGCCGTCGCGCCCCATGGCTCAGGGGTGCGGGTGTGTGGGCGGCTGCGGGTGGTTCGTGGTCGCTCGCGCGGTTCCCCGCGCCCCTGAAGGACACCGCCCTGCGGGCCGAAGAGCCCGGGGCGCGGCCCCGGGCTCTTCAGGGGCGCGGGGAACTGCGCGAGAAGCCCCACCGGGCCGCAGCCGACCACGCACCCCTCGGCTCAGCAGCACTCCGAGTCGTCGAAGTCGTCGAGGCCACGCGGCAACCGCTCACCGCCGAACACCGCGCACGTCGCCTCGTCGCCGCCCAGCGCGGCCACGGCCAGCAACAGGGACCCCGCGGTCCAGGAGGTCAGTTCCTCGGGCCAGACGGCGTGGTCCTCGAAGACGTAACCCGTCCAGTACAGGCCCGAGTCGTCGTCGCGGAGGTGCTGGATGGACTGGAGGATGTCCAGGGCACGGTCGGACTCGCCCATCGCCCAGAGGGCCAGGGCGAGTTCGGCCGACTCACCGCCGGTCACCCACGGGTTGGGGACCACGCAGCGGACGCCGAAGCCGGGCACGACGAAACGGTCCCAGCCCTCCTCGACACGGGACTTGGCCTCGATGCCGGTGAGCGCGCCGCCGAGCACGGGGTAGTACCAGTCCATCGAGTAGCGGTTCTTGTCGAGGAACCGCTCGGGGTGCCGGCGTATCGCGTGCCGGAGCGCGCCGACCGCCAGCTCCCAGTCGGGCTGCGGCTCTTCGCGCTGTTCGGCGATGGCGAGCGCACAGCGCAGCGCATGGTGGATCGACGAACTGCCCGTCAGTAGCGCGTCGTTCACCGGCGTGCCGTCGTCCTCGCGCTTCCAGCCGATCTGGCCGCCGGGCTGCTGGAGCCGCAGGACGCATTCGATCGCCGCGTAGACGGCCGGCCACAGGCGGTCGAGGAAGGTGTCGTCGCCGGTGGCCAGGTAGTGGTGCCAGACGCCGACGGCTATGTACGCGACGAAGTTGGTCTCGCGGCCTCGGTCGGTGACGTCGGCGGCGTCCCCGTCGGCGTACGCGGCGTACCAGGAGCCGTCGCCGTTCTGGTGTCGGCGCAGCCATTCGTAGGCGCGCTCGGCGGCCTCGTGCTCGCCGGCCGCGTCCAGGGCCATGGCCGCCTCGGTGTGGTCCCACGGGTCGAGGTGGTGCCCGCGGAACCAGGGGATGGCACCGTCCGCGCGCTGCACCGCGAGGATGCCGCGCACCGTGGCGGCGGCCTCCTCTGCGGTGAGGACCCCGGGCAGGACCAGGTGTTCTGTCCGGGGAGTCGTCACTTGACGTCCGCCCCGGCCTTGGTTCCGGCTTCTTCGGAGGTTCCGGTCTCTTCGGAGGGTCCGGCTTCCTCGGAGATCCGGGGCAGGTGCGGCTTGGTCGCGTACGCCACGAAGCTCTTGCCGATCAGCGGGTTCAGCGCCTCCTCGGCGACCCGGGTGGCCAGCGGCTTCTTCATGATGTCCCAGACGAGCAGCTTGTGGTACGCCCGCACGGGCAGCGCCTTGTCGTTGTCGACGCCGAACGCGCACTTCAGCCACCAGTACGGCGAGTGCAGGGCGTGCGCGTGGTGGGTGCCGTACGGCTTGAGGCCCGCCTCACGAATCTTGGCCAGGAGCTCGTCCGCCCTGTAGATGCGGATGTGGCCGCCCTCGACCTCGTGGTAGGCGTCGGAGAGCGCCCAGCAGACCTTCTCGGGGCCGTAGCGCGGGACGGTGACGGCTATGCGGCCGCCGGGCCTCAGCACCCGGACCATCTCGGCGAGTACGCCCTTGTCGTCGGGGATGTGCTCCATCACCTCGGAGATGATGACGACGTCGAAGGACTCGTCGGGGAAGGGCAGCGCGAGGGCGTCGCCCTCCATCGCGGTGGCGGTCGCGCCCTCCGGGGCCTCACCGGCCTCCTTCATCGCGGCGAACCACTTGGCGACCTCGCGGATCTCCTCGGCGTTCTGGTCGAGGGCCACGACCTGGGCGCCGCGCCGGTAGCACTCGAAGGCGTGCCGGCCCGCTCCACAGCCGAGATCCAGGACACGGTCCCCCGGTGCGAGCGGGAACCGGGAGAAATCGACGGTCAGCACGTGGCCCTGCTTTCGCGGTTGGCGCTTTCGCGGTTGTTCTCGACTACTTCGTCGACGACTTCGGCAGCCTCGTGGGATTCGACGGCTTCGACGGCTTCGACGGCTTTCACGAGTTCGGCGGCTTCGACGATGTGGTCCGCCGCCGGTACGGCGCTCGCGGTGGCCCCCGCCGGACGGCCCTCGGCGCGGGCGATCGCCTCGCGGTAGTGGGCGACC
>NZ_LRTR01000407.1 GCF_001550375.1 Streptomyces europaeiscabiei | reverse complement strand
GCTGCCTCCGCCGTCCGCGTCCGCTCCGCCGCCGTTGCGCCGGGCGGCCGTGGCGAGTCGCCCGGCCGTCGGTGGGTGTTCGCGCTGTTCCCCGCGCCCCATACGAGCCTCGGTGGTGCGGGGCCCTGTCAGGAGGTACGTCAGGCCGAAGCCCGCGCCCACCACAGCCGCGCCGCCGACCGCGTCGAGGATCCAGTGGTTGCCGGTCGCGACGATCGCCAGGACCGTGAGGAAGGGGTGCAGCAGGCCCAGTACCTTCATCCACACCCGGGGCGCGACGATCGCGATGGTGAGCCCGCACCACAGCGACCAGCCGAAGTGCAGGGACGGCATCGCCGCGTACTGGTTGGTGAGTTCGGTGAGCTTGCCGTAGTCCGGCCGGGAGAAGTCCTGGACGCCGTAGATGGTGTCGATGATGCCGAGGCCCGGCATCAGGCGCGGCGGGGCCAGCGGGTAGAAGAAGAAGCCGACGAGCGCGAGGACCGTGGTGAGGCCGATGGCCGTGCGGGCCCAGCGGTAGTCGGCGGGGCGGCGCCAGTAGAGGACACCGAGGACGGTCAGCGGGACCACGAAGTGGAACGACGTGTAGTAGAAGTCGAAGAAGCCCCGCAGCCAGCCGATCCCGACCACCGTGTGGTTGAACCAGTGCTCGATGTCGATGAACAGGGCCTTCTCGACCGCGAGGATCTCGCGGGCGTGCTCCTCGGCGACGGCCCGGCTGCCGGCCGCCTCCAGCCGGGTGCGCTGGTAGGCGGCGTAGGTGACGCGGATCAGCAGCAGTTCGAGCAGCAGGTTCGGGCGGCTGGCGGCCCGGCGCAGCAGCGGCGCCCAGCTGAGGCGGGTCTGCGCCTTCGGGGCGTACTCGGTGGGAAGCGGGGTCCGGTAGTACTCCGAGGCGCGGGTCAAAAACGGCACCACGAGGGCCGAGGCGAGCGCGGCCAGCAGGACGACGTTGTCACGCAGCGGGTACAGGACGCCGACGTTCGGCACCATCATCTTCGCGGGCAGCGTCATCACCAGGACGACGGCGACCGGCCACACATAGCGCGAGGACGCCTTCTTGCCGACCCGGCCGACCACCGCGAGCAGCACCCACAGCAGCTGGTGCTTCCAGGACGTGGGCGAGACGGCGACCACGACGCAGCCGGTGATCGCGACGGCGAGCAGCAGTTGTCCGTCGCGCGCGTAGCGGATGGCGCGGCGCATGCCGAGCACGGCGACGGCGGCGGCCAGCGTGAAGAAGACCGTGATCTCCAGGGGGCCTTGGAGGCCGAGTCGCAGCAGCGCGCCGTGCAGGGACTGGTTGGCGAGGTCGTCCGCCCGGCCGCCGAGGCCCGCGCCCGCCAGATGGCGCACCCAGTAGGCGTACGAGTCGTGCGGCATCACCGCCCAGGCGAGCGCGGTGGCGGTGGCGAAGGTGATCCCGGTGCTCGCGGCGGCCCGGCGGCGGCCGGTGAACCACAGCAGCGGCACGAACAGCAGCACGGTCGGCTGGAAGGCCGCGGCCAGCCCTATGCAGACCCCGCTGGCGCGCTCGCCCCGGACCGCGAAGCAGCCCGCCAGGACGAGCAGGACGGGGAGGATGCTGGTCTGGCCCAGATACAGCGTGTTGCGCACCGGCAACGACAGCATCAGCAGGGTGACCGCGACGGGGGCCGCGAGCAATGCCGTGCGGCGGGTG
>NZ_LRTR01000406.1 GCF_001550375.1 Streptomyces europaeiscabiei | reverse complement strand
CCACGAAGTGGAACGACGTGTAGTAGAAGTCGAAGAAGCCCCGCAGCCAGCCGATCCCGACCACCGTGTGGTTGAACCAGTGCTCGATGTCGATGAACAGGGCCTTCTCGACCGCGAGGACCTGCCCGGCGTGCTCCTCGGCGACGGCCCGGCTGCCGGTGGCCTCCAGGCGGGTGCGCTGGTAGGCGGCGTAGGTGGCGCGGATCAGCAGCAGTTCGAGGAGCAGGTTGGGACGGGTCGCCACCCGGCGCAGCAACGGGGCCCGGGTGAAGCGGGTCTGCGCCTTCGGGGCGTACTCCGTGGGGATCGGCGCCCGGAAGTACTCCGAGGTACGGGACAGGAACGGCACGACGAGCGCGGCGGTGAGCGCTGCCAGCAGGACCACGTTGTCACGCACCGGGTGCAGAACGCCCACGTTCGGCACCATCATCTTCGCGGGCAGCGTCATCACCAGGACGACGGCGACCGGCCACACGTACCGCGCCGAGGCCTTCCTGCCGACCCGGCCGACCACCGCGAGCAGCACCCACAGCAGCTGGTGCTTCCAGGACGTCGGCGAGACGGCGACCACGACACAGCCGGTGAGGGCGACCGCGAGCAGCAACTGTCCGTCGCGGGCGTAGTGGATGGCCCTCCGCATGCCGAGTGCGGCGACGGCGGCGGCCAGCGCGAAGAAGACGACGATCTCCAGCGGGCCCGTGAGGCCCAGCCGGAGCAGCGCGCCGTGCAGGGACTGGTTGGCGAGGTCGTCCGCCCGGCCGCCGAGGCCGACCCCGGCCAGGTGGTGCACCCAGTAGGCGTACGAGTCGTGCGGCATCACCGCCCAGGCGAGCGCGGTGGCGGTGGCGAAGGTGATCCCGGTGCTCGCGGCGGCCCGGCGGCGGCCGGTGAACCACAGCAGCGGCACGAACAGCAGCACGGTCGGCTGGAAGGCCGCGGCCAGCCCTATGCAGACCCCGCTGGCGCGCTCGCCCCGGACCGCGAAGCAGCCCGCCAGGACGAGCAGGACGGGGAGGATGCTGGTCTGGCCCAGATACAGCGTGTTGCGCACCGGCAACGACAGCATCAGCAGGGTGACCGCGACGGGGGCCGCGAGCAATGCCGTGCGGCGGGTGACGGGCTGGGGCAGGGCGCGGGCGGCGACCAGGCCGAGGGCGACGACCAGGAGGAGGGTGCCGAAGGTCCAGCCCCAGCCGAGCGCCTGTTCGGCCGTTCGGGTGAGGGGCTTGAGGACGAGGCCGCCGAACGGCGTACCGGCGAACCGCGTCGAGTCGTACAGCGAACCCGTGACATGCAGGACACCGTCCGGTCCGACCCAGGTCTCCAGGTCGGTCAGCCGCTCCCCACTGGCCGTGTGCAGCACGACCGCGATCTGCCGCGCCGCCAGGACCGCGGCGACCAGCCAGAGCACGACGCGAACCGTCCCCAACCGGGCCGCCGCACCCGTGCCCACGGCACCGCCCGGTCTGCCCTGCTCCGCGTTCGCCACGCCCTGCCGTCCCTCCGGCATCGTTCGCCGCCCCATGGAAATGCTCGCACCGCCCTTGTCGTCAGACGGGGGCACCCCCCGCTTCACCTCACAGCCGCCCAGGTTTGGGGTGCGTCCCCCTTTGAGAGGGAGCCGGCGGTGGATCGGTGCGGGCGCCAGCAGCATGCTGGTGCGCCCGCACGATGGTGGAGTCGACCGAGATGTCCCAGTCGATCTCGCCCGCAGCGTCAGCCTGGGCTTGGACCTGCTGGAGCAGGCGCTCCCAGGGCCCGTCGGCCGACCACAATCGGTGTGGCCTGCACACGGTCTTCCACGGACCGGACCGTTCGGGCAGGTTACGCCGCTGAGCGCCTGTCCATACCTGGCGCGGAATCCCGTCGATCATCTGCCGGGTGATGCCGCCACCTGCCACAACGCCTGTGGCTGAGCGGCAGGAACGG
>NZ_LRTR01000405.1 GCF_001550375.1 Streptomyces europaeiscabiei | reverse complement strand
GGCGCATGCCGAGCACGGCGACGGCGGCGGCCAGCGTGAAGAAGACCGTGATCTCCAGGGGGCCTTGGAGGCCGAGTCGCAGCAGCGCGCCGTGCAGGGACTGGTTGGCGAGGTCGTCCGCCCGGCCGCCGAGGCCGACCCCGGCCAGGTGGTGCACCCAGTAGGCGTACGAGTCGTGCGGCATCACCGCCCAGGCGAGCGCGGTGGCGGTGGCGAAGGTGATCCCGGTGCTCGCGGCGGCCCGGCGGCGGCCGGTGAACCACAGCAGCGGCACGAACAGCAGCACGGTCGGCTGGAAGGCCGCGGCGAGCCCTATGCAGACCCCGCTGGCGCGCTCGCCCCGGACCGCGAAGCAGCCCGCCAGGACGAGCAGGACGGGGAGGATGCTGGTCTGGCCCAGATACAGCGTGTTGCGCACCGGCAACGACAGCATCAGCAGGGTGACCGCGACGGGGGCCGCGAGCAATGCCGTGCGGCGGGTGACGGGCTGGGGCAGGGCGCGGGCGGCGACCAGGCCGAGGGCGACGACCAGGAGGAGGGTGCCGAAGGTCCAGCCCCAGCCGAGCGCCTGTTCGGCCGTTCGGGTGAGGGGCTTGAGGACGAGGCCGCCGAAGGGGCTGCCGGTGAACTGCGTGGAGTCGTACAGCGAGCCGTTCACGTGCAGGACGCCGCTGGGCCCGACCCAGGTCTCCAGATCGGTGAGCCGCTCACCCTTGGGCATGCTCAGCACGACCGCGATCTGCCGCACCGCCAGGATCGCGACGAGCAGCCACAGCACGGCTCGTACCGTCCCCAGCCGACCCGCCGTCAGGCCCGCTCCGGCGACACCGTCCGGTCTGCTCCGCTCCGTCGCCACGCGCCGTCGTCCTCCCGCCCGTTGACGTCCCCCGCCGAGAAGGCTCGCACCGTCCCGGTGGTGAGACGCGGGCAACCTCCTCTTCACCGGAGAGCCGCCCCCTGTTCTGTCCCGATGACGATAGTGCGCGGAAGGATGCCCGCACCCTCAAGGCCACGGCGCGGATCACCGATGCTCATCACGGGCGGGGTTGTGACAGGCCACTGACAAACACCTGACAGCATGGCCCCGAGCAGGGCAGCACGTCGGCAGGGCAGCGGGAGGGCACGGGGGATGAAGGGTTTCGTACGGGGGCGTGCGCGTCCGGCGGAGTGGGCGCACGGGAGGCGCAAGGCGCGCGGACGGCTGTCGGTGGTCGTCCTCGCCCTGCTGGGGTTCCAGCTGGCGTCGCTCGTGGCACCGGCGTACGCCTGCGGCTGCGGCGCGATGGTGCCGGACGGCCGGCGGAGCATGTACGTGAACCGCGAGATGTCCGTCGTGCGCTGGGACGGCCGCGAGGAACAGATCGTGATGAGCCTGACGGTCTCCGGTGACGCCCGGACGGCCGCGTGGATCATGCCGGTGCCGAACCGGGCGACGGTGAGGCTCGGCGACGCGGCCGTCTTCGACCGGCTCGACGAGGAGACCGCGCCCGAGTACGCGAAGCGGGAGTACTTCTGGCCGCGTTCCGGCGACTGGCCGTTCGACATGTCCGAGAGCGACGGCACGGCAGGGGGCGCCGCACCCCAGGACCCTCAGTCCTCGGTGGACGTCGTCGGCCGCGAACGGCTCGGTCCGTTCGACGTGGCCCGGCTGACCGCCACCGACTCCGGTGCCCTCGGCGACTGGCTCGACGAGAACGGCTTCGCGCTCCCGGACCGCCTGGACACGGCACTGGAGCCGTACGTCCGGCAGAAGTGGGAGTACGTGGCGATCCGGCTGGCCCCGGAGGACTCCGAGGGCGCCGCCGCCGACCTCCCGCTCTCCGGCACCCTCGACCCGCTGCACCTCACCTTCGCCAGCGACGAGCTGGTCTACCCGATGCGGCTGTCCCGCCTGGCCACCACCCCACAGGCTCTCGACCTGTACGTTCTCGCCGAGCACCGGATGGAGCCCATCTCCGCGATCGGCGGGGACGAGCCGGAGGTGACGTTCGCCGGACGCCTCGGCGCGCCCGTCGGCACGCTCGGCGACCTCACCGGGGGCGGTACGGACTTCCTCACCGCCGTCGAGCAGAGCTTCCCGCAGCCGGAGCGGATCTCCGGCGACCACACGCTGCGGCGGACCGCAGCCGACGACACCTATCGAAAGGTCATCTACGTGGACGAGATGCAGACCCTGTGGGGCATGCCCGAGTGGCTGGTGTGGTTCGGCATCGGCATGGCCGTGCTGGCGATCAAGGCGGTGGCCGTCGCGATCGTGCTCATGCGCAACGCGAAGCGCCAAATGCCGCCCGTACCGCCACCGGGTGCTGCTTTCCCACCGCCGGGCGGGGCCTTCCCGCCGCCGGGCGCCTACCCGCAGGGGGCACCCGGTGCCTACCCACCGGGAACGCCGGGCGCATACCAGCCGGGGTCGCCCGCGGCGCCGGCCGACCCGAAGTCCGGACCGATCGGCTGAACACACCCGGGAACCGCTGACAGAGGGCCTGCCCCGCGCCTATATTCATTAGCGCACCTACTTAGCTGATCTAAGTAACTGTCCTGATGAAAGGCGCGGGAGGCACAGCTTCATGAGCGAGTCGCGGACCTGGGACGATGTCGACACCTACTTCACCACCCACCTCGCCCCGAACGACGAGGCCCTGGAGGCGGCGCTGCGCGACAACGAGGCGGCCGGACTCCCGGCCATCGACGTCGCCGCCAACCAGGGCAAGTTCCTCCATCTCCTCGCCCTGATCCAGGGCGCCCGCCGCATCCTGGAGATCGGCACCCTCGGCGGCTACAGCACCATCTGGCTGGCCCGGGCGCTGCCCGCCGACGGCCGGCTGATCTCCCTGGAGTACAGCGCCCGGCACGCGGAGGTCGCCAGCCGCAACATCGCGCGCGCCGGGCTCGACGACGTCGTCGAGGTACGGGTCGGCCCCGCCCTGGAGTCGCTGCCCAAACTGACCGACGAGAACCCCGAGCCCTTCGACCTGGTCTTCGTCGACGCGGACAAGGCCAACAACCCGCACTACGTGGAGTGGGCCCTCAAGCTCACCCGGGCCGGCAGCGTCATCGTCGTCGACAACGTCGTGCGCGGCGGCCGGGTCGCCGACGCCGACAGCACCGAGCCGGACGTCCGCGGCACCCGGGCCGCCATCGAACTGATCGCCGCGCACCCGAAGTTGAGCGGCACGGCGATCCAGACGGTGGGCACCAAGGGGTACGACGGCTTCGCGCTGGCCCGGGTACTGGAGTGAACCGGGGCCGGCGGGGCGGCGGTTCCCGTCAGGCCTCGTGGTAGAAGCCCACGTTGACACTGCGGGGGCCGGTGCGGTCGTAGATGACGAGTTCGCCGGAGCTGCCGTGCGGGAGCTTCGCCGTGCCGCCGTACGGGAGCGGCGAGGGCTGGTGACCGAGCAGGGTCAGCCGCACCTCGGAGGAGGGGTCGGCGTGCGAGCCTCGCAGCCAGGTGACCTGCCAGCTCCCGTCGGGGGCGCACAGGAACTCCAGATGCACCCGGGAGACGAAGAGCCAGTCGTCCGGTGTCGCGAGCCGGCATACCGCCCGATCGCGGCCCACCCGGAGCACGCCGCCCGGCTCGCTGGGCGCGTCGGCCATCTGCATGCCGGCCGTCGCCCCGGCGTCCGCCTCGGAGACCGAGGCCATGGTGAGTTCGAGCACGTACCGCTCCTAACGGGTCAAACTCCAATTGTCGCTGCGCACGGCACGTTTGGCGTGCCGCCGCCGCATGATAATTCGCCGGATCGTCCTGCTGTGCGGGCTCCGGCACAATGGACGCATGACCGAGCGAAAGCCCCCCGGTGTCAGCTTCGAGTCCTTCGTCGACAAACAGATCCGCGACGCGGAGGCGCGCGGCGACTTCAAGACCCTCCCCGGCGTGGGCCGGCCGCTGCCGGACGACGACACGACCTACGACGAACTCTGGTGGATCAAGCGGAAGATGGCCCGCGAGGGTCTGTCCGTCCTGCCGCCGACACTCGCCCTGCGCAAGGAGGCGGAGGACGCCCTCGCGACCGCCGTCGAGGCCCCTTCCGAACACGCCGCCCGCAAGATCATCACCGAGATCAACGTCAAGATCCGCGAAATGATGTTCAAGCCGCCACCGGGACCGCCACTGGGTCTGAAGCCGTACGACGTGGAAGAGGTCGTACGGGAATGGGCCGCGCGCCGGGCGGGCGGACAGGACGCCCGGTAGCCCGGGGAGTACCGACACATGAGACCGCGCCCCGGGGCACGACCCGGGGCGCGGTCTCGTTCGTGTGCCGCTGGCGGCGTCAGATCCGCAGCAGGCGTTCGGTCAGCTCTCGGTAGTCGCGCAGGGCGAGGCGGAGCTGTTCGGTGTCGGTGGTGGACGCGCGGTCGTCCGCGGTGGTCTGCCAGGAGGTACGCAGGGTGCGGCGCCGCTGGGTCACCGCGTCGGTGAAGCGGGCGGTGACCTCTTCGAGAACGTGGTCGGCCTCCTCGACGGCGGACCGGGGCTCGTCGACGAACTCGCCGACCGCGTGATGCATCCGCGACGTCAGCTTGTCGCACTCGTCGTGCGGCAGGGGCGGGGAGCCGGCCGCGGAGCCGCCTGTGGTGGAACCCGTCGTACGTCGGTCCTCGCGGCTTTCGCCGAAGCCCGGTGTCCCGCCGTCGCCACGGCCGGCCGTTCGGCCGGCCGACGTGTCATGGCCCGCCACCACGGCCGCACGGGTGCCGGTCGTGCCCGCGGAGGGCGTACCGGTGGTGTCGGTCGTGCCTGCGGAGCCGGTGGTGTCGGTCGCCCCGGTGCCCGGCGCGAGTCCGCTTCCCTTCGCCCCGTCGCGCCTCACGTCGGCTTCCCGCGCCCCGCGGATGCGGTCGCCCCTCGTCACGTCGTCAGTCATCCCCCTCAACTCCCCTTCGCGTGGCGCCTCGTGGGCGCCCATGGCAGATGGGACCGGTGACGGCCGTCGGCAGCCGTACCGTTGCGCTCGTCGCGTCGCGCCGTGCCGTCGTGGGCCGGGTTCTCGCGCCCGGCGGTACCCTCACGGTCCGCCCGCGCGTCCCGGCGGTCCGGTGTCACCAGGTCCTCGAACAGGGCGCGGGCCTCGATCATGGCCTCGCGCATCTCCTCGGTCCCGGTACCGGGACCGGCGCCCGCGCGGCCCTGGCCCGTGTCGCCGGTGGTGTGCGCCGCCAGGTGCACCCGGCGGTAGCCGTGCACATGGTGGGCGTGATGGACGGAGAGCGCCTCCAGTTGGGTCTCGTAGTGGCCGTCGTCCGGGAAGCCCCGGGCCCCGGCCACCTCGGAGAGCAGCCGGTCCGCCTCGGCGACCGCCTCACGGGGCGAGTCGACGAAGCGTTCCTGGGCGGCCGCCCAGCGGGACTCGTACTGTTCGCGCTCGGCGGTCGGCAGCGGCCGCTTCTCCAGCGAGCCGTGCCGCTTCACCCGCTCCGCGAGTTCCCGGGCGGCTGCCCTCTCGTCGCCGTCATGGCGGCTCACGGTCCGGTCGTACTCGGGTCCGAAACGCCGCTTCAGCGATCCGCCGCCACCCGTACCCGCACGGGCGCGCCGGGTCAGGACGGCCGCCACAACAACCACGACCGCCACGATCACGATCAAAGCG
Source organism: Streptomyces europaeiscabiei (assembly GCF_001550375.1). GTDB lineage: Bacteria > Actinomycetota > Actinomycetes > Streptomycetales > Streptomycetaceae > Streptomyces > Streptomyces europaeiscabiei. The sequence continues at coordinate 19,666 of NZ_LRTR01000405.1, read as the reverse complement.
ATGATCAAGCCTGTGGACATGAATGCCTTCCAGAGTCCTCGGCCCAGGCGTCTCGCCCCATCGGGCCGTTTCGCACCGGGTTGCCCGAACCCGTTCGTTCAAACGGCAAGCGCACGGAAGAGGACAGTGGAAGAAGGACGCGGGAGAAGGACGACGGCGGAATTCGTTTGCGGGCCACCCGCCCCCGCTCCCGACAATGACCGCCATGACCCGCATGAACCGCATGAACCGCGAGAGCCGCACGACCCGCACGACCCGCTCACCCCGCGTGACGACCGTCTGGTCCGTGGACGAGGAGCCCTACGACTCGCCTGTCGCCGCCGCGCTCTGGCGGGCGTACTACACGGAGGTCAGCGACCGCTGGTATCTGCTGCACGAGGGACACACCACGGACCCTGACGAGCTGGAGCGGGAGATCGCGGCGGACACCGGGGCGTACCTGGCGCCGCCGGACGGCGTGCTGCTGGTGGCGCGGTACGGGGGCGAGCCGGTCGGCACGGCGGGGGTGCGGCTGACGGACACCGCGACGGCCGAGCTGAAGCGGGTCTTCCTGTTGCCCGAGGCCCGCGGCAAGGGCGGTGCCGCACTCCTGGTGACGGCGGCCGAGAACACGGCCCGCGCACTCGGCGCCGAACGGATCGTCCTCGACACCCGCGGCGACCTGGTCGAGGCCCGCGCGCTCTACGCCCGGCTCGGTTACGAGAAGAGCGCCCCGCACAACGACCACGAGTACGCGGACCACTGGTTCACGAAGAGACTGGCGTAGACGTGGGAGCCGCAGGGGGCGTGGGCGGCGTACCGGAGGTCGTCGTGGCCGGTGGCCGTCGGGTGATCGCTCCGTCGTCGTGCGGGCGTTCCGCGTCCGAGCCGCACAGCTCGGCGTTGAGTTCCTCGACGAGACGGACGAGGTCGGTGGAGCGGTCGGGGCCCCACCAGTCGCCGAGGAGTTCGGCGAGCGATTCCTCGCGGGCCTTGGCCAGGTTGTCGGCGGCCTCGTGGCCGGTGTCGGTGAGGACGAGGTCGATGCCGTCGCGGCGGGCGAGGCGGCGCTCCTCGACCTGCCGGGTCGCGGCCATGATCATGTCGAGCGGGACGGTACTGCGTTCCGCGAGCACGGCCGGTTCGGCCCAGCCGTACCGCCGGATCCGCAGCAGCAGCCAGCTCGTGGCGGGCAGCAGGTCGTAGCCGGCCCGTGCGGTGATCCTCCGGTAGACGTCGCGGCGGCCCTCCCTCGACCCGAGCACCGACAGCGCCCGGCACACCTCGTCGTGCGACGACCGCTCGACCGGGTTGCTGGCGAGCGTCTCCGTGGCGTCGGGCGCCGTCACGGAGGCCCGCAGCCGGTCCTCGCGCAGGAACCAGGCGAGGACGAAGCCGAGGAGGGCGACCGGGGCCGCGTAGACGAAGACGTCGGTGATGGAGGACGCGTACGCGTCGAGGACGGACGGGCGCAGCGCGGCCGGGAGTTCGGCTATCTCACGCGGGTCGGCCTTCAGCCCGTCCACGCTCACGCCGGACGGGAGCTGGGCCCCGTCGAGCGCGTCCGTGAGCTTCTCGCCGAGGTGCCCGGCGAAGACCGTGCCGAAGACGGCCACGCCGAACGAGGCGCCGATGGAACGGAAGAAGGTCGCGCCGGAGGTGGCGACGCCGAGGTCCTCGTAGGGGACCGCGTTCTGCACGACGAGGACGAGGACCTGCATGACGAGGCCGAGCCCGAGTCCGAAGACGAAGAGGTAGGCGCTCATCTCGCCGTTGCCGCTGTCCGCGTCGAGCTGGTGCAGAAGCAGCAGGCCGAGCGTGGTGACCCCCGTGCCGACGACGGGGAACACCTTCCAGCGGCCCGTACGGCTGACGATCTGCCCGGAGACCGTCGAGGACAGCAGCAGCCCGAACACCATCGGCAGCATGTGCACACCCGACATGGTCGGCGACACACCATGCACGACCTGCAGGAACGTCGGCAGGTAGGTCATCGCGCCGAACATCGCGAAGCCGACGACGAAGCTGATCACGGCGGAGAGGGTGAAGGTACGGACGCGGAACAGCTTGAGGGGCAGGACGGGTTCGGCGGCCCGCCGCTCGACGGCCACGAAGACGACGACGAGCAGCACGGCCAGTACGGAAAGGCCGATGATCTGCGGCGAGTTCCAGTCCCAGGTGGTGCCGCCGAGGGAGGCGACCAGGACCAGACAGGTGGCCACGGAGGCGATGAGGAAGGTGCCGAGGTAGTCGATGACGTGGCGCTCCGCCTTGCGCGGGATGCGCAGCACGGCGGCGATGACGAGCAACGCCACCGCTCCGACCGGCAGGTTGACGTAGAACACCCAACGCCAGCTCAGATGCTCGGTGAACAGCCCGCCGAGCAGCGGCCCGAGCACACTCGTCGCACCGAACACCGCGCCGAACAGCCCTTGGTAGCGCCCGCGTTCGCGCGGCGGGACGAGATCCCCGACGATCGCCATCGACAGCACCATCAACCCGCCGCCGCCGAGCCCCTGCAGGGCCCGGAACCCGATCAACTGGGGCATGTTCTGTGCCATTCCGCACAGCGCCGACCCGATGAGAAAAATCACGATCGCCGTCTGGAAAAGCCTCTTGCGGCCGAACTGGTCGCCGAGCTTGCCCCACAGCGGTGTCGCCGCGGTCGCGGCCAGCATGTACGCCGTGACCACCCACGAGAGGTGTTCCAGCCCGCCGAGGTCGCTCACGATCGTCGGCAGCGCCGTCGACACGATCGTCTGGTCGAGCGCCGCCAGCAGCATGCCCAGCAGAAGGGCCCCGATGGAGACCATCACACCACCGGGCACCCCTTCGGCGACGGGCACGCCCTGGCCACGGGGGCCGTCAGGGGGCGTGCGTCCGGCGGGGGCGTCGGTGCCGGCGGTGGTCTGCGCGGTGCCCGTGTTCGCGCTGCCGGCGTCGGCGTCGGCGGGCTTCGTGGGCTCCTTGCCGTCGTCGGCGGCGGCGTGGCCGGTGTCGTCGGTCATGCAGACCTCCCGAGGGCCCGAGGGTCTCGTACAGCGTCCCCAGTTTCCTCTTCCTCCGTTTCCATTCCATCGTGGTCGGTGTGACCGGTTATGGCCTGTCGAGCCGTTCCGGAACCTGTGATTCCCGGGGAGCCTGGGAGATTCTGTGGCGACCGTTTGCTTAAACTCTGGAGTCTTCGCGGGGAGGAACGACACGTGAGTGGACCGACCAGCCACATATGCCCGGAATGCTTCACACCCCGGGCCTCGGACGGCACGCCGTCCTGCGCGTGCGGCCGCCGCGCGTCCGAGGCCCTTCTCGAAACCCGTACGGCCGAGGCGGCGGCCGCGGAGGACTTCGACCCCCTCCGGATACGCCCGTACGTGGAGCTGGGTGACGAGAACGACGGGCCGGGCGGATCCGCGCCGGGCGGGCCGGGACCCGATCAGACCTCGACGATCGCCATGCCGGTGACCACGGCGGCGACGGCGACCGGGCCGGAGGCGACGGACGTACGGATGTTCGAGCGGCGGGGCGGGGGCCCGCCCGGATCCGACACTCCGAGCGCATCGAGTACGCCTAGCACGTCGAGTACGTCGAGTACGTCGAGCGCCGCTTCGACCCGGCCGCTGTTCTCGGCCCCGGCATCGCCCTCGCCGTACGCGTCGCCTCCCTCGGCCCGGTCGGCCTCGGGTGCCATGCCGACCACCCCCACGCCCTTCGCGTCGCCGGCCGCTTCCGCCGCTCTCTCCACCTCACTCTCCTCCCCGTCAGCGCCACGCTCCGGACGTCGACGCCGCCGCCGTGCGGGGCTCGTCGTCGCCCTCGCCGGGACCGCCGCCGCGGGGGTGATGGCTGCCGCCGGGTTCGCGAGCGGCCTGTTCTCGTACGACACCCCCGAGCGGGACCGCGCGCTGCCGGACGACCTGCGGGCGAGCGCGCCGGACACGTCGCCGGACGGGGAGGCCTCGCCGGTGGAGCCGTCCGGGGAGGGCGGGGGCGGTGCACCCGCACCGGCTCCACCGGGTGGCAGCGCAGCGTCGCCGAGCCCCACGAAGAGCCCGTCCCCTTCTCCTTCGCCGTCACAGGCATCCGGCTCGCCGTCGCCGTCCGCCTCGCCCGACCCGACACAGAGCGCGCCCAGCGCCGGCGCGTCCACCGGCTCGTCGGCAGCCGGCTCGGACGAGTCGGACGACAGCCGGCTCGTGGTACCCAAGACGCTCCGCCTCGGCGACGACGACCCCGAGGTGACCGAACTCCAGCTCCGGCTGCGCCAGCTGGGCCTCTACAACGGCGACATCGACGAGAGCTTCGACAGCCAGGTCGAACAGGCCGTCCTCGCCTACCAGACCAGCCGCGGCATCACGAAGGACAGGGAGGAGCCGGGCGTCTACGGCCTGGTCACCCGGGAGCAGCTGGAGTCCGAGACGAAGAGGCCGTGACCGACGGGGTCGACGCGCGCCGACGAGGTCGAGCGCGGCCGACACGGGGCTGCACGCGGGTGACCGGGGCCGGACGCGGCCGGCAGGGGTCGGCCCGCGCCCCCTCCTCTCGCGTGATGCAGGATGAGGCCATGAGCATCGTCAAGATCAATGTCCTCTCGGTCCCGACCGAGCAGCGCGAGGTGCTGGAGAAGCGGTTCGCTTCCCGTGCCGGGGTGGTCGAGAGTTCGGACGGCTTCGAGTGGTTCGAGCTGCTGCGTCCCGTCGACGGCACCGACAAGTACCTCGTCTACACCCGCTGGCGCGACGAGGACGCCTTCAAGGCGTGGATGGAGGGCCCCATGAAGCAGGCCCACCAGGGCGGCGGCGACCGTCCCAAGCCGGCCGCCTCCGACTCGAACGTCTGGACGTTCGACGTCCTCCAGCAGACGGGCCCGAAGACCGGGTCCTGACACCCAGCACCCCGAGCACCTGCAGCGCCTCCATCGCCCCCGCCCGACGGCCGCACAACTGCCGCCGGGCGGGGGCGAACCGGTATCGGGGCGAGGGCCCGGTGTCGTCCCGGACACACCCTCGCGGCACCTGGTCACCCCCGCCCGATCCCATAAGTACCCACCTTTTTGTGGGTACTTGGCGGACGGCGACTGTCGGGCGACCCTTGTGTCGAGGGCGCGGCCGAAGGGTCGCGTGGCACCGGCCAGGGGACGGAAGACGAACGCGATGACGAAATGATGATGACGTGAGGGTGCGGGTGCGGGAGACGGATGACGTGAGGGTTCAGGAGGCGGATCGGGACACGGCCTCGTTCTCGGCCTCGTTCTCGGCCTCACCCTCACCGTCGACCCGGACGAGCGTCTCCAGGCGTCGGTGCCCCCAGTCCGACAAGGGCCCCAGCGCCTCGGAGAGTTCGCGGCCGAACGGGGTCAGGGAGTACACGGTCTTCAGCGGCAGCACGTCGTGCACCTCCCGGTGCACGAGCCCGTCGGTCTCCATCTCGCGGAGCGCCTGAGTCAGCACCTTCTCGCGGAGGCCCGGCAGCATCCGGCGCAGCTCACCCGGGCGGTGCGGGCCGGACTCCAGCATCCAGAGCAGCGACGTCTTCCACTTTCCCTCGATCACGGTGATCGCCGCGGTCACCCCGCAGACATTCGGGTCCTGGGCACGCTTGCGCGACATCCTCGCTCCCCCCTCGCCCTGTTCGTCGCGAACCAACAAACCGACCAATTTCCCACAGGAGTTACTGAGCCATGCCCGCACACACCGAACAGCCCACCACCGGCACCGGCGCGACCACCCCCACTCCCACCGTCACCGTACTCGGCCTGGGTCCGATGGGCCGTGCCCTCGCCGGCGCGTTCCTGGACGCCGGACTGCGGACCACGGTCTGGAACCGTACGCCGGGCCGGGACGGGGAGTTGGCCGCGCGGGGCGCGGCCCGCGCCGGGTCTGCCGAGGAGGCTGTGGCCGCGAGCGCGCTGACCGTCGTCTGCGTGGTGAACTACGACGCCTCGGACACGATCCTGCGAAGCCCGGCGGTCACCGAGGCACTCAAGGGCCGCACGGTGGTCAACCTGACCGCCGACACCCCGGACCGGGCCCGCTCCACCGCCGGCTGGGCCGCCGAGCACGGCGTCGACTACCTGGACGGGGCGATCATGACGCCGACTCCGACCATCGGCACCCCGGACGGCGTGTTCCTCTACAGCGGCCCCGAGGACCTCTACCGCGCCCACCGGCCCGTCCTGGACGCGCTGAGCGGCACCCACACGCACCTCGGCGAGGACATCGGCCGGGCGGCGACGTACGACATCGCGCTGCTCGACCTCTTCTGGACCGCGATCGCCGGCTACACCCACGCCCTGGCGCTGGCCCGTGCGGAGGGGGTCGGTGCGCGGGAGCTGACCCCGTTCGCCCAGGGGATCGCCGCGATCCTCCCGCCGCTCTTCGAGGCGGGCGCGGAAGAGGTCGACAGCGGCCGGCACTCCGGTGAGGGCAACCCGCTCACCTCTGCCGTGTCGACCATGGCGCACATCATCCAGGTCTCCGAGTCCCACGGCATCGACGCCGGCGTCATGCGGTCGGCCGAGGGCTTCGCCCGCCGCGCGATCGCCCAGGGCCACGGCACCGACGGCTTCACCCGGCTGACGGACGTCCTCGCCAACCACTAGCCGGTCCCCACCGCCCGACGATCCCGGAACGACGCCACCGGCCCCACCCACCGACCAGCCCAGGGGAAGCAGCACCGACCCGAACAGGCACCGCCGACCCACATCGACCCGCCATCCAGGGAGAGCAGCACCGGCCCACATCGACCCGCGATCCCGGGGGAAGCGCACCGACCCAAGGAGGCAACGCCGGCCCACATGGACCGGCCCTCCCAGGCGAGGCAGCCCCGGGCCCAGCAGGCACCGCCGGCCCACATCGACCCGCTGCCCCGGGCAGGCGGCACCAGCCCGCCAACCGGCCGTCCCTGCATGACGGCGCCGCCCCCACCGCACCGAGCCATCCCGGGGGCGGCGCCGGCCCTCGATGACCGGCCGTCCGGGGAGACGGCGCCCCGCCGTCTCCCCGTCAGCCGCTCACATGCAGCCGGACCGTCCCGTCCTCGGCGACCTCGACCCGCACCGCCGTCAGGTCGGGCACCACCACGTCCGGGCCGTGGGACCGGGCCCGCTCCCCGATCCCCACGACCCGCATCCCCGCGGCGCGCCCCGCCTCGATCCCCGCCTCGGAGTCCTCGAAGACGACGCAGTCCTCGGGCGGGACGCCCAGTTCCGCGGCCCCCTTCAGGAAGCCCTCGGGGTCCGGCTTGCTCGCGCCGACCGACTCGGCGGTGACGCGCAGGTCGGGCAGCGCCAGCCCGGCCGCGGCCATCCGTGCCGTGGACAGCGCGACGTCCGCCGAGGTCACGAGGGCGTGCGGCACACCGCCGGCGACGAGGGACGCGAGGAACTCCGGCGCGCCGGGTATCGGGACGACGCCGTCCACGTCGGCGGTCTCCTCGGCCAGCATCCGCACGTTGTCCGCGAGGTTCTGCTCCATGGGCCGGCCGGGCAGGAGGACCGCCATCGTGGCGTACCCCTGGCGGCCGTGTACCACCTTCATGATCTCGGCGCCGTCCAGCCCGTGCCGCTCGGCCCAGCGCCGCCAGACGCGTTCGACGGCGGCGTCCGAGTTGACGAGGGTGCCGTCCATGTCCAGCAGGAGGGCGCGGGCGGTCAGAACGGTGGTGGCCGTCATCAGCAGCTCCAAGGCGCGAAAACAGGGGGGCCGCGGACGGTCGGACCCGGCGAGGCGGCCCGCAGGGACAAGGCGGCCCCGCCCACCGGTCAGGGAATGCGGGCGGGAGCCACTTTGTTTCTCTACGGTACAAAACAAACGGGGGCGCCGCCACCCCCTCACTCATCCCGCCACGGCCTCCCACAGACTCCACACACCGAGCCCCACCATGAGCACGGCGGCGACCTGCGTGATCAGCTTCAGCGGCACCCGCTTCATCAGCGCCTTGCCGCCGACGATGCCGAGCCCCGCCACGGCCCACAGCGCGAGGACCGCCCCGAGCCCGACGGACAGCGGATCGTCGTACCGGGCCGCGAGGTTCGCCGTCATGATCTGCGTCAGATCCCCGAACTCGGCGACCAGGATGAGCATGAAACCCGCCCCCGAGACCTTCCAGAAGCTCTGGTTCTCGGGCCGCCGGATCTCCGCGTCGTCGTCGGCCCCGCCCTTCGTCATGAGCAGCACCGCCGCGCCGCCCAGGAACAGCACACCCGTCAGCGCGTGCAGGATCTGCTGCGGCAGCAGGGTGAGGACACTGCCCGCCGCCACCGCGAGCGTGACGTGCACGGCGAACGCGGCGGCGACCCCGGCGAAGACGTACGAGGCGCGGTAGCGGGTGCCGAGGACGAGACCGGCGAGCGCGGTCTTGTCCGGGAGTTCGGCGAGGAAGACGACGCCGAAGACGAGCGCCGTGACACTGAAGCTGATCAAGTTTCCTCAATCGGTCGGGCCACCCCACCGAGAGAATCATCCACTGACGCGACACCTCGGCACGGCAGCACACGGATCGTCCGCGCCGGACGGCACGGACGGTGCACTGCTTGCCGAAGGTCTCGCTGGCCGGTCCCGATCAACAGGACCCGCCCCCGGGCGCCGGCTCAGACGAGCTGAGCAGTATGTCGACGGTCCGGCGAAGAGCTACTCCCCTTCTGCGGGGTCCATGGTACGTGGCGCCCCTGGGGGGCGGGGTCGCCGGGGTTGCGCAGGCGGATGCGGGTGGGTGAGTGGACGGGTGCCGGTCACACGGTTCCCCCACCCCCGCGGGCCGAAGGGCACGGGCACATCCCCTGCTTCGCAGGGGCGCGGGGAACCGCGCGGGGAACCGCGCGAGCAACCACAACGCACCCGTATCCGACTCACAGCCGCGGCACAGTCGCGCCACAGGCGGGCATCCGCTTGGCTCTCCGGCGGCACAATCACGACCGCAACCCTTGTCGTGTCATGCGCACGTCACTAGCTTCTCACCAGACGAACATCCGCCGGTAACACAGCGGCGCGACCCTTCAATCGCTCGCGCCCCAACGCTCCGCCCAACGCCCCCGGCCTCACAAGGAGTTCACATGCGCAGGTTCTACGCGCGTCGACGAGTCAGCATACTCGCCGCGCTCAGCGGATTGATAGCCTCCGTCGCGCTCTTCAACGCTCCCACCGCCTCCGCCGCGCTCCCCACCCCGGTCAGCGCCGCCACCGCCCGCTCCTACCTCGCCACCCTGACCGTGGCGACCGAGGACCGCACCGGGTACGACCGGGACCTGTTCAACCACTGGATCACCATCAGCGGCACCTGCAACACCCGCGAGACGGTCCTCAAGCGCGACGGTACGAACGTCGTCACCAGCTCCGCCTGTGCCGCCACCAGCGGCAGCTGGTTCTCCCCGTACGACGGCGCCACCTGGACCACCGCCTCCGACCTGGACATCGACCACCTGGTGCCGCTGGCCGAGGCCTGGGACTCCGGCGCCGACGGCTGGACCAGCACCCAGCGCCAGAACTTCGCCAACGACCTCACCCGCCCGCAGCTCATCGCCGTCACGGACAACGTGAACCAGGCGAAGAGCGACCAGGACCCGGCCGAGTGGATGCCCTCGGTCACGTCCTACCGCTGCACGTACGTCCGCGCCTGGGTCCAGGTGAAGTACTACTACGACCTCTCCGTCGACTCCGCCGAGAAGAGCGCGCTCACCAGCTACCTCGCGAGCTGCTGAACCGCCTGTCCGACGAACAGCCGAACGGCACCGGCCGCTGAACCCGGCAGAGTGCTGAACCGGCCGACAAAAGTGGTCCCGGACCTCCCCGTTCCCCTCCGTCGTTCCGTACCGTACGGGGCGACGGAGGAAGGTGATCGCGATGACCGGGCTGCGCCTGGGACCACTGCTTCGCTATGTGGACGGCTCGTCCGCGACCGTGTGGGTCGAGGCGAGCCGTCCGTGTCTCGCCGAGGTGCGGTGCGCCGGCGGCGGGCGCGGCCAGGCCCGCACCTTCCAGATCGCGGGCCACCACTACGCGCTGGTCCCGGTGACGGGCCTCGCACCGGGCACGACCTCGGCGTACGAGGTCCTGCTCGACGGCACGCCCGTGTGGCCCCTGCCCGACTCCTCCCACCCGCCCTCCGAGATCCGCACCCCGGCCGAGGGCGACACCGTCCGGGTCGCCTTCGGCTCCTGCCGCTGGGCCGCGCCGCCCGCCGGCGAGCCGGACCCGGTGGGCCCCGACGCCCTGGACACCCTGGCGGCCCGGCTGGCCGCCGACCCGGGGGCCGAGCGCCCCGACGTGCTCCTCCTCCTGGGCGACCAGGTCTACGCGGACGAGACCTCCAAGGCCACCCGCCAGTGGCTCGCCGCCCGCCGGGACCTGGCCGACCCGCCGGGCGACCAGGTCGCGGACTACGAGGAGTACACGCACCTCTACTACGAGTCCTGGCTCGACCCCGAGATCCGCTGGCTGCTCTCCACCGTCCCCAGCTGCATGATCTTCGACGATCACGACGTGATCGACGACTGGAACACCAGCGAGGCCTGGCTCAACGGCGTGCGGGCCACCCCCTGGTGGCGCGAGCGCATCCTGAGCGGCCTGATGTCGTACTGGGTCCACCAGCACCTCGGCAACCTCTCCCCCGCCGAACTGGCCGCCGACCCGCTCCACGCCGCCGTACGCGCCACCCCGGACGGTACGGACGCGCTGCGCGCCCATGCCTCCCAGGCCGACCAGGACCCGGCCTCGGTCCGCTGGAGCTACCGGCGGGACTTCGGACGCGTACGGGTGCTGATGCTCGACAGCCGGGCCGCGCGCGTCCTCGACGAGCGGAACCGCTCGATGCTGGACCCCGGCGAGGCGGAGTGGCTGCGCACCCAGGCACTGGACGCGCGCGGCTCGTACGACCATCTCCTCATCGGCACCTCCCTGCCCTGGCTCCTGCCCCACCTCGTGCACGACGCCGAGTCGTGGAGCGCCGCCCTGTGCCGGGGCGAGCGGGGGGAGCGCTGGGCGCGGTTCGGGGAGAAGCTGCGCCAGGGCGCGGATCTGGAGCACTGGGCGGCCTTCCCCGACTCCTTCGAGGACCTGACCCGACTGATCGCCGAGGCGGGCTCGGGCGCCGACGCCCCGGCGACCGTACTCGTGCTCTCCGGGGACGTGCACCACGCGTACATCGCCGAACCGTCGTGGCCGAAGGACGCCCCCGACGGCGGCGCCGGGCATCGCGGAGGTCCCGACGCCCGCGTGCTCCAGCTCACCTGCTCCCCCGTGCACAACTCCATCCCGCTCTCGATAAGGCTCGGCTTCCGCTTCGGCTGGAGCGGGACGGGGCGGGCCCTCGGCCGCTGGTTCGGACGGCACGGGCGGGGTGCGCGGCCGTCGATCGACTGGCGCCGCACGGCCGGCCCCTGGTTCGGCAACCACCTCATGACGCTGACGCTGCACGGCCGTTCGGCACGGCTGCGGCTGGACCGCGCGCGGGCACGCAAGGACGACAGGGGAGAGCTGGAAACGGGAATGGATTCGACGCTCACCCCCTGATCCACCCCTTGCGTCCGGTTGTTTCCCCTGGTGTCCGAGATGCTCGTGAGGCACCCCACACCTGGCGCGCCCGATGGGTTTCAGAGCTCTGTTCCCGTGACGTACGGCGGCATGATGAGGCGGACCGTCCGCTTCCCGGCGGGCGGTCCGCCGCGCCGCGCCCCACGATGCGCCCCACACGCACGGGAGTTACCCCCTTGTCCGATTTTCCAGGGATCAGTGACATCGGCATCGCTCTCGTCGGCGCCGGCCCGCGCGGCACCAGCGTCCTGGAACGCATCTGCGCCTCCGCCCCCGAACTGCTCCGCCCCGGCACCCGCCTGACCATCCACGTCGTCGACCCCGCACCGCCGGGCCCCGGACAGGTCTGGCGCACCGCCCAGTCCCCCCACCTGCTGATGAACACGGTGGCCTCCCAGGTCACCCTCTTCACCGACGACAGCGTGGACTGCTCGGGCCCGATACGCCCGGGACCGAGCCTGTACGAGTGGGCCACCGGCGGGAAGAGGAAGTCGGACGGGTCGCATCAGCCGGGCGGCTCGGACGAGTTGGGGCCCGACGACTATCCGACCCGGGCCCAGTACGGCCGCTATCTGGAGTGGGTCTTCGCCGAGGTGGTGCGCGCCGCGCCGCCCGGGATCCGGGTCGAGGTGCACGCCACCCGGGCGGTCCGCCTGGATGACGCGCCCGAGGGCGGCCAGCGGCTCACGCTCGCCACGGGCCGGGTGCTCAGCGGCCTCGCCGCCGTCGTCCTCACCCAGGGCCACCTGCCCACCGTCCCGGACCGGACCGAGCGGGACCTGACCGCGTACGCCGCCCGGCACGGCCTACGCCACGTCCCGCCCGCCAACCCGGCCGACCTGGACCTCTCCCCCGTCGCTCCGGGCGAACCCGTCCTGCTGCGCGGTCTCGGTCTCAACTTCTTCGACCACATGGCCCTGCTGACGACCGGCCGGGGCGGCCACTTCGTACACGACGACGAGCAGGAGGGCGGCAAGGACGGCCGGAAGGACGACGGGAAGGGGGCCCTGCGGTACGTCCCCTCCGGCCACGAGCCACGTCTGTACGCAGGTTCCCGGCGCGGCGTCCCGTACCAGGCACGCGGCGACAACGCCAAGGGCCCCTACGGCCGTCACACCCCGCTCGTCCTGACCCCCGAGGTCATCGCGGCCTTCCGTAAACGCGCGGACTCCGGCGAGGCCCCCGACTTCCTGGCGGAGATATGGCCGTTGGTGGCGAAGGAGGTCGAAACGGTCTACTACGAGGGAGTGTTGGGGTCGGCGGCGACGACGGCTTCGGCGACGGGTCACGGCACCCGAAGCAGCTCTCGTAGCGGCTCCCGGGGCGCCTTCCGGGGCGACTTCCGGGGCGACTTCCGGGGCGACTTCCGAGGCGTTTGGCTCGGTGGTCCCCGAAGCGTTTCGCCCGGTGGCTCCCGAAGCTCTTCGCCCGGCGGCTCGCCGGGCACTTCGCGTGGCGGTCCGCCGTACGACCCGTTTCGTGTGCCGTCGTGCGACCTCTTCGGCGACGCCTTCATCGACAACGCCTCTCACGGCCCCTCCCTCACCCCTTTCCGTGACCGCTTTCTCGCCGCCCCCCACCGTTCGCCCCAGGAGACCGCCGTCCTCGACGCGTTCGGGGTGGCGGAGGCGGACCGGTGGTCGTGGGACCGGGTCCTGCGGCCATACGCGGAGCGGGGGTTCGCGGACACCGAGGAGTGGCGTCGGTGGCTGCTGGGGTATCTGCGGGAGGACGCGGCCCAGGCGGCGCTCGGGAACGTCGAGGGGCCGGTGAAGGCCGCGCTGGACGTACTGCGGGACCTGCGGAACGAGGTGCGGCTGATCGTGGACCACGGCGGGCTGGCGGGAGTGTCGCGCCGGGAGCATCTGGACCGCTGGTACACGCCGTTGAACGCGTTCCTGTCGATCGGCCCGCCCCGCAGGCGTATCGAGGAGATGTCCGCGCTGATCGAGGCGGGCGTACTGACCGTGCTCGGCCCGCGGCTGGAGGTGCGGCCGGAGAACGGGGCCTGGCTGGCCCGTTCGCCCGAGGTGCCGGGGTCGGCGGTCCGGGTGACGACGGTCGTCGAGGCCCGCCTCCCCGAACCGGACCTGCGCAGGACCGCCGACGATCTGCTCGCCGGACTGCTGAGGGCGGGAGGGTGCCGCCCGCACCGGGTGGACGGGTACGAGACGGGCGGTCTGGACGTGACATCTCGCCCCTATCACCTGATTGACCGTCAAGGTGCCGCGCACACAAGGCGGTTCGCCTTCGGGGTGCCCACGGAGGGCGTGCACTGGGTGACGGCGGCGGGCGCCCGGCCAGGGGTGGATTCGGTCACGCTTTCGGACGCGGATGCCGTGGCGCGAGCGGTCCTACGTGCGACGACACCTGAAAACGCCCCTCAAGTACAGGTAAGGAGCTGGCCAGATGTTGAACTTGCAAGCATCGATTAGGTCTGCCTAACGTGGATGACTCATCGGTAATAACCGTCCCCACCGGTCCCTCGGGACCGAGTCACTACCGAAGGAGTCCCCCACCATGACCGGACGCCTCAACAGCGCCCAGCCATACGTCCTCGGACTGTTCCGCATCGTCATCGGCCTGCTCTTCATCTGCCACGGCGCCCAGAAGCTCTTCGGCCTGCTGGGCGGCGCCGACGGACAGGGCGGCACCGTCGCCGCCGGCACCTGGCCCGGCTGGTACGCGGCGGTCATCGAACTCGTCGGCGGCTCCCTGGTCCTCCTCGGCCTCGGCACCCGCGTTGCGGCGTTCATCGCCTCGGGCGCCATGGCCTACGCGTACTTCAAGGTCCACCAGCCGCAGGCGCTGTGGCCGGTCGAGAACGGCGGCGAGGGCGCGGCCCTCTACTGCTGGGCCATGTTCCTCCTGGTTTTCACCGGCTCCGGCGCACTCGGCCTCGACCAGCTCCTCTCCAAGCGCCAGGCCGCGTCCACGGGCAAGGCCACCACGAGCAAGGCCCCTGTGGCGGCCTGACCCACCCCGGTCGCCACCGCCACGAACGGGCCGCCGGGGGCACGACTCGCCCCCGGCGGCCGCACCCGCTCCCCCATCCCCTCCCTCACCCGACCTCTCTCGGCGCGCTGTCCGAATGAACACGGTGTGACAGACACATGAGCCCCTGTGAGCCTTGTGTCATACCCGGGGCGTACGCTGATCGGCTGTCACGGGTCACCGTGCCGTCGGGGGAAAACAGGGAGTGCTCGGTGCTTGAGAGTCTGGGTTGGCTGGCCGCCGGCCCATGGATCTACGCCGTCGTGGGCGTGTCCATCATGTTGGACGTGTTCCTCCCGGTCCTCCCGAGCGGCGTCCTGGTCGTCGCGGTGGCCACGGCGGCCGCGGCCGAGACCGCGGCGGGCGCGATGGTCCGCGAGGTCCCCGACATCCTGGTGCTGATGCTCTCGGCGGCGACCGCGTCCGTGGTCGGTGACCTGGTGGCCTACCGCCTTGCCTGGCGGGGCAGCGCCCGGCTCGACCGCGCCATCGCCCGCTCCCGACGCCTGACGACCGCGCAGGAACGTCTCGGCGCCGCGCTCGCCCGGGGTGGCGGTCTCCTGGTGGTCGTCGCCCGCTTCGCCCCCGCGGGCCGTTCCGTCGTCTCCCTCGGTGCCGGTGCCGCCCGACATCGCGCCCGCGACTTCCTCCCCTGGTCCGCTCTCGCCGGCCTCGCCTGGGCCGCCTACAGCGTCGCCCTCGGCTATCTCGGCGCCCAGTGGCTCGGCCCGACCTGGCTCGCGACGGCGGTGTCCTTGGCGGCCCTCTTCGGCGCGGGCGCGGCAGCGGCATACTTCATGCGCCACCCACGCACCGCCGGCTGACCCGACGCGGGCCGACTCGGGGGTGCGTTCTTCGGGTGCGGGTGGGTGGAGCTTCTCGCGCAGTTCCCCGCGCCCCTGAAAGACCAGGCCCCCGCGGGCCTGAGAAGCAGGGGCGCAGCCCCTGCTTCTCAGGGGCGCGGGGAACTGCGCGACCAGCCCCCACCCGCCCGCACCCGAAGAGCCCACCCCCGGGGGTCGAAGGGGCAGCGCCCCTGGGGGATGGGACGGGTAGGGGCGGCGGGGGCGAGGAAACTACCCGGCCCGGTGAGCGCCACCCCTGACCTCCAGCCCATCCAACAACTCCGCCGTGGCCGCCGCGATCACATCCACCGCGTGATCGAACACCTCACGATTGTGGGCGGCGGGCGCACGGAACCCGGAGACCTTACGGACGTACTGGAGGGCGGCGGCACGGATGTCGTCCTCGGTGGCCTCCTCGGGCAGGACGGGCGGTCGAAGGGTCTTGATGCTGCGGCACATGACCCCAGTCTCGCGCGTACGCCCGCACAACCCCAGGCCGACGGCCCAGGTCACCGCCCTTCCCAAGCAGTTCCTTGGGTGTCGGGAAGGTCCCCCGAGGATTGACTCCGCCCTCCACCCCTTGTGATCATCACCGAGGCCGGCTCGACCCACCCGGCGGAAACGAGGGGACCATGACGAACGATCGGCTCACGGTGGCGGTACTGGGCCCGGGCGGGGTGGGCGGACTCCTCGCCGCGCTCCTGGCCCGCGCCGGGAACCGCGTGATCTGCCTGGCCGGGGAGGCCACCGCACAGGCCCTGGAGAAGGACGGCATCCAGGTGGCGAGCGCCCGCTTCGGCGAGTTCACCGCCCGCGTGGAGACCGCGACGGAACTCGGCGAACCGGTCGACGCGGCCCTGATCGCGGTGAAGCACACCGCCCTGCCGACCGCCCTGGACCGGCTCCCGGCGGCGGCCCTGGGCCCCGACACCCTGGTCGTACCGTTCCTGAACGGCGTCGAGCACCCGGCGGCCCTGCGCGCCCACTACGGCGGGACCGTCCCCGTCGCCCCCGCCACCATCCGCGTGGAGTCGACCCGGGTGGCCCCGGGCGTCATCGAGCACGGCAGCCCCTTCGCCGAGGTCGACCTGACCGGCGACTCGGTCCCTCCGGGCCGCCTCAACTCCCTTGCCGGAGCACTGGAATGGGCCGGCGTGGGCACCCGCGTCCTGCCCGACGAGACGGCGGTGCTGTGGGCGAAGATGTCGTTCCTGGCCCCGTTCGCCCTGCTGACGACCCGCCACGGCCTGCCCCTCGGTGAGATCCGCACGCGGCACCGCGAGCAACTGACCGCCCTGGTGGAGGAGACGGCGGCGGTCAGCGGGGCCGCCGGCGCCCCCGTGGACCCGGCCGAGGCCCTCCGCCGCTACGACGCCTTCCCGCCCACCACCAGGTCCTCCATGCAACGCGACGCGGAGGCCGGCCGCCCCCTCGAACTGGACGCGATCGGCGGCGCGCTGCTCCGCGCGGCCGAGCGACACGGCGTACCGACACCCGTGGCCACCGACGTGGTGGCGGAACTGCGGGCAGCAGGCCACTGAAGGAGCCCTGGGCCCCGGATCCGGCCGGGTCCGGGGCCCAGGCTCCTACACCGCCCGCACCCCGCCCCCCACCCGCACCGCGTGCCGGGCCACCGTGTCCGCGAAGGCGCGGGCCGGTGGTGACAGCGCCTCCCAGCGCCGTACGGCCCATCCGACGGTGAGCGGGGGCAGATCGGGGACCGGGACGAAGCGCAGCCCGGGGTGGCCGGGTCCGGTCCAGCCCGGGAGCGCGGGGACGACGGCGTGGCCGACGCCGAGTTCGGTGAGGAGGATCGCGGTGTCCCAGTCGGCGACACCGGCACCGGAAGGGCTGACGGAGATTCCCAACTCTCGGTAGGCGGCGTCGAGATGGGCGTACGAGGTGGAGTTCTCCGGCAGTCCGATGAGCCGCATCCCGTCCAGCTCGCCGCCCTCCACCCGCTCCCGCCCGGCGAGTTCGTCGTCGGCGCGGACGGCGAGCACCCAGGGCAGCTCCGCCACGGCCCGCTGCTCGATGCCGCGGACGGCGGGCCCGAGGGTCACCCACGACAGGTCGAGGTCCCGGGACGGGTCGGCCAGCGCGTCGCGGCACCCGGCGCTAGACCGCACGGTCTGGAACTCCAGGCCCACGTCCGGGTACGAGCGCCGGAAGTCGACGATGCCCTGTGCCATGAAGTGCCGCACGGTCGTACCGCCGGTCGCGATCCTTACGACACCGCCGTCGCCGCGCACCATCTCGGCCAGTCGGCGCAGCGCGAGGTCCAGCCCGGTGATGCCCTCGGCCGCCGCCTCCTGGAGCACCCGCCCGGCCCGGGTCGGCACGACTCCGCGGGCCTGCCGCTCCACCAGCCCGACGCCGACCTCCCGTTCCAGCCGCCGTACGTGCTGGCTCACCGCCGACTGGGTGCAGCCCAGCTCACGGGCCACCGCGCTCAGGCTCCCGGCCCGGCAGACGGCGACGAAGACACGGAGATCGTCGAGGGTCACGGAGCGAAGATACCCAAGGTCGAGCTTGGGTACGGGCCCCACCCCCAAGGGCTTCCCTCCTCTCGATCACCCCTTCGAATGAAGCAGGGCCCGAAGTGACAGAAGGAACTCGCATCCCAAAATCGAACAGGCGTACCATTGCCGGGTGGCTAAGACCTATGACTTTCCCAGCGACCTCCTCGCCGGTCAGGAGGAGCTGCATCAGGTCCGGGCCGAGCTCCTGGCACTGCTGAAGCGGCTGCCCTGGTCGGTCGAACCCCTGGACGCCTTCAGTGACGACAACGGCTGGCGGAAGGTCGAGCGCCCCGCCTCCCCGGGCTGGACCCCCGACGAGCAGGCCGAGGTGGAGAAGCTCCGCGAGCGCGAGCGGGAACTGGCGGTCTTCGTGAGCTGTCACCGCTTCTGGGCGGACGTCGCGACCGAGGAGAAGGTCGAGGCCCGCACCCGCCTGAAGCACGCCCACGGTTCCTGACACACGCGGGACCGACGAGCGAACCCCTGACACGCGAAGACCCCGGCCGTCGTGGCCGGGGTCTTCGTCTCGGTGGGCATGGACGGTTTCGAACCGCCGACATCCTGCTTGTAAGGCAGGCGCTCTACCCCTGAGCTACACGCCCGAGTACGAGTCGACAGCCTACATCGCGCGAGGGAGTGCCCGGCAAACCGATAACCGGGGGTTATCCCCACCCCTGTTCCGGGAGCGGCCCGGATCCCCCTCGAGCCGCCCGCTCCGTACGGTCGAAGCACAGCGGACGACAGGGGAGATCGCCATGGCACGCACGGCTCGTACGGCTCGCAGGTCACGCACGGGAGCGGTGGCCGTCGCCGGTCTCGCCGTCGCGCTCATGGCATCCGTCGCCGCGTGCGGGGCGGACGCCGGGGAGGACCGGGACCCGGAACACCGGAGCTTCGCCCTGGAGGGCCGGACACTCACGGTCGACTCGGACGACTCCGCGCTCGAACTGGTCGCGGCGGACGTGGACGAGGTGAAGGTGACCCGGTGGTTCGAGGGGCGGGTCATGGTCGGCGGGAAGCCGCGGGTGACCTGGGAGATGAAGGACGACCGGCTGAAGCTGCGGGTGGAGTGCTCCGGCATGGTCGCCGACTGCGCGGCCAGGCACCGGATCGAGGTACCGCGCGGGGTCGCCGTCGCCGTGCGGAGCGACGACGGGAGCGTGGCCGCCAAGGGCTTCGCGGAGCCGCTGGAGGTCCGGTCGGCCGACGGGGCCGTGCGGGTCAGCGACTCCACCGGGCCGCTGGAGCTGCACACCGACGACGGTTCGGTGCGCGCGCTCGGTGTCGAGTCGCGGAGCATCAGGGTGAGCACGAAGGACGGTTCGGTCAAGCTCGAACTCGGCGTCGTGCCGGACCGGGTGGAGTCCCGCAGCGACGACGGCTCGATCAGCATCGGGCTGCCGCGCGACACGTCGTACCGGGTGGAGACCGGCAGCGAGGACGGTTCCGTGGAGGTGTCGGTGCCCCGTGACGAGGACAGCGCCCACGTGGTGACCGCCCACACGGAGGACGGCTCGGTCAAGGTACGGAACGTGGGCTGAGAACCGTCCGGGAAGCTCGAACCGATCGACCCGTGTTTTCGTCCTTGACCGGTGGGAGAATGGCACCGGTCAGGGTGGATGACAGCACGGGAGAGGGAAGTGACGGCGACACCTGCAGAGCCGTACACGCCGATTGTGCCGAGCGCACAACAAACCCACAGCCGTGCACCACGACCAGCCGACGACCCCGCGCCGCCCCTCCCGGACGGCTCCACGCCACCCCTGCCGGACGGCCCCGCGCCACCCCTGTCCCACCGCCC
>NZ_LRTR01000404.1 GCF_001550375.1 Streptomyces europaeiscabiei | reverse complement strand
GCGTCTCCCCCCGGCCGAGCCCGGCGGTCCCTGCGCCGCTCCGCCGGCCGGGACACGGTCACCCTGCTCGCCCTGCCCCTCATCGCCGTGCTCGTGCTGCCCGCCTCCTTTGCCGGGGGCGGGACCCGGCGCTGGTTCGGGGGGCGGGCCGAGGGGCAGCGGGCCGAGGCGCAGGCGGCGAAGGACGCGGCGGCCGCCGCGTTCTACGAGCTGGACACCGCACAGCGCGACCTGCGGATCTCGATAGAGACGATCACGGCGGTGGACGACTCCCCCGCTGCCCGCCGGGCGGCCGACGGCTTCGATGCGCTGGGGCGGCGGATCGACGAGGCCAGCCACCAGTACATCAACGCCGTGGACGCCCACGACCTGGACCGGGACGACCTGGAGGCCTCCGTCGCCGCCCGCGCCCGGACCGAGCTGACCGCCGCCAAGGACGAGCTGGGGCGGGTCAAGCAGGAGCTGGACCGGTTCGCCCAGGGGCTCGGGCCGCTGCTCGGCACGGCCGAGACCCAGTTGGCCCGGCTGGTCCCGGCGGTGGAGCGCGCCCGGCAGGGCCTGCTCGCCGCCTCCAACGCCCTGGACGCCGTACGGGGTTCGCAGCTGAAGGCCGACGACCTCGCCGCCCGGCTGGCCGCTCTCGCCCCCGAGCTGACCAAGCTGAACCAGGGAGCGGGACAGCACGGCGTACGGGAGACGCTGGAGCGGGCCGACCGGGTCGTGCGTGAGGCGGAGGCGGTGCGGGCGGAGGCTGAGCGGCTGCCGGAGAAGGCCGCCGAGATCGATCACCGGCTGGTGTCGCTGCGCACCCGCGCGGAGGCGCTGGGCACCCGGGCGGGGCAGGTGCCGCAGGTGCTGAGCGAGCTGCGGCGGCGGTTCGTGGCGGCCTGCTGGCAGGATCTCCAGCAGGTGCCGGACCAGGCCGCGCGGGACGTCGAGCAGGCCCAGCTGAAGCTGCGCGAGGCGCGGGCCGCGCGGGACGCCCAGCGCTGGCCGGACGCGACCTCGCTGCTGTCGACCGCACGCGCGCTGCTGAACCACACCGACGAGGAGGTCTCGGCGGCCGGCGACCGGCTACGTCGGCTGAACTCCGTGCAGAAGGACCCCCAGCAGGAGATCGACCGGACCCGGTTCGCCCTCCGGGACGCCCAGCGCCTGGCCATGACCGGCCGCTCCACCCCCGACCCGCGCCACGCCCGCCCGCTGGACGACTCCGTGGGCCGTCTGGACCGGGCGATCGCCGCCCTGGAGGGGCGCCACCCCGACTACTGGCACTTCCTGACGGAGACCGAGGCCGTACGGCAGAACGTGGCCCGGGTCGTCGACCTGATCCGCAAGGAGCGCGGCGCGGGCGCCACCTGAGGCGCCCGGCCCCTGCCGGGCCGGGGCGCGGTCCAGGGCGCCCGGTCGCGCCCCCGGGTCACTGGGTTGCCCGGTCGAGCCGCCCGGCGGATGCTGAAGGGGTACGCAGGCCTCCGCTCACACCCGATGGGAGGCGGACATGGCCACGCACGCCACGCACACGGTGCGTCCGAAGGGCCGGCACGCGGGTCCCCGGCGGCGGATCAGGATCGACGAGCATCTGCCGGTCGACCACCGTCTCAACAGGGTCTACCGGTTCGGGGCGGGCCTGATGGGTCTGTTCCTGCTCGCCTTCGGCATCCTGGGCCTCATCGACAAGGTGGGCTGGTTCGACACGAACGGCGACGAGGTCGTGGGGCTGAACACCAACGGCACGCTGAGCGTCCTGTCGATCGCCGTGGGGCTGCTGCTGCTCGTCGGCATGGTGATCGGCGGCAACTTCGCATCCACGCTGAACATGACGCTGGGCGTCCTGTTCATCCTGAGCGGCTTCGCCAACATGGCCCTGCTGGACACCGACTCCAACTTCCTGGCGTTCCGCATCCAGAACGTCCTGTTCAGCTTTGTCGTCGGCCTCCTGCTGATGACGTTCGGGATGTACGGCAGGGTCGGCGCGGCACTGCCGCACGACAACCCGTACTGGCGGGCGCGCCACCCGCGGGAGTCGGAGCGTGAGATGCGGCGCAAGGCCGCTGTGGGGATGGCGAAGCTGGAACGGGCCGACGCCCTCCCCGAACCGGAGTCCGGATCGGAATCCGGGTCGGACGGGAAGGGCGCCGGCTGACACCTGGTCGGGCCCGGGGGGCCCGGGGCTCAGGTGCGGTACGCGTAGTAGTTGGCGCCCGGGTACGAGGCGATGATGCTCGCGACCGAACGGCGGTAGGTGTCCGCGTCGTGGTAGGTCAGGTACGGCACACCGCTGGAGCTGCGGTAGGTCGTCATCATGGAGTGGTCCTTGTCGCCATCCTTGTTGAAGTCGACCTGCAGCACGTCACCGATGTCCATCTGGTAGACGTTCGCGAGCGCGGTGGTCCGCTTGGCGGTCTGGGTGAACCAGGACCACTCGTTGACGCCGATCCAGGCGTCGGCCGTACCGTTCGACGCGTAGTACCAGGTGTCGTACTCCTCGGGCGTCACCGTGGAGATCTGCTTCCAGCCGCCCGCCAGGAGGCCCTGGCTGAGGTAGTTGGTGCAGTCGCCGCCCGCCGAATTGTACTTGCGGTACGCCGAGTTGTAGTTCTTCCAGTACTTCTCGGTGTACGTCGCCATGGCGTTGTAGTTGTAGGCGCCGCCGGTGAGCGTCTTCGGCCTGGCCACCGGGTTGGGCGTGGTGGCCGCCTTGGGCGCGCTGATGATGGCCATCGGCGTACGGCTCAGCTTGGCGTCCGCCGCCGGGGCCGCGGGCTCGTTGATGCGCGGGGCGCCACCGTCCGTGGAGCGCATCGCGGTCAGCTGCCAGGTGCCGTCCGCCTGAGCGGCGAAGGTCAGCACGTGGTGCGCGTCGAAGCCCGTGGAGGCGGGCTCGTCGCCACGTATCTTCTTGTACTTGAGGGTCGTGGTCTCGGTGACCTTGACCGTGGCCTTCGTGCCCTTGACCTTGGCGCTGTCGACGGTGACCTTGGTGTCGGCCGAGGTGTAGGCCTCACCCAGGTCCGCGAGGCGGGACTTGGTGGAGCGCAGGGCGCTCAGCTTGCCGTCCTCGGCCTTCTTCTGGCCGGACGACAGCTTGACGCCGCCGGTGGGCTTCAGCGACTTGCGGGCGGCCTTGCTACCGAGCAGGACGGCCGTGCGGTCGGTGAGCACGTTGTCCGCGACACGGCCGAAGGCGTCCTTGGTGGCGCTCGTGACCTTGGGCGTCGACGCGGTGGCGCTCGCGGCCGTGACAGGCAGCAGCGCGGTGGCCAGCACGGCCGCCGTGAGGGTCGAGCCTGCGAGGCTCAACGTCCTTGATCTCACTGGGAATCTCCTTGACCCCGAGTTGGTCTTACCTCGGGAGCGAATCTTTACATGACCTCCTCAAACGGAGTGAGGCCGGGGGGTGTAACAAATGGGCAACTGCGTGTTTATTTCACGACCGACGCCCAGTCGGACGGGGCCTGGGCGGGGTCGAGTCCGCGCAGGTTCGCCAGGGTCTCCGGCGTCTGGACATCCATCCAGTCGGCCAGTTCGTCGAAGGACACGCACTTCACGTCCTTCTTCACGCACACGTTCTTGATGACCTCGTCGACGGCGTTCATGTAGATGCCGCCGTTCCACTGCTCGAAGTGGTTGCCGATGAGCAGGGGTGCCCGGCTGCCGTAGTACACGCGGTTGAAGCCGGCCATGTAGGTGTCGATGGTCTCCTGCTGCCAGGCCGGGAACTTGGCCGGGTCGCCCTGGGTCTGGCCCTCGGACTGGTTGTAGAGGAAGTTGAAGTCCATCGACAGCGCCTGGTACTCGTCGTTGTACGGGAGCATCTGCAGCGGGAAGTCCCAGATGCCGTTCTTCTTGCCGGGCCACACCTGGTAGGCGCCCGGCGAGCTGGCGTCGTAGCGGTAGCCGAAGTCCTTGACGGCCTTCAGCAGGTTGTCCTGGCCCTCCAGGCAGGGGGCGCGGCCGCCCTTGATGGCGTCGATGGAGAAGGGCAGCGGGTCGAGGTCGGTGTCCCCGGTGTTGGTCTTCCAGTTGGCGACGAAGTCGTTGAACTCCTTGATCTCCTGCTTCCACTCCGCGACGCTCCAGTCGCCGCCGCCCTTCGCACCGCAGAAGTGACCGTTGAAGTGGGTGCCTATCTCGTTGCCCTCCTTCCACGCCTTGCCGAGCTGCTCCACCGTGGTCCGGACGTGCTCGTCGGTGGGGTAGCTGATCGCGGCGGCGCCCTTGTCGTGCTGGGGCGGGTCGTAGAGGTCCCGCTTCTCCTTGGGCAGCAGGTAGATGCCGGTGAGGAAGAACGTCATGTGGGCGTCGTACTTCTTCGCCAGTTCCCGGTAGTGCTGGAACAGGTTGTCGTCGCCGGCGAGCGCGCCGTCCCAGGAGAAGACGACGAACTGCGGCGGCTTCTCACCCTTCTTGAGCGGTACGGCCTTCAGCCGCCCCTTCTGCGGGCCGGTGTAGGAGGTCGAGCCGTCCCCGATGACCTTGGTCTTGCCGTCCCACTGCGGTTCCAGGTTCTTCGTGGACCCCTTGTTCCCGCTGCCGGCCGACGACGCGGTCGGCGCGGTGTCGGCCGAACGGTTCAGCACCATGTAGCCGCCGACCAGCGAGGCCACCACGAGGAGCGCGGCCACCGTCAGGAACTGCGGGCGAGTGGTGCGGCGCGGCGGGCGCGACTTGCGACGGCGGCCTTTGTGCGGCTTGCTGCCAGGGTTCATGTACGGCTCATTCTGCGAGGGTGGCGGGTGCGGGTGCTCATCGGTGGTCAGCCGATACTCATCGCACTGGACCAGATGTCGTAGGGGACTCCGGAGTTGGGCGTTCCGGCGATCCCGTCGAGCGGCAGCGGCTCCAGGCTCCTGGCGAGGTCGATGCGGTAGACGACGACGGCGGTCGACACGTCCTGCGCCGTGCCGACGTACCAGGCGGCCCTGTCGTCCTGTGTGGTCCCGCCCTTGGCGGCCACCTCGAAGGAGGCGGCGCCGGGAGAGGTGGGGTGGTCGGCGCGGAAGGCGTCCGTGAGGGCCGAGGTGACCTCGGCGGCCACGCCGACGCCCACCGCACGTTTCGGCTTCGGGTTGTTCAGCGCGACCCTGGACCCGTTGTGGGTCACCTTCCGCACGGAATACGGCTCGGTGTGCTTGCCCCGGGCGGCGAAGGTGCTGTAGCCGCTGGCCATACGGATCGCGCTGGGCGTGGCGCTGCCCACGGACAGCGCGGGCACCTGGGCCCCGAGGCTGGAGGAGAGCAGTCCGGCCGCCTCGGCGGTGGCGCGCACCTTGTCCAGCCCGGTGTCCATGCCGAGCTGCATGAACGGTGTGTTCACCGATCCGGCGAGCGCGTCGTGCAGGGTGATCGGGCCCCAGGACTTCTTGCCGTCGTTGTGGGCGGAGACCTGATCGCCGTCCCGGTCCCAGTACGGCCCCTCGGGCGTGGTCACCGGGACGGCGTCGTTGCCGTCGTAGACCGTCGCCGGGGTTACAGGTGTAGCCTCGCCGCCGCGTTCCTTGACGACGCCGTGTTCCAGGCCGGCGGCGTAGACGAACGGCAGGAAGGCCGAGCCGGACGGGACCGTGGTCGCGTTCGACTCGTTGTAGCCCTGTTCACGGTGGTCGGGGCCGCCGTAGACGGCGAGTATCCGCCCGTCGGCGTCGACCGAGGAGGCCCCGAAGTGGGCGTCCTTCGCCTTCTTCGGAGAGTCCTTCCGCACGGCCTTGCGCGCCTTGGTGACGGCGTCGGTCAGCTCGGTCTGCCGGTCCTTGTCGAAGGTCGTGTAGATCTGGTAACCGCCCCGGTCGAACTCCTGGTCGGTGAGGTTCGTGGCCTTCTTCGCGTACTGGGAGGCCAGCCGCACCAGGTAGTCGCTCTGCTTGCCGGTGTCGTACTGGTTCGCCTGTTCGATCGGCTCGGGGAACTTCGTGTACTTGGCGCGCTCGGCCTTGGACAGCTTCCCGATGGACACCATCCGGTCCAGGATCCACTCCCAGCGCTCGACCGTCCGCTCGTGGTTGGCCTTGCTGAGGGAGGGGTCGTAGAGGCCCGCGCCCTTGAGGAGGGAGGAGAGGACCGCGGCCTCGCTGACGTTCAGGTCGCTGACGTCCTTGCCGTAGTACGCCTGGGACGCCCGCTGGATGCCGTAGGTGCCACGGCCGAACCAGCTGGTGTTGAGGTACCCCTCCAGGATCTTGTCCTTGCTCATCTTGTTGTCGAGTTTGAGGGCGATCATCGCCTCGTCGAACTTACGGCCGAGCGAGCGGTCCTGGGACAGGTACACGTTCTTGACGTACTGCTGGGTGATCGTCGAGCCGCCCTGGGTGTCGCCCTCACCGACGGTGCGCACCAGGGCACGGGTGATGCCGCTGACGGAGATGCCGGGGTCGGAGTAGAAGCTCGCGTTCTCCGCCGCGAGGACCGCCCAGCGCACGTCCTCGGGGACGTCCTTCAGCGGCATCGCCTGGCGCCGCACCCAGCCGGTACGGGCCATGGGGGTGCCGTCGGACCAGAAGTACACATTGTCCTGCTGCGTGGCGAAGGTGTTGAGGTCATCCGGTATGTCCGTGGCGGCGTACGCGACGGTGAGGAACATGCCGCTGGCGCCCACGGCCAGACCGGCGGCCCCCAGCGACTGCCGCCAGGACGGCACCCAGCGCCGCCAGTCGTTCCGGCCCGGTCGCGGGTACTGCGGACGCAACTGGCGGGCGAAAGGAACGAAGGGGGCCAGCCGCGAGCCGGCGACGGCGGAGAATCTGGCCAGAACGGACGGCCTGGGCGCCTTGCGCCGGCCTCTTCCCCCCGCCCCCGGCTTCGACTGGTCCTGCGGGATGTCGAACGCGCCCGGCTCGGGCAGCCGCAGCTGCATGGTCTCGTCCGCCGGGGCAGGGGGGAGCTTCAACTGCATGGTGAGGTCGGACTCCCGCGCCTCCTCACCCCGCGCCTCCTGCGCCCGCTCCCGCGAGGGGGCACGTCGACGGCGCGCGCGGCCCTCGTCCTCGGAACCGGTCGTCCCCGAACTAGTCACGGCCGGCTCCCTCGCACGGGCGGCCCGAGCGATGCGCGGCAACGATTTTGCGGTGCGCGGCAACCTTTCGCCCACGCACGGCAACTATCCGACCGGGAGACGTGGCTCCCGGTCGACCAAGGACAGCAGTCACGACTGTCCCCCCTCCCCACTTGGCATCGCCCGTGTGGACGGTCACAGCCGCCACACCCGCGACCGTGAGCCCCCTGTTTCCCCCAGCCTTCCGGCCTCCACACAGCGCTCACAAATTATCAGTCACTTTCACAACTGCTTCTGCCAGTAGCGTGAAAATTTGGCCATTGTGACCGACCAGCCATTATGGACGGCCCTTGCCGCCGCGCAAACGCCGGTTAGCCTGGGCCCATGCCTCGCTACGAGTACCGCTGCCGGACCTGCGGCGACACCTTCGAACTGAGCCGCCCGATGGCCGAGTCGTCCGCCCCCGCGGACTGCCCCGAAGGCCACTCCGACACGGTCAAACTCCTGTCGACGGTCGCCGTCGGGGGTTCGGCCGCCGCGTCCGCACCCGCGCCCCGGGCGGGCGGTGGGGGCGGCGGATGCTGTGGCGGCGGCTGCTGCGGCTGATCAACACACTTCGATCAACGGTCGACGGCCCGGGAACGTTCACCGGCCGTCCGCCGGAACGCGCGCTTTGACCACTTTCTCAGCCTGGCCCCCGGGCGTTCACCGTTCCCTCAGGGTCTCTTCAGCTTCGCTCACCTAGCGTGCCCCCATGACAGCCATGCAAGCGGAGTCGATGAGCGGCGCGCCCCTGTGGATCATCGGTCTGATGGATCTGCTGGGCGCGCCGGGCGCGGGCCTCGCCGTCGCGCTGGAGAACCTCTTCCCGCCGATCCCCAGCGAGGTCATCCTCCCCCTCGCCGGTTTCGCCGCGAGCACCGGGCAGATGAGCCTCCTGGCCGCGCTGCTGTGGACCACCGCGGGCTCCGTCGTCGGCGCCCTCGCCCTCTACGGCGTCGGCGCCCTTCTCGGCCGCGACCGCACGGTCGCCATCGCCGCCAGGCTGCCCCTGGTCAAGGTCTCGGACATCGAGAGGACGGAGGCCTGGTTCCTCAGGCACGGCACCAAGGCGATCTTCTTCGGCCGCATGATCCCCGTCTTCCGCAGCCTGATCTCCGTACCGGCCGGCGTGGAACGCATGCCCCTGCCCGTCTTCACCCTGCTCACCACTCTGGGCAGCGCCCTGTGGAACACGGCCTTCGTCCTGGCCGGCTACTTCCTGGGCGCCAACTGGACCGAGGTGACGGCGATCGCCTCGACATACTCGAAGATCGTCCTTGGAGGAGCGGCCCTGGCGGTCCTGACCTTCGCGCTGGCCCGCTTCCTGAAGAGGGGCAGGCGCAGCCGCCCCTCAGGGGCGAGGGGAACTGCGCGACAAGCCCCTGACAACCAGCGGCCCGCCGACCACAGCACCCCCACCCCCTGACCGGCACCCGAACCCTTCTCACCGCTCCCGAGCGACCCGCAGGAACTCCCGAAGAATCCGCTCCCCGGCCAGCACACCCCGCTCGGAAAGAGCACTGACCGTCGGCCCCACGAACCCGGCCTCGGCCAGCTCCCCGTGCCCGGGCCGCCAGGCCCGGTCCGCCGCGAGCAGCAGATCCGCGTCGAGCAACGAATCCCCCGCGGCGACGGTCAGCTCGGCCCCGGTCCGCCGAGCGACCTCCCTCATCGCAGCGCTCTTGGTCAGCGGCTTCGGCACGGCGTAGATCTTGCGCCCCTGGAGGGACACGGTCCAGCCCCGGTTCTCGGCCCAGACCGCGAGATCCTTCACCCACTCCTCGGGAAGCAGCTCACGCTCGACGACGAGATAGACGAACAGATCCTCCGCGATCCGGTGCTTGCGCACCCACGCCGGGTCCGCCGTGGCCTCCAGGTGGTCCCGCACCTCGGCGAGCGGCGCGCACTCGTCCGCGAGCCGGGCGGTGACGCGCTCGTGCCAGGCGACGTCCGTGACGCCGTCCACCAGCAGATGCCCGCCGTTGGCGCAGATCGCGTACGTCGGCTCCGGCCCCGGCAGGCTGATCCGCTGGTACTGCTTCCGTGTCCGGGTCGTCGTCGGCACGAACACCGCCGCGTCCCCCAGCTCGGCGAGCAGCCCCGCGGCCGTCTCCGTCATGTAGGACAGCGGCCGGCTCTCGTGCACCTCGACGGTGAGCAGCCGGGGCGCCCGCGCGTCCGGCATGGTCAGCGCGAGCGCGGCGGCCGAGTAGATGAGCGTGCGGTCGAGATCGCTCGCGACGAGAACCCTGGGGCCCGGCATCAGACCGCCACCGCCCTGCCGTCGGCGCCGGTCGCGCCCCGCGTGTACTGCGGATGGATCAACCCCACGCATGTGTACGGCAGTTCGGCCACCTCTTCCACCGGTACCCCTCTCTGTTCGGCGAGCAGACGTACGTGGTCGAGATCCGCGCCCGCCCCGGCCCGCGCGAGGATCTTCCACGGTACCCGGCGCAGCAGCACCCGAGTGGTCTCCCCGACACCGGGCTTGACCAGGTTCACGTCGTGGATCCCGTACTCCTCACTGATCCGCTCGACGGCCGCCCAGCCCTCCCAGGTGGGCGTGCGATCGGCGGCGAGCAGTTCCTCGGTACGGGCGTCCACGGCGTCCGCGACGGCGTCGAAGCGTTCGGCCACGGCGTCCAGGAAGCCGACCGACACATCGACGCCGGCCAGCTCCCGGTAGAACTTGGCCCCGTGGAAGTCGTCGGGCCCGACGAGGTCCGAGCGCAGCACGGTCCGCGATATCAGCCCGGAGACCGTGGAGTTGAGGCAGGCGGACGGGATCAGGAAGTCCTCCCGCGTCCCGTACGTCCGCACGCACGACCCCGGGTCGGCGAGCACGGCGATCTCCGGGTCGAACCCGGTGATGCCGTCGGACTTCTCGAACTCCAGCAGGGCGGCGGCCAGTTCACGGGTGATCGCGCCCTTGCCGGTCCAGCCGTCGACGAACACCACGTCGGCGGGGTCGTGATGAGCGGCCAGCCACCGCAGCGCGTTGGCGTCGATACCGCGCCCCCGCACGATCGACACGGCGTAGTGCGGCACCTCGACCCCGTGCCGGTACTGCGCCCAGCGCCGCATCAGCACGCCCACGGGCGTGCCGGCCCGCGCCAACGACACGAGGACGGGGCGCGCCGACCGCTCGGCCAGCACGGTCTCGGTCACCACCCCCACGGCCAGGGCGATCCGCTCCGCGGAGGTTTCGAGCGCGCTGTGGAAGAGGGCCTGGTACTGCTCGCTGGGCTGGTACTCGACCGGCAGGGACTCCGCGTAGTGCGCGCCCCCGCTCTGGATGGCCTCCTCCCGCTCCTCGGTCGGTGCCTCCAACGTCACCTCCGAGAGGTCCCGCAACAGCCAGCCGACCTCGTCGGGCGCGTAGGAGGAGAAGTCGGGACCGCGCAGGGGGTCGGGGAGCATGGAGGGCCTTTCGGGGAGGTGCGGGGTCGGGGGCGTCGGCGCGCCGGGTTCGGTCGTACCGGGGATCGACCTCGGCGACCGGGAGGACGCAGGGGCGGCGCTCGGCCGAGACCGCGTGTCCCCGCGCTGCGGGACCGGCGGGACGTACGACGGCACCACGGCGAGCAGGACGTTCGGGGTGTGGGCGGCGAGGGTCGCCAGCAGCCCGTCGGGGGCGTGCAGGGCGGCCGTGTCCCCGGCCGAGTCGACCACCGCGACCACCGCGTCGAAGCCGCCACCGGCCACGTTGTAGGCGTACCGCTCCCCCGGCCCGTCGGCGGGGTCGTCGTGCGCGGGGAAGACGATGCGGCTGCGGATCGCGTAGCCGGGGTCGTCGACGGCGAGGACGGGTGACCGCGTGGTGGTGGAGAACCGTATCTCCGGCCCCTGTCCCGCCTCGTTCGCCGTCCCTTCCACAAGCCGCTCAAGCTCCCGCGCGAGCGCCAGCGGTGCGTACATCAGCTCCTCGAAGCCGAGCACGAGCACGCGCCGGGCCCCCGGCGGCAGTGCCGCGGCGAGGCGCGCGGCCATGGCGGGCAGCGCGCTCTCCAGCCGTG
>NZ_LRTR01000403.1 GCF_001550375.1 Streptomyces europaeiscabiei | reverse complement strand
CGCGGGGGTGAAGCCGTGCCGCCCCCCGTCGGGCAAGCCGGCGGGCCATCCCAGATCGACGGGGGTGACCTGCGAGGCCCCGCCCTTCCCGGCCGGCCCCGCGGAGGCGGCCTCGTACTCCGCGACCAGCGCCTGCCCCTTCTCCAGCACCCCCTCCGGCAGCCGCACGGTCCCCTTCGCCGTGGCCACCAGATCCACCCGCGCCCCGATCTCCCGGGCGAACTCGGCCAGCCGCCCCTGGTCGGCGGCCGACCGCATGTCGACCAGCGCCACGACGACGTACCACTTGCGCGGATAGCGCTCGTGCAGCGCGCGGATGGTGTTGAGGACCGTGTTCCCGGTGGAGAACTCGTCGTCGACGAGCACCAGCGGCCCCCGGCCCGCGAGCAGGGTGGGGTCCTCCGGCAGCAGCAGATGCGACGTCGCGTGGGAGTGGGACTCCTCGAAGCCGCCCGCCTGGTGGACGCCCTCGACCGGGCGCCGGGTGGAGTGGAGGTAGGGCGCCTCGCCCACCCCGTCCGCGACCGAGTGCCCGAGCCCGGTGGCCGTCTCCGCGTATCCGAGGACGACGGCGGTCCGTGCCCCGGCCGCGCCCAGCAGCTCCCGCACCCGGCGGCCCAGCGCGAACCCGTGCCCGTGCACGACGGCCGGCGACTGCGGCACATGCTTGCCGAGGACGTTCGACACCAGCAGATGGGCGCGCTTGGGATTGCGCCGCAGCGCGAGCCCCAGCAGCCCGCCCAGTTCCTCGTCCCCGACCAGTTCGACCCCGAGCCGCTCGCCCACCCAGGCACCGGACCAGACCCCGCCGGACGGGTCGGACGTGCCGGTCGTGTCGTTCGCTGCGTTAATCATCGATTCCTTAGTCGGTACGACGTGAGTGCGGACGTCTGTCACATCTGTCCTGGGCGGGAGGTTCAGTCGGGCAGACCCGCGGCCAGCAGGTCCACGAACCCGATGTCCTCGTTGGCCACCCCGAACGCCTCGGCGCGCTGCAGAACCCGTTCCGCCCAGGCGCGGTGCGGCTTGACCTCGTTCATCTTGTTGCGGGAGGCGGAGCGCAGTACCCCACCCCCGTTGCGGTCGGGCCGCACGATGTCCTGGGCGTCGCTGAACTCCTCGTGGCTGACCACGGACAGCGCGTGCACCGGCAGGACGTGCGAGGGATGGATGCAGGTCTTGCCGAGCAGCCCGTTGGCCTGGTCGAGGGAGATCTCGCGCAGCAGACCGTCCAGCGCGTGCTCGATGAGCGACTCGCGCAACTGTCCGGCCCGGTTCGCCAGGAAGGGGCTCGTGCGCAGCTGTGGCTTGAACATGCGCTCCTGGACCCGGAAGTACTCCCACACCGGCCCGGTCACGGTGAACCCGGTGCCGTCGGCGCGCCCCAGCACGTTCACCACGTCCGCGATCACGGAGGCGACGATCTGGACGTCGTACGCGGTCATGTCGGGCGGCCGGCGCAGGGCGTAGGAGGAGCAGAAGTCGGTGACGCCGAGGCGCAGCGCGAGGACCCGGTCACGGTACTTGTCGACGGTGTGGGCGATGCCCTGGAGCGCCTCTACGCGCGTCTCCCTGTACATCAGCTCGGGCGATTCGAGCACCGGCATCCCGAACAGCCGCCGCCCGCTCGTGGCCTCGGCGGCGGTGAGCGCCTCCAGGAACGCGACGCCCCGCTCCTCGGTGAACTTCGGGAACACGAACCCGGACAGCAACCGTACGGCCGGGCCGAATCGGCTGACCAGGTCGGGTATCTGCTCGGGGAAGCGGACCCTGATGAACAGCAGCGGAAGCTCGGCGTCCGGCCGCCCGGCGAGGTCGGCGAACTGCCGGACGAGGTTCTCCTCGGCGCCCACGACCTCCGAGTCGTCGATGGAGTCCTCCAGGCACAGCACCATGGAGACCACGCCACGCCCGGCCTGCTTGACGATGTCGTCGGCCAGCCGCTCCCGGGTCGCCGGGCTGTAGAGCGTGGCACCCAGCGCGGCGGCAAGCACGCGGGCCGGTGAGTCCGCGTCGAAGACTCCCGGCTCCCGGTAGAAGAGACGCTGACGCTCCGCAGGGGCGACGTGCCCGAAATGACGCATGTGATTCCCCCGTGGTTGCTAGGCGGCCGGTCCCGATGGTGGCCGGTAATAGTACGTACAAATGTGTGACATCAGTTCCCACCGGGCGTGAAGTTCTGGTAACCCGGCCATGACGGGCGCTGGACTGTTTCACCGGCGGTTCCCCGCCCCCGCGTTGTCGTGATCAGGACCGAGAGGGCAGGATGACCGCATGACGCACGCGATGCTGAAGGGGTCGAACGTCCCGATCGAAGCCACGGCGGTCCGCGCCGTGCTGCGCTGGGCGCCCGGGCAGGGTGTCCCGGTGGTCGACGCCTCGGCGCTGCTCCTCGGTCCCGACGGCCGCGTACGGTCCGACGAGGACTTCGTCTTCTACAACCAGCCGCGCCACCCCTCGGGCAAGGTGTGGCGGCTCGGCCAGAAGCGCGTGGCCGAAGGCCTCACCGACACGATCCAGACCGACCTGGCGGGTGTCGAGTCCGCTGTCAGCCAGATTCTCCTCGTGGCCTCCGCCGGGGACGTCTCCTTCGACAGCGTGCCGTCCCTGCGCATCCTGCTGTACGACGCCACGGTCACCGACGCCGAGCCGCTGGCGTACTTCGACATCAAGCCCGAGACCGGCGAGGAGACCGCCCTCATCTGCGGCGAGCTGTACCGCCGCGGCGGCGGCTGGAAGTTCCGCGCCCTGGGTGAGGGCTACACCAACGGCCTGGAGGGCCTCGCCACGGACTTCGGCATCTCGGTCGACGAGTCCACCGCCGACCAGACCGCCACGGTCCAGACCCCGGCCCCGGAGATCTCGGCCCCGCTGCCGCCCGAGCAGCCCCCGACCGGCGTCCCGTCCCAGCCCTCGTACGGCTACCCGCCCGCGGCCCCCGCACCACAGCCCACCCAGCCGGCCTACGGCTACCCGCACCCCCAGCCGACCCCCGCCACCGCCAACGGCCCGGCGTACGGCTACCCCCAGCCCACAGCGGCGGCCCTGGACCCGAACTTCCGCCTACCGCCGCAGGGGCCGCAGTTCATCGGCCGCTGAGGGCCTACGGCCGGGGCGCCAGACGCCTTGAGGGGCGGGGGGAACCGCGCGCCCAGTCCTCACCGAACCCGCGGACACGACGCGGCTAGGAACGCTCGGCCTTCGTCTTGTATCCCCGCCCCCACTGCAGCCCCCACCCGTACAACCGGTCGAGTTCGGCCTGGAAGCCATAGACGAACTTCACCTCCCGGCGCACGGTGATCTCCCCCTTGACGTTCTCGATCATCACCACCGCACACGACCGGGCCTGCGGATGCCTCTCGTCCAGGCCTATCTCGATCCGCGGACCGTTGCTCGGATACAACGTCACGACCGCGTGCGTACGGTCGAAAGCCGGCGTCTGGTCGTAGATGTAGACGAACACCAGCATCCGCCTGAACTCGTCCCGGTGGTCCAGGTTGATGTACATCGTCTCGCCGGATCCCGACCCGAACCGGTCGTCCCCGCTGAGCCGCATGTACGGCGGATCGTTGATGTCCCCGAGGAAGCCGCCCAGCGGCTGCACGACCCCCTTCGTCCCGTCGGCCAGCTCATACAGACAGCCGAGGTCGAGGTCGACGTTCACCATGCTCTGGCTGTGCGCCTGCACCTCCTCCGGCCTGAGCGCCTTGAAGGGGTGCCGCAGCACGCTCTGCCGCTTCGGTCCGCCGATGTCGGACGTCCGCATCCGCCAGGACAGGTTGACGCGCAGATGGCCCGCCGCGGCGTTCTGCTTGGAGAGGGACACCTTCTGGTGCCGCTTGGTCAGCTCGATCGCGTTGGTCGCCGCGCTGCCCGCGTCGAACTCCGAGGCCCGCCCGCGCCAGAGGTTGTCCAGGAAACTCATGCCCGCCCCACAACTGCCGTTTCGTCGCGTCAACCACCAGCGGGGCGGCCGACGAGGACGAGTCCTCGTCGGCCGCCCCGCTGGGAGCGTTCCCTCACCCCGCGGGTGGTCACACCCCCGAGGAGACCTCCGCCTTGTCGGCGGCGTCAGCTTTTCCCTCTTCGGCCTCCAGCGCCTTGTTGCGGCGCACCGAGGACCAGAAGGACCAGGCGATCAGGATGACACCGATGGAACCGGTGATGAACTCGTTGATCTCGTACTGGATGGTGACGAGGAGGATCGCGGCGAGGGCGCCGATCGCGTAGTGCGCGCCGTGCTCCAGGTAGACGTAGTCGTCGAGGGTGCCCTGGCGGACCAGGTACACCGTCAGCGACCGGACGTACATCGCGCCGATGCCGAGGCCCAGCGCCATCAGGACGATGTCGTTGGTGATGGCGAAGGCGCCGATGACACCGTCGAAGGAGAAGGACGCGTCCAGGACCTCCAGGTAGAGGAACATGAAGAACGCGGCCTTGCCGGCGAGGGCGACGGCCGAACGCGGCTTGCCCTCGCGCTCCGCCGCCTCCTCCTCCTCGTGCTCGCGCTCCTCTTCCTCCTCCAGCTTGTTCTCGAAGAAGCCGGAGAGACCACCCACGATGAGATAGGTGATGAGACCCGCGAGTCCGGAGATCAGGACCGTCTGCGCCTTGTCGACATGGACGCCGCCGTGCTGGTGGGCGTTGGTGGCGAAGGTCATCGCGGTGACCAGCAGGACGATCATCGCGATACAGGCCGACAGCATGTCGACCTTGCCGAGCTTGGACAGCGGACGCTCCAGCCAGCCCAGCCACTTGATGTCCCGGTCCTCGAAGATGAAGTCCAGGAAGATCATCAGCAGGAACATACCGCCGAAGGCCGCGATCGACGGGTGGGCGTCGGTCACGTACTGCTGGTACTGGTCCTTGTCGGTGAGCGCCAGGTCGACGGCCTCGATCGGACTCACTTTGGCGCTGATGGCGACGATGACGACGGGGAAGACCAGCCGCATACCGAAGACGGCGATCAGGATGCCGACGGTGAGGAAGATCTTCTGCCAGAAGGCATTCATCTTCTTCAGGATGCCGGCGTTGACCACCGCGTTGTCGAACGACAGCGAGATCTCCAGGACGGACAGGATGGCGACGACGCCGAACGCCGCCCATCCGCCGTAGAGAACCGCAGCGACCAAGCCGAGCGCGGTGACCGCGAACGACCAGCCGAAGGTTTTCAGAACCACTGGCTACCCAATCGTGTGTGTACGGGGTTCCCCCGCGCCGCGCGCGGCTTTACCAATTTTTGAACCCGAGTCTAGTCGGGTACCCCTCGCACCCCACACGGCCCCGGCTTTTGCGCATATAGCGCTACGAGACGTTCACACCGAAGTCGAGCGCGATGCCTCGAAGCCCGGACGCGTACCCCTGTCCCACCGCTCGGAACTTCCACTCGCCGCCGTAGCGGTAGACCTCGCCGAAGATCATCGCGGTCTCGGTGGAGGCGTCCTCGGAGAGGTCGTAACGGGCGAGTTCCTGGCCGTCCGCCTGGTTGACGACACGGATGAAGGCGTTGCTGACCTGGCCGAAGGCCTGGCCGCGGTTCTCTGCGTCATGGATGGAGACCGGAAAGACGATCTTGTCGACGGTGGCCGGCACCCGGGAGAGGTCGATGATCAGCGACTCGTCGTCGCCGTCGCCCTCGCCGGTGAGGTTGTCGCCGGTGTGCTCGACCGAGCCGTCGGGGCTCGTGAGGTTGTTGTAGAAGACGAACCACTCGTCCCCCAGCACCCGGCCGCCCTGACACAGCAGTGCGCTGGCGTCGAGGTCGAAAGGGGCTCCGGTGGTGGTCCGGACGTCCCAGCCGAGCCCGACCAACACTTGAGTGAGGTTCGGCGCGGCCTTGGAGAGGGAGACATTTCCTCCCTTGGCGAGTGTGACGCCCATGGTGCTGGTCCTCCCCGATTTTCGAGCTTCAGTTGCTCAACTGTTCAGTTGTGGTCGTACGCGCGGGCGGCCGCCCGCGTCGTACGAGCGCGTCCGGCGCCGCGGTCGGTGACGACGGCGGCGCCGGACGTGGTGAGTCG
Organism: Streptomyces europaeiscabiei; assembly: GCF_001550375.1. GTDB lineage: Bacteria > Actinomycetota > Actinomycetes > Streptomycetales > Streptomycetaceae > Streptomyces > Streptomyces europaeiscabiei. The sequence continues at coordinate 48,468 of NZ_LRTR01000403.1, read as the reverse complement.
GCAGGTCCAGGGGGGTCCTCCCCCGTGGCTCAGACGTTCACACCGAAGTCCTGGGCAATGCCGCGCAGACCCGAGGCGTAGCCCTGGCCGATGGCGCGGAACTTCCACTCGGCGCCGTGCCGGTACAGCTCGCCGAAGACCATGGCGGTCTCGGTGGAGGCGTCCTCGGACAGGTCGTAGCGGGCGAGCTCCGCCTCGCCGGCCTGGTTCACCACGCGGATGAACGCGTTGCGGACCTGGCCGAAGGACTGCTGGCGGTTCTCGGCGTCGTAGATCGAGACCGGGAAGACGATCTTCTCGATCTCGGCCGGGACGCCCGCGAGGTTGACCTTGATCTGCTCGTCGTCGCCCTCGCCCTCACCGGTGAGGTTGTCGCCGGTGTGCTCGACCGAGCCGTCCGGGCTCTTCAGGTTGTTGAAGAAGATGAAGTTGGCGTCGCTGCTGACCTTGCCCGACGAGTCCAGCAACAGGGCGCTGGCGTCCAGGTCGAAGTCGGTGCCGGTAGTGGTGCGGATGTCCCACCCCAGACCCACGATGACCGCGGTCAGGCCCGGCGCCTCCTTGGTCAGCGATACATTGCCGCCCTTGCTGAGGCTGACTCCCACGAAGTCCTCCGTTTGGTTTCAGGGGCGGGGAGCCCCGTCGTGCGTTGGTGTCGGATCAACGTGTCGATCCTAGTGACGGGTTCCCGTTCCCTGCAGGGCCGGGAACCCGGGAATCACAGGGTGTCCAGGGCGGCGAGGTACTCGTTCAGGTCGCGGGCGTCCGGCAGGGCGTTGACCACCGACCAGCGGACGACGCCCTCCTTGTCGACGATGAACGTGCCGCGCACCGCGCAGCCCTTGTCCGCGTCGAACACGCCGTACGCCCGGGAGACCTCGCCGTGCGGCCAGAAGTCCGACAGCAGCGGGTACTCCAGGTTCTCCTGCTCGGCGAAGACCCGCAGCGTGTGGATCGAGTCGTTGGACACGGCCAGCAGCTGCACGTCGTCGTGTCCGAACTTCGGCAGGTTGTCCCGCAGCTCGCACAGTTCCCCGGTGCAGACCCCGGTGAACGCGAACGGGTAGAAGAGCACCACCACGTTCTTCTCGCCCCGGAAGTCCGCGAGGCGCACGGTGGCCCCGTGGTTGTCCCTGAGCTCGAAGTCGGGAGCCTTGTCGCCGACCTGGATCGCCATGATGTTCCTGAGTCCCTTCATGGACCGTTCGGGTGGCCCAGCCTACGCAGGGGAAACGTCGCGCCCCTGGAGGGGTGGCCCCTGAGGGGCCCTCTCTCCAGGGGCGCGGGTCACGTCACTTCTTCGACTTCGCTGCCTTCGGCGTCACCAACCGGCTCCCACTCCAGTCCTTGCCGACGCTGACGCTCTTCGACGCGGACAGTCCCGCGGTCGTCGCGGCTTCGGAGATGTCGCTGGGCTCCACATAGCCGTCCCGCCCTGTCTTGGGCGTCAGCAGCAGGATCGAGCCACCCTCCTCGATGTACGTGGTGGCGTCCACCAGTACGTCGGTCAGGTCGCCGTCGTCGTCTCGGAACCACAGCACGACGGCATCGGCCACGTCGTCGTAGTCCTCGTCGACGAGCTCACTGCCTACGACTTCTTCGATGGACTCGCGGAGCTCCTGGTCGACATCGTCGTCGTAGCCGATCTCCTGGACCACCTGCTCGGGCTGGAACCCCAGCCTTGCGGCAGGGTTCGTCCGCTCCTCCGCGTGGTCCGCGGTCGCGCTCACGGGTTGCCTCCTGATCATGTTCGGGTGGGGTCGCCCCCTGGGGAATCAGCCACGCGCGTGCGCGAAGCATTGGCCGTAGTCCACACGGGCGGGACCGATCGCGCAAGTACCCAGCCTTCCAGACCGCCGAAACGGTGACGATCCGGGCCGTGTCACCGCAACTCTCTGCGCGGATTCTCAGCCTCACGTGACACACGCCACACCGTTCTGCCCGTTTTGCGCATTCGGCAACCATCCGGGGGTACGAGCATCGAATACCTCTACTACCTTTGTCGAGCACGAAAGCGCCCTGGTTACCTCTCGGTAGAGATGACGTTTGCGTCCCCGAGGTACACGATGGGGGCGGTGCAGGCACCTAGTGAACGCCCATGAAGAACCCCTGAAGAGCGGCCCTCTGACAGCTAAGGAACAGCGTGGCTTCCGGATCCGATCGCAATCCGATCATCATTGGCGGCCTTCCGAGTCAGGTCCCTGACTTCGATCCCGAGGAGACCCAGGAGTGGCTCGACTCGCTCGACGCCGCCGTGGACGAGCGCGGCCGTGAGCGCGCGCGCTACCTGATGCTACGGCTCATCGAGCGGGCCCGTGAGAAGCGCGTGGCCGTGCCCGAGATGCGCAGCACGGACTACGTCAACACCATCCCGACCAAGGCCGAGCCGTTCTTCCCGGGCAACGAGGAGATCGAGCGGAAGATCCTCAACGCGACCCGGTGGAACGCCGCCGTGATGGTGTCGCGCGCCCAGCGGCCCGGCATCGGCGTCGGTGGCCACATCGCGACCTTCGCCTCCTCCGCCTCCCTCTACGACGTGGGCTTCAACCACTTCTTCCGCGGCAAGGAGGAGGGCGACGGCGGCGACCAGATCTTCTTCCAGGGCCACGCCTCCCCCGGCATCTACGCCCGCGCGTACATGCTGGACCGGCTCGACGACCAGCAGCTGGACGCCTTCCGCCAGGAGAAGTCGAAGGCGCCGTACGGCCTGTCGAGCTACCCGCACCCGCGGCTGATGCCGGACTTCTGGGAGTTCCCGACCGTGTCCATGGGCCTCGGCCCGCTGGGCGCGATCTTCCAGGCGCGGATGAACCGGTACATGGAGGCACGCGGTATCGCGGACACCTCCAAGTCCCATGTCTGGGCGTTCCTCGGCGACGGCGAGATGGACGAGCCGGAGTCGCTCGGCCAGCTGTCGATCGCCGCGCGCGAGGGCCTGGACAACCTCACGTTCGTCGTCAACTGCAACCTCCAGCGCCTCGACGGGCCGGTGCGCGGCAACGGCAAGATCATCCAGGAGCTGGAGTCGCAGTTCCGCGGCGCCGGCTGGAACGTGATCAAGCTGGTCTGGGACCGCTCCTGGGACCCGCTGCTCGCACAGGACCGCGACGGTGTGCTGGTCAACCGGATGAACACCACTCCGGACGGCCAGTACCAGACGTACGCCACCGAGACCGGCGCGTACATCCGCGACCACTTCTTCGGTGACGACCAGCGGCTGCGCGCGATGGTCCAGAACATGACCGACGACCAGATCCTGCACCTGGGCCGCGGCGGTCACGACCACCGGAAGATCTACGCGGCGTACAAGGCCGCCCACGAGCACAAGGGCCAGCCGACGGTCATCCTGGCGAAGACGGTCAAGGGCTGGACGCTGGGCCCGAACTTCGAGGGCCGCAACGCCACGCACCAGATGAAGAAGCTGACGGTCGCCGACCTCAAGGGCTTCCGCGACCGCCTCCACCTGCCCATCTCCGACAAGGAGCTGGAGTCCGGCGCACCGCCGTACTACCACCCGGGGCGGGACTCGGAGGAGATCCAGTACATGCACGACCGCCGCAAGGGCCTCGGCGGGTACGTCCCGACGCGGGTCGTGCGTGCGAAGCCTCTGCCCCTGCCCGAGGACAAGACGTACGCGAGTGTGAAGAAGGGTTCCGGTCAGCAGTCCATCGCCACCACCATGGCGTTCGTACGACTGCTGAAGGACCTCATGCGGGACAAGGAGATCGGCAAGCGGTTCGTACTGATCGCGCCCGACGAGTACCGCACCTTCGGTATGGACTCGTTCTTCCCGAGCGCGAAGATCTACAACCCGCTGGGCCAGCAGTACGAGGCGGTCGACCGCGATCTGCTGCTCGCCTACAAGGAGTCGCCGACGGGGCAGATGCTGCACGACGGCATCTCCGAGGCCGGCTGTACGGCCTCGCTGATCGCGGCCGGTTCGGCGTACGCCACGCACGGCGAGCCGCTCATCCCGGTCTACGTCTTCTACTCGATGTTCGGTTTCCAGCGCACCGGCGACCAGTTCTGGCAGATGGCCGACCAGCTGGCGCGCGGCTTCGTCCTGGGCGCGACCGCCGGCCGTACGACGCTGACCGGTGAGGGTCTGCAGCACGCGGACGGGCACTCGCAGCTGCTCGCCTCGACGAACCCGGGCTGTGTCGCGTACGACCCGGCGTACGGGTACGAGATCGCGTACATCGTGAAGGACGGTCTGCGCCGGATGTACGGCGAGACCGCGGACGGCAAGCCGGGCGAGGACGTCTTCTACTACCTCACCGTCTACAACGAGCCGATCCAGCACCCGGCCGAGCCGGCGGACGTGGACGTGGACGGCATCCTCAAGGGCATCCATCGCGTCAAGGCCGGCGAGTCGGGCTCGATCCCGGGGCAGATCATCGCCTCCGGTGTCGCGGTGCCGTGGGCGATCGAGGCGCAGCGGATCCTGGCCGCCGACTGGAACGTGAAGGCGGACGTCTGGTCGGCGACCTCCTGGAACGAGCTGCGCCGCGAGGCCGTCGAGGTGGAGCGGCACAACCTGCTGCACCCCGAGGAGGAGCAGCGCGTGCCGTACGTGACGAAGAAGCTGAGCGGCGCCGAGGGGCCGTTCGTGGCCGTCTCCGACTGGATGCGGTCGGTGCCGGACCAGATCTCGCGGTGGGTGCCCGGCACGTACCAGTCGCTGGGCGCGGACGGCTTCGGCTTCGCGGACACCCGGGGTGCGGCCCGGCGCTTCTTCCACATCGACGCGCAGTCGATCGTGGTCGCGGTGCTGACCGAGCTGGCACGCGAGGGCAAGGTCGACCGTTCGGTGCTCAAGCAGGCCATCGACCGCTACCAGCTGCTCGACGTGGCGGCGGCCGACCCGGGCGCCGCGGGCGGCGACGCGTAGCCGCTGCGCCCGGCTGAGCCGTACAACACGGTCTGCGGTGTCCAGGGGTGGTGAACCGATGGGTTCACCACCCCTTGCATGTTTTCTACGATGCGGCCATGAAGCAGCGAACCGCCTCGGCACAGCTCCGTTGGGAACAGCACACACAGCGGCCACTGTTCGGCCTGGCCCTGGTCTTCGCCGTCGCGTACGCCGTGCCGATCGTCCGGCCGGACGCTAGCGACCAGGTGGAGTGGTGGTGCGAAGCCGCCGAGTGGGGGGTGTGGGCCGCGTTCGCGCTCGACTACGTCGTCCGGCTGGCGCTCACCGAGCGGCGCCGGGAGTTCGTGCGGACCCGGTGGCTGGACCTGGCGGCCGTGCTGCTGCCGATGATCCAGCCGCTGCGGCTGCTGCGGGTCGTGGCGACGTTGCTGCTGGCGGGGCAGCGGGCGCGGATGGCCTCGCAGATACGGCTCACGACGTATGTCGGCGGGGCGGTCGTCGGGCTGTTGATGTTCGGGTCGCTGGCGGTGCTGTCCGTGGAGCGGGATGCCCCCGGCGGGAACATCGACACGTTGGACGACGCGGTGTGGTGGTCGTTCACGACGATGACGACGGTGGGGTACGGGGACCATGCGCCGACCACCGGGCTGGGGCGGGTGCTGGCGGTCGGGCTGATGCTGTCGGGGATCGCGCTGCTGGGTGTGGTGACGGCGAACATCGCGGCGTGGTTCATATCGCGGTTCGAGAAGGACGACGCGGAGGAGCGGCGTCAGACGGCGGCGATAGTGGAGCTGGCGGAGGAGGTCCGGCTGTTGCGGGCGGAGGTCTCGGCGTTGCGGGCCGCGCCGGGGGCGGCCATGGAGAAGCAGCGCCGATGATTGCGGGTCCACCGTGCGTTCGCGGGTGCGGGTGCGGGTGCGTTCGCGGGTGCGGGTGCGGGTGCAGGTGCGGGTGCGGGTGCTTCGTGGCTGGTCGCGCAGTTCCCCGCGCCCCTGAGAACCTCCACCGCGGCTATCCGGAAAAGGGGCCCTCGGCCGCTGCCGAGAGCCCCTGCCCTTTTCCTCACTCCGACCGGGTCAGAAGAAACCTGCGCCCGGCGTGGCCGTGCCCGCCAGCCAGATGATGGCCAGGACGGTGTCGATGGCACCCAGAACGACCGCGATGATCGCGGGAACGGGGCGGGCGCCGGACCAGGTGCGGTTCATGGCCAGCCAGCCGCAGACGATCGCCACCGGGCCGAGAATGATGCCCAGGACGAAGAATCCCGCGATCGCGCAGATGACTCCGATGATCCCGAGGGTCGCGCGATCCGGCCCGCTCCGTGACCACGTCCGGCCACGTGATCGGGGGTGCCTGCGCGTACCCTGCCCAAAGCCCGCCATCGTCAACAACTCCCTGAACCTCGCGGTCAGTTCGCGTACAGAACGGCGAGTACCCGTCCGGCGTGGTTGAAACCGGGGAGAGTCGGCGGAACTGTCTGCGCGCGCCGCCCCCCTCCGGCAGCGCGCCGCAGACCCCCGGGTCGCTCCGCCGCCAACGACCATGCCGTGCGGAGGACTTGACCCACTGTCACCTGCGGCGCGTACCGGGTGGAAGCGATCTTCAGCGTTGCCACCCTGATAGGCGAATCCGGGCGGAAACCCGCGCGCGAGGCGGCCGCGGAGCTGTCAGATGTGCGCCGCTCCGGCACCCGCCTCCACGTTCTCGCCGCGCTTGGTCAGGAACGCCACGAGGACGGCGATCGCCGCCACACCGGCGGCGACGAGGGACGCCAGGCTCATGCCGGACATGAACGTGTCGTGCGCGACCGTGGCGATCTTCGCGGCGATCTCCGGCGGGGTGCCCTCGGCGACCGGGGGGACACCGACCTGGACGGCCTCGGAGGCCTGGCCGAGCTGGGCCTCGGTGAGCGGCGGGAGCCCGGCGTCCGTCCAGTTGCCCGGCAGGTCACCGTCGACCTTGGAGGCCATCACCGCACCCAGCACGGCCGTACCGAGGCTGCCGCCGATCTGCATCGCGGCCTGCTGGAGGCCGCCGGCGACACCGGACAGCTCCAGGGGCGCGTTGCCGACGATGACCTCGGTGGCGCCGACCATGACCGGGGCGAGGCCGAGACCGAGGAGCGCGAACCAGAGGGACATCACGGCGCTGCCGGTGTCGGTCTCCAGCGTCGACATGCCGTACATGGCGATCGCGGTGAGAGCCATGCCGCCGGCCAGCGGGATGCGCGGTCCGGCCTTGGTGATGATCGCGCCCGCCAGCGGCGAGCCGACGATCATCATGCCGGTGAGCGGGAGAAGGTGCAGACCCGCGTCGATGGGGCTCATCCCGTGCACGTTCTGGAGGTAGAAGGTCACGAAGAACAGGCCGCCCATGAAGGCGATGGCCATCAGGACCATCAGGACGACACCAGCGGACAGGGGGACGGAACGGAAGAGGCCCAGCGGGATCAGCGGCTCCTTGACCTTCGTCTCCCAGAGGGCGAAGAAGCCGAAGCCGGCGACGGACGCGACGACGAAGGTCCACGTCAGGCCGTCGCCCCAACCCCACGTGGGGGCCTTGATGAGCGCCCAGACCAGGCAGAACATGGCCCCGGACAACAGGGCTATGCCCAGGATGTCGAAGGAGCGCGGGGCGTTCTCGGCACGGTGGTCCAGCAGGATCCAGGCGCCCAGCGCCACGGCGAGGACGCCGACGGGGACGTTGATCCAGAACACCGACTGCCAGCTGACGTTCTCCACGAGGAAGCCGCCGAGGATCGGGCCGCCCGCGGTGGAGGCGCCGATGACCATGCCCCAGATGCCGATCGCCATGTTCAGCTTCTCGGCGGGGAAGGTGGCACGGAGCAGGCCGAGTGCGGCCGGCATCAGCAGCGCGCCGAACAGGCCCTGGAATACCCGGAAGACCACGACGAAGGCGACCGAGTCGGACAGGCCGATGGCTCCGGAGGCGGCGGCGAAGCCGACCACGCCGATGAGGAAGGTCTGGCGGTGGCCGAAGCGGTCGCCCAGCTTGCCCGCGGTGATGAGCGTGACCGCCAGCGCGAGGAAGTACGCGTTGGTGATCCACTGGACCTCGGCGAAACTCGCCTTCAGGTCGTCCGCGATGACCGGGTTGGCGATCGCCACGATGGTGCCGTCGAGGGCGACCATCATCACGCCGACGGCCACGGTGAGGAGGGTGAACCAGGGATGGCCGCGCAGGCCCCGGCCCTGGTTCGTCGTCGGGTCCGACGGGACGACTGGCGCCTTGTCCCCCGGTCCCGTCTTGTCGACAGTGGTCTGACTAGTCATACGCGCGAGACTAATGACAGTCACTGACAGTTGACAAACCAGTTCACAAGTCGGTAACTGTCACGTCACTCGCCGCAGGGGCGGGTGGAGACGAGGGTTCATGGAGACGGCGGCGACGACGGCTCAGGAGCGGCCGGGACTGCGCGAGCGGAAGAAGCAGCGCACGCACGACGCGCTGCTGCGCGCCGCCCTGGAGCTGTTCACGAGCCAGGGGTACGAGGCGACGACGGTCGACGAGATCGCCGAGGCCGTCGACGTCTCGCAGCGCACCTTCTTCCGTTACTTCGCGGGCAAGGAGGAGGCCGCGCTCGCGGTGGTGGGCCTCACCCAGGAACACTTCCTGGCAGCCGTGCGCGCCCGGCCGGCGCACGAGGCGCCGCTGGAGGCGATGCGCAACGCCGTCCTGGAGGGCTGGGACGCCATCGGCGAGGCCGTCGACCAGGTCGTTCCCGTCGACCTCCATCTGCGCGCCTACGGCATGATCGAGTCGACGCCCGCGCTGCTGGCCGCGCATCTGCGCCGCTCGGACGAGGTGGCGCGGGAGATCGAGCGGATCATCGCCGAGCGCGAGGGGCTCGACGTGGACACCGACCCCCGGCCGCGGGTGGCGGTGGCCCTCTTCGGCGGGGTGATGCGGGTGACCGAACGCATGTGGGCCCTGGGCGGCGACCTCAGCAAGGACGCGATGCGCGAACTGACCGCCGCGCATCTGGACGCCGTACGGCCGACGTTGGCCGAAAAGTGGCGCACTGGCTGAAAGACGTAGGGAACGGCATCATCGGGACCTTCTCGGCGCACCGCGCGGAACGGGGCGTGATCGAAACGTGATCCCTCTCACTTGGTTAACGCGAGACCCTTCCGTTCTCTTAGTGTGTCCTTTCAGTGACTTCCTTCGACTCCTCCCCGCAACTGAACGTCTGGCGCGCACTACTGGCGCTGGCCGTGGTTTTCGTGATGCTGGCGACCACCGGCTGGACCGCGATCCGCAGCCATCGCGAGGAGTCGCCGCTGCAGGCGTCGCTCTCCTCGTGGCAGCGCGGACACCTCGACGGCCGCGAACTGCCGGACGCCGAATCGTCCCCGCATCGCCTGGCCGCCTTCTTCGCCTCGCTCACCGCGTACCAGCGCACCAGGCTCGCCCACCGGTATCCGCTCGCCGTCGGCAACATGAACGGCGCCCCCGTCGAGCTGCGCTACCGGGCCAACCGCATCGCGCTGAAGCAACAGAGCGATCTTGAACAGGAACGCATGCACGACCAGCGGCTCTCCGAGACCGGCCGGTACGAGGCCGGCCGCCGGATGCACCGCCTCGACATGCTCGCCGTGAGGAAGCGGCACATCCTCGCCTTCAGCCCCGAGGGCAACGGCCGGGTCGCCGAGGTCTTCGGCAGCCTCGACAAGGCGGAGCGCGTCTCGGTCGTCGTCCCCGGCGTCGACACCAACGTCATCAACTTCCAGCGCACCAACCGCCGGTACTCCGCGCCCGTCGGCATGGCCGAAGCGCTCTACGAGGCCGAGCGTTCGGCGAGCCCCGGGACGCGTACGGCCGTGATCGCCTGGGCCGACTACACCGCGCCCACCGGCCTCGGCCTCGACTCGGCCACCGCGCTCCGCGCCGAACAGGGCTCGGTCCGGCTGAACGCGCTGGTGCGGAGCCTGCCCGGCGGTTCCACCGTCGCGCTGGTGTGCCACAGCTACGGCTCGGTGGTGTGCGGGGTGGCCGCACCCTCGCTGCCGTCGCGGGTCACCGACATCGCGGTCGCGGGCAGCCCCGGCATGCGCGCCGAGACGGTCGGACAGCTGCGTACCCCGGCCCGGGTGTGGGCCATGCGGGACGCCGACGACTGGATCCAGGACGTGCCGTACCTGGAGGTCGGCGGGCTCGGCCACGGGGCCGACCCGGTCTCCTCGGAGTTCGGGGCGCGCATCCTGTCGGCGGCCGACGCCCAAGGGCACAGCGGCTATTTCGAGCCGGGTACCGAAAGCCTGTACAACTTCGCCGAAATCGGCATCGGCGCCTATGAGTCGGTGCACTGTGCCCGGAAGGACGACGCGTGCCTTGCGGGTCTGTCCGACAGCACTGCGGCCTGACGCGCGTAGAGGAGGGTAAAAGTGCGGTTCGCCACGGTCGGGACTTCCCCGCGTCGCACGCATACGATGAGCCGCATGGGTGACGTACTGGCCGGATTTCATGCCGCCTGGGAGTTCGAGTCCGACTCCGTGCTCATCCGCTTCGAACGGGGGATTCGCACGCCGAAGCTCTTCCAGGCGCTCGGTGAGCGACGCATCCCCCTGGAGGCGATCGCGGGGGTGACACTGACACCCGGTAAGCGGGGCACCGTCGTACTGCGCGCCGTGCCGCGACCGGGCGCCGATCCGCTGATGGAGGCGGCGGCGGACCAGCTCAAGGAGGGCTCCGACCCGTACCGGCTGGTGCTGCCGGCCGAGCGGGAGACGCTCGCGGAGTACTACGCCGACGAACTGCGGGCCCGGTTGACCGAGTCGGGGCCCGCCGATCGTTTCCTGGTGGCGGCGCCGGAAGTGCCGTTGCACTTCAAGGCGTACGACGGGAAGGCCTCCTTCGACGGGCGGTCCGTGTCGTTCCGGTGGTTCTGGACGGGGGCGTCGTCGGCGAAGTGGAAGGCCGGGGACCAGAGTTTCCCGGTCGCTGCGCTGAGCGGGGTCGAGTGGCGCTCGCCGGAGGTCTTCGAGGGGTATCTGCGATTGCTGCGACGTGATGACTCCAGTGAGCAGCCGCCGCAACCCGACCACGATCCCGCCGCCGTCGTGTTCGGGCTGGGGTACGGGCCGGTGCACGAGTCGTTGCCGTTCGCCGCGGCCGTGTTGGCGGCGGTTCGCTCCGCGGGGCCCGCGGCTGTGGCTGCGGTCGAGGCCGGGCCTCGGCGGGATCCGGCCGACATCGCCGACCGGATCCGGCATCTTGGGGAGTTGCACGAGGCGGGGCTGGTGACGGACGAGGAGTTCAGTGTGAAGAAGGCGGAGCTGTTGGCCGAGTTGTAGCCACTCGCCGTTCGGGGATCGTGTCGTTGCCGGATACGGATACGGGTGCGGGTGCGTCGTGGCTTGTCGCGCAGTTCCCCGCGCCCCTAAAAGCAAGAGCCCTCGCCGCCCCTGGCTGAACAGTTCGCCTCGCCCCGTCTGATGGCTGAACAGCTCGCCTCGCCCTGACCGAACACTTCGCCTCGCCCCGTCTGAAAGCTCCGCCCTACTCCCTTCCTGCCGACGTGAAGCGCATGTCCGCGTAGCGGTCGCCCGCCACCTGTGCCGCTATCGGTTCCAGCAGGGCCAGGTCGTCCTCGGTCAGGGCGATCCTCGTGGCCGCCGCGTTCTCCTCCACCCTGCCGGGCTTGCGGGTGCCCGGAATGGGGACCACCGGGAGGTTGTGCAGGGAGGCCTGTTGCTGGACCCAGGCCAGGGCGATCTGGCCCGGGGTGGCGTCGTGGGTCTCGGCGACCTTGCGGACGGGGTCGAGGAGGGTCGCGTTGGCGGTGGCGTTGTCGCCGGTGAAGCGGGGCTGTTGGCGGCGGAAGTCGTCGGCGGTGAGGTCCTCGGCCTTGGCGAAGGAGCCGGTGAGGAAACCTCGGCCGAGGGGGGAGTAGGCGACGAGGGTGATGCCGAGATCGCGGGCGGTGGGGACGACGTTCGCCTCGATGTCCCGGCTGAAGAGGGACCACTCGGACTGCAGGGCGGCGATGGGGTGCACGGCGTGGGCCGCGCGGAGTTCGGCGGCCGTGACCTCGCTGAGGCCCAGCTGCTTGACCTTGCCCTCGCGGACCAGGTCGGCCATGACGCCGACGCTCTCCTCGATGGGGACGCTCACGTCACGGCGGTGCATGTAGTAGAGGTCGATCACGTCGACGTCGAGGCGGCGCAGGCTCCCCTCGACGGACTCGCGGATGTACGCCGCGTCGTTGCGGATGATCCGCTTGGTCGGGTCGTCGGGGTCGACCGCCAGACCGAACTTGGTGGCGATGACGACGTCGTCGCGGTGCGCCTTGAAGAAGGGGGAGAGGAACCTCTCGTTCTCCCCGGCACCGTACGCGTGCGCCGTGTCGTAGAGCGTGACGCCCAGTTCCAGCGCGCGATCCAGGGTGGCCCTGGACTCCGCCGCGTCCGAGGGGCCGTACGCGAAGCTCATGCCCATACAGCCGAGGCCCTGTACACCGACCTGAGGTCCGTCGGTGCCCAGCCGTGCCTTCGCGATCCTGCCGTCCGTCATGAGGCCCTCTCCGACGCCAGGGCCTGCCCGGCGTCAGCATAGAAGTTGATCTTGCGGTCGAGTACGTTCAGGGTGTCCTGGAGCTCGGCGATCCGGGACAGGACGTCCTGCCGGGTCGCCTTGAGCAGTTCGAAGCGCTCGGAGTAGGTGTGGTCGCCCTCGCGCACCAGTTCCGCGTACCGGACCATGTCGGCGACCGGCATGCCGGTCAGCCGGAGCTTGCCGACGAGGTCGAGCCAGTCGAGGTCGCGGTTGCGGTAGCGGCGCTGGCCGGTGTGGGAGCGGTCGATGTGCGGCATCAGTCCGATCCGCTCGTACCAGCGCAGCGTGTGCGCCGTCAGACCGGTGAGGTCGACGACCTCGCTGATCGTGTACCTGTCCTGCCCGTCCGGCCGCCGAGGCTTCAGCGGTGGACCGGCGCAACCCTCGGTACCGGCGGCACTCGTGGCACTCGTCGTACTCGTGGTCTCCATCACCGTCATGACCCCCACGCTAAAACCCTGGAGTGCGCTCCAAGCAAGCGAATACGGTGAGAAAACACGAGGACGTGACGTGATCCCGCTGGTTAGCGTGCGGGCATGAATCCTGTACGACGTGCCACGGCCGCGGACGCGGCGGAAGTGCTCCGGCTGCGCCAGGTGATGATCGACTCGATGTCGCCCCCGGGAGCGGGTGGTCCGACCGACTGGCACACCGAGTCCCTGCCCACGCTGCGCCGCCGACTCGCCGGTTCCGACGGGGAGTTCGCGGCGTTCGTCGTCGACCGTCCGGAGCGGCCGGGCACGCTCGCCGCGCTGGTGGTGGGAACCATCGACTACCGGATCGGGCGGGCCGGCAATCCGCGTGGCGGGGTCGGGCACGTCTTCAGCGTGGCCACCGACCCGGACTGCCGGCGCCGGGGCTACGCCCGCGCCTGCATGGAGGCCCTGGTCGACTGGTTCCGGGAGTGCGGCGCCGGATACGTCCACCTCACCGCTTCCCCCGACGCCGAGCCGCTGTACGCGTCGATGGGCTTCCTGCGCAGGCCCGACCCCTTGATGCAGCTGGACCTCTGAGCCGCTTAGGCTCGTGCGCATGTCTCTGCAGAGCTTCGCGTTGATCGAGAACTGGCCGGTTCCCACGGCCGCCGCGGCCGTCGTACGGGCGGACGGAACCGTCCTCGGGACCCACGGTCCGCTCGGGCGGCGGTTCGCGCTGGCCTCGGTCACCAAGCCGCTCGCCGCGTACGCCGCGCTGGTCGCGTACGAGGAGGGGGCGATCGAGCTGGACGAGGCGGCGGGCCCGGCGGGGTCGACCGTGCGGCATCTGCTGGCGCACACCTCGGGGCTGGCCTTCGACGAGCACCGGGTGACGGCGGCTCCCGGGGAGCGGCGGCTGTACTCCAACGCCGGGTTCGAGGCGCTCGGGGACCATGTGGCCAAGGCGGCGGACATCCCGTTCGCGGAGTACGCGCGGCAGGCGGTGCTGGAACCGCTGGGGATGACGTCCACCTCCCTCGACGGTTCCCCCGCGAAGGACGGCGTCTCGACCGTCGACGACCTGGTGCGGTTCGCCGCCGAGGTGCAGGCACCCCGGCTGCTGGACCTGCGGACCGTCGCGGAGGCGATGACCGTGCAGTACCCGGGCACGAAGGGCGTCCTGCCGGGCTACGGGCACCAGAACCCCAACGACTGGGGGCTCGGCTTCGAGATCCGGGACTCCAAGGCACCGCACTGGACGGGGACTTCGTCGTCACCGGGGACGTTCGGGCACTTCGGGCAGTCGGGCACCTTCCTGTGGATCGACCCCGTCGCCGGTGTGGCCTGTGTGGCGTTGACGGACCGGGCGTTCGGGCCGTGGGCGGTCGAGGCGTGGACGCCGTTCACGGACGCTGTGCTCGCCGAGGTCGGGAACGGTGTCTGATTCGTGAAGGAAGCGACAACTCTTCGACGGAAGGGGCGGGTGGCCGGTCCGAGCGGTCCCCGGCACCGATCCGTCGGCTAGCCTCCCCCGTGCACATCAGCCGCACAGCTTTCGGGGGAGCATCATGAGCGAGGTTCGCGCGGGCGGGCAGTTCCGGCCGTTGGAGGCCGGGGACCCGACGACCGTGGCGAGCTACCGGCTCGCGGCACGGCTCGGCTCCGGCGGCATGGGCACGGTCTATCTGTCGTACACGCCGGGCGGGCACCCGATCGCGCTGAAGACGATCCGGCCGGAGCTGAGCGAGGACCCCGAGTTCCGCCGCCGGTTCAAGCAGGAGGTACGGGCCGCCCAGCGCGTGCAGGGCCTCTACACCGCCCCCGTCCTCGACCTCGACACCGAGGGCGCGCAGCCCTGGCTGGCCACCGCCTACGTGCCCGGCCCGTCCCTGCACGCGGCGGTCGCCGAGCACGGCGCGCTGCCGCTGAACTCCGTCCTGCTGCTGCTCGCCTGGGTCGCGGAGGCACTGTCGGTCATCCACGGCGCGGGCATCGTCCACCGCGACCTGAAGCCCTCCAACGTGCTGCTCGCCGCCGACGGGCCCCGGGTCATCGACTTCGGCATCGCGCGCGCCGCCGACGCCACCGCCCTGACCGGCACCGGCGTGTCCATCGGCACCCCGGCCTTCATGTCGCCGGAGCAGGCGGCCGGGAAGCCGGTCACGCCCGCGTCGGACATCTTCGCGCTCGGCCAGGTGGCCGCGTTCGCGGCGCGCGGGTCCGGCGCGTACGGCGACGGCCCCTCGCACGCCGTGCTGTACCGGATCGTCCACGAGGAGCCCGACCTGAGCGGCCTCGCCGACGAACTCCGGTTCATCGAGCGCTGCCTGGCCAAGGACCCGGCCGACCGCCCCTCCCCCGCCGAGGTCGTCGCCCTCTGCCAGGAGGCCTCGCCCACCCCGCTGGTGCAGTCGGGCTCCTGGCTGCCGGAGGCGATCGGCGCCGACATCACCCGGCGGGTCTCGGCGTCGGCGGACCTGCTGGCCGCGCGGAACAGGGCCGCGGAGGCCGCCACCTCGGCGACCCAGGCCCCGCCGGCCACCGCCCCGGTGACCCAGCTGAGTTCGCCGTCCGTGGACCACGGCGCGCAGACGATGCACGCGGCCCCGACGATGCACTCCGGGCCGTCCACCCCGCCCCCGCCGGGCCCGGCGGGCCCGCCGTCGACGCCGTACCACCCGCAGTCGGGGCCGCACACCGTGCCGACCGGGCACCAGGCGCCGTACCCGCAGCCGGGGGTCTGGCAGCAGCCGTACCCGCAGGGCCATCCTCAAGGACATCCGCAGGGACATCCGCAGGGGCATCCGCAGGGCCACCCTCGCCCGATGCCCGTCCCGCCGCGCCGCAGCAACGTCGGCAAGTGGATCGGGATCGGCGTCGCGGCGGTGTTCGGCCTGGGGCTGCTCGGGAGCTGCGCGTCGCTCGTGAAGGGCCTCACGGATTCGTCGAGCGGCTCGTCGAGCAGCTCCTCCGGCGGTACGTCGACGGGTTCGGGCGGTGGTTCCGCCGAGTCCTCCGAGTCCAAGCCGAAGGCCGACCCCGAGCCGGTCACCTTCAAGGGCGTCAACATCCCCGGCAACTACTACGTGCGCTTCGCGGACTCCCCGCCCAAGCCCCTCGACAGTGAGCTGGGCGTGTCGTACGAGGACGACGGGGACTTCTACTACTACTCGGACAGCCTGTTCGGGGAGAAGAAGCTGGGCAGCAGCAGCGACAAGCTCGTCCTGCTGAACAACGCCCAGAAGGGGTCCCTCGAAACCTGCCGGAACGAGACCCGGTACACGGACTCCGTCAAGCTCGGCCAGGTCTCCAAGGGCTCCCAGATGTGCGTGCGCACCAACTCCGGCCACATGGGCCTGGTCACCTTCCAGGGCGCGGCGGCGAGCGGCGACCCCAGCGACTACGTGTCGGTGGACATCACGGTGTGGCGCAACGCGGAGGAGCCGACCACCGAGAACTGACGGGCCGTCACTCGCCGAGCTCCCAGACCAGCACCTCGGCCGGGGCGGAGACGGCGACCAGCTCCAGCCCCTTCTCCCCCTCGGCCCGCACGGAGTCCCCGGGCTCCAGCCCGTGCGGCCCGAGCCGCACGGCACCCCGTACGACGTGCACGTACGCCCGCGCCGCGTCCGGCACCGCGGTCCGCTCCCCCGCCGTGCCCAGCCGCCGGACGTGCAGCACGGCGCCCGCCTCGGGAACGGCGTACGGGGTGGAGTCGGCGATGCCGTGGACGATCTCGTACGCGGGGTCGCCGCCCGGGTCCTGCGGGGCCAGCCACATCTGTACGAAGGTGAGCGGCACGGAGCCGTCGTTGCGCTCGACGTGCCGTACCCCGCCCGCCGAGCTGAGCCGCTGGACGTCGCCGGGGCGGACGGCCGTCTCGTGGCCGGTGGTGTCGCGGTGGGTCAGTTCGCCCTCGACGACCCAGGTGACGATCTCGGTATGGCTGTGCGGGTGCTCGTCGAACCCGGCACCGGGAGCGAGCCGCTCCTCGTTGCAGGCGATCACCGCGCCGAAGCGGAGATTGTCGGGGTCGTAGTGCGAGCCGAACGAGAAGGCGTGCAGGGAGGCGATCCCGGCCTCCGGATCACCACCGGGGTAGCGCGCACCGGCGCGCCGCAGCTCCATCACGCACCCACGGTATCCCCGGCCCGAGCGCCGGGCACCGGCCGGCACCGTCCAGCCCGAAAGCGGGGCCCGGGGGCGGCAGCCCCTGGCAGACACGCACCCCCCGGCAGACGAACGCACCTGCGGCCCACACACCCACGGCGCAAGCGAGCGCAGCGATAAGGCAGTCTTGTCCCGTGCCCGAACCCGAAACCAGCAGGCCCGCATCCGTACCGCCCGTCCACCCGCACATCGCGACACTGAAGCGGCTGGAGAAGTCGTCCGGGAGCCTCGCCGCGCAGGCCATCGCGCGGATGGACGAGACGCTGCCCTGGTACCGGGCGATGCCGCCCGAGAACCGGTCGTGGATCGGACTGGTCGCCCAGGCCGGTATCGCCGCGTTCACGGAGTGGTTCCGGCATCCCGACGCCCCGCAGGCCATCTCGACGGACGTGTTCGGGACCGCGCCGCGTGAACTGACCCGGGCGATCACGCTCCGGCAGACCGTGGAGATGGTGCGCACGACCATCGAGGTCATGGAGTCCGCCATCGACGAGGTGGCCGCGCCCGGCGACGAGAGCGTGCTCCGCGAGGCCCTGCTCGTCTACGCGCGGGAGATCGCCTTCGCCACCGCGCAGGTGTACGCGCAGGCAGCCGAGGCACGCGGCGCCTGGGACGCCCGTCTGGAGTCCCTGGTCGTGAACGCGGTGCTCAGCGGTGAGGCCGACGAGGGGGCGGTGAGCAGGGCCGCCGCGCTCGGCTGGAACTCGCCCGACCACGTCTGCGTGGTCCTCGGCACCGCCCCGGACGGCGACAGCGAGCTGACCGTGGAGGCCATCCGGCGCGCGGCCCGGCACGCCAAGCTGCAGGTGCTCACCGGTGTGCTGGGCGACCGGCTGGTGGTGATCGCCGGCGGCAGCAACGACCCGCTGCAGGTCGCGAAGTCGCTGATCGGGCCGTATGCGGCCGGTCCGGTGGTGGCCGGGCCGATCGTCCCCGACCTGCTGGCCGCGACCCGGTCGGCGCAGGCGGCTGCCGCGGGGCTCAAGGCCTGCACGGCGTGGCAGGACGCGCCCCGTCCCGTTGTGGCGGACGATCTGC
Organism: Streptomyces europaeiscabiei; assembly: GCF_001550375.1. GTDB lineage: Bacteria > Actinomycetota > Actinomycetes > Streptomycetales > Streptomycetaceae > Streptomyces > Streptomyces europaeiscabiei. Next base: position 30,396 of record NZ_LRTR01000403.1, on the reverse strand, counting down.
TTCCGGAGCGCGCGATCGCGGGCGACCCCAGTGCGCGCGAGCAACTGGTGGAGGAGATCTACAGACCGCTGGAGGAGGCCGGCTCCGCTCTCCTGGAGACGCTCAGCGTCTATCTCGAACAGGCCTCAAGTCTTGAGGGCGCGGCCCGGATGCTGTTCGTCCACCCCAACACCGTGCGCTACCGGCTCCGACGTGTGACTGACGTCACCGGCTGGTCGCCCTCCGATGTACGCTCGGCCTTCACCTTGCGGATCGCGCTGATCCTGGGGCGTCTGGTCGATGGGGATCCCCAGCTCTAGGGTTTTGTCGAAGGGCTACAAAACCCCTACGTGTTCTTCGTCCCTGTCCCCACGGGCGGCTGGAGCCGTCCTCAAGAGAGAGTGTGAGAGTGCTCGTACTCGTCGCTCCCGGCCAGGGCGCCCAGACGCCCGGCTTCCTGACTCCTTGGCTCGACCTCCCCGGTGCCGCCGACCGTCTCGGCGCGTGGTCGGACGCCATCGGACTGGACCTCGCCCACTACGGCACCGAGGCCGACGCCGACGCGATCCGCGACACCGCCGTGGCCCAGCCGCTGCTCGTGGCAGCCGGACTGCTGTCCGCCGCCGCCCTGGGCGACGTAGTGCCCGGCGCCGTCGCCGGTCACAGCGTCGGCGAGATCACCGCCGCCGCGTTCGCCGGTGTCCTCGACGACACGGCCGCACTGACCCTCGTGCGCAAGCGGGGCCTGGCCATGGCCGAGGCCGCCGCGATCACCGGGACCGGTATGTCCGCGCTGCTCGGCGGCGACCCCGAGGTGACGATCCCGCACCTGGAGAAGCTGGGACTGACCCCGGCCAACGTGAACGGCGCGGGCCAGATCGTCGCCGCCGGCACCCTGGAGCAGCTGACCGCCCTGGAGGCCGACAAGCCCGAGGGCGTACGGCGCGTGGTCGCCCTCAAGGTCGCCGGCGCCTTTCACACGCACCACATGGCTCCCGCCGTGGACACCCTCGCCAAGGCTGCCGAGGAACTGTCGCCCGGGGACCCCACGGTCACCTATGTCTCGAACAAGGACGGGCAGGCCGTCGCCACCGGCGCCGAGGTGCTCTCCCGTCTCGTCGGTCAGGTCGCCAACCCGGTCCGCTGGGACCTGTGCATGGAGACCTTCAAGGAGCTGGGCGTGACCGCGCTCGTGGAGATGTGCCCCGGCGGCACGCTCACCGGTCTCGCCAAGCGTGCCCTGCCGGGCGTGGCCGCGGTCGCGCTCAAGACACCCGACGACCTCGACGCCGCTCGCGCGCTCATCGCCGAGCACCAGAATTAGGAGCCCTGGAGCCATGTCGAAGATCAGGCCGAGCAAGGGCGCCCCGTACGCACGCATCCTCGGCGTGGGCGGTTACCGCCCGGTCCGGGTGGTGCCCAATGACGTGATCCTGGAGAAGATCGACTCGTCCGACGAGTGGATCCGTTCCCGGTCGGGCATCGAGACCCGGCACTGGGCGAACGACGAGGAGACCGTCGCCGCCATGTCCGTCGAGGCGTCCGGCAAGGCGATCGCCGACGCCGGGATCTCCGCCGAGCAGATCGGCGCGGTCGTCGTCGCGACCGTCTCCCACTTCAGCCAGACCCCGGCCGTCGCCACCGAGATCGCCGACAAGCTCGGCACGGCCAAGGCCGCCGCCTTCGACATCTCGGCCGGCTGCGCGGGCTTCGGCTACGGCCTGACGCTCGCCAAGGGCATGGTCGTGGAGGGTTCGGCGGAGTACGTCCTCGTCATCGGCGTCGAGCGGCTGTCCGACCTGACCGACCTGGAGGACCGGGCCACGGCCTTCCTCTTCGGTGACGGCGCCGGCGCGGTCGTCGTCGGTCCCTCCCAGGAGCCGCACATCGGCCCGACGGTGTGGGGCTCCGAGGGCGACAAGTCCGGCACGATCAAGCAGACGGTCCCGTGGAACGAGTACCGGATCGGTGACCTCGAAAAGCTCCCGCTCGACAGCGAGGGCAATGTCAAGTTCCCCGCGATCACGCAGGAGGGCCAGGCGGTGTTCCGCTGGGCCGTGTTCGAGATGGCGAAGGTCGCCAAGGAGGCGCTGGACGCCGCCGGACTCTCCTCGGACGACCTGGACGTCTTCATTCCCCATCAGGCCAACGAGCGGATCATCGACTCGATGGTGAAGACACTCAAGCTGCCGGAGCACGTCACGGTCGCGCGTGACGTGCGCACCACCGGCAACACCTCGGCCGCCTCGATCCCGCTCGCGATGGAGCGGCTCCTGGCGACCGGTGAGGCGAAGAGCGGCGACACCGCGCTCGTCATCGGCTTCGGGGCGGGTCTCGTGTACGCCGCGACGGTCGTTACCCTCCCCTAGGCACTCGCTGCCGGATCCTGTGGTCCGGCGCGGGACATGCACAACCTGCCGCTGACGCGGCGGGCCGCCCCACCCTCTGAAAACCTCTGAAAACTACGAAGGAGCGCCTCACATGGCCGCCACCCAGGAAGAGATCGTCGCCGGTCTCGCCGACATCGTGAACGAGATCGCCGGCATCCCGGTCGAGGACGTCCAGCTGGACAAGTCCTTCACCGACGACCTGGACGTCGACTCCCTGTCCATGGTCGAGGTCGTCGTCGCCGCCGAAGAGCGCTTCGACGTCAAGATCCCGGACGACGACGTCAAGAACCTCAAGACGGTCGGCGACGCGACCGACTACATCCTGAAGAACCAGGCCTGATCCGCGGATCGGGTTCGGACCGGTCCTGACCGGCCCGTTTGCCCCGCCACCCGGCGGTGGCGCCGCTGAATCCTCGTAACCGTTGGAGAAAATTCCCGTGAGCTCGACCAATCGCACCGTGGTCGTCACCGGTATCGGCGCAACCACACCGCTGGGTGGCGACGCGACTTCCACCTGGGAGGGGCTGATCGCCGGCAAGTCCGGTGTCCGTCCCCTGGAGCAGGAGTGGGCCGCCGACCAGGCGGTCCGTATCGCAGCGCAGATCGCCGTGGAGCCGTCCGAGGTCATTCCCCGGCCGCAGGCCCGCCGTCTGGACCGCTCGGCGCAGTTCGCGCTGATCGCGGCCAAGGAGGCGTGGGCCGACGCCGGTTACACGGAGACCTCGGCCGACGAGGGCGCCGTCGACGCGGACCGCGTCGGCGCGGTCATCGCCTCCGGGATCGGCGGTGTGACGACGCTGCTCGACCAGTACGACGTGCTGAAGGAGAAGGGCGTACGCCGCGTCTCCCCGCACACCGTGCCCATGCTGATGCCCAACGGCCCGTCCGCCAACGTCGGTCTGTACGTCGGCGCGCGTGCCGGTGTGCACACCCCGGTCTCCGCCTGCGCGTCGGGCGCCGAGGCCATCGGCTACGCCATCGAGATGATCCGCACCGGCCGCGCCGACGTCGTGATCGCCGGTGGCACCGAGGCCGCCATCCACCCGCTGCCGATCGCCGCGTTCGGCAACATGATGGCGATGTCCAAGAACAACGAGGACCCGCAGGGCGCCTCCCGTCCGTACGACACCGGCCGTGACGGCTTCGTCCTCGGCGAGGGTGCCGGTGTCGTCGTCCTGGAGTCGGCCGAGCACGCGGCGGCGCGGGGTGCCCGGGTCTACGCCGAGGCCGTGGGCCAGGGCATCTCCGCCGACGGCCACGACATCGTGCAGCCGGAGCCGGAGGGGCGGGGCATCGCCCAGGCCCTGAAGCACCTGCTGGAGAACACCGATCTGGACCCGGCGGAGATCGTGCACGTCAACGCGCACGGGACGTCGACGCCGGCCGGTGACATCGCCGAACTGAAGGCGCTGCGCAAGGTGTTCGGCGACGACACCGACCACTTCGCGGTGTCCGCGACGAAGTCCATGACCGGGCATCTGCTCGGCGGTGCCGGTGGGGTCGAGACGGTGGCGACGGTGCTCGCGCTGTACCACCGGGTGGCTCCGCCGACGATCAATGTGAACGACCTCGACCCGGAGGCCGAGGCCAACGCGGACATCGTGCGCGGTGAGGCCCGCAAGCTGCCGGTCGAGGGTCGTATCGCTGCCCTCAACGACTCTTTCGGGTTCGGTGGGCACAACGTGGTGCTGGCGTTCAGGAGCGTGTGAGTTCTGCCCTGGCCGTACTGAACGGCGTGTGGCCCGGATCCCTCTTCAGGGGTTCGGGCCACAGCTGTCTGTGCCGTCGGGTGCGGGTGGGACGGGGCTGGTCGCGCAGTTCCCCGCGCCCCTTTCGGGGCGCTCCTCAGACCACCTGGTGCAGCCAGCGGACCGGGGCGCCCTCTCCCGCGTATCTGAAGGGCTCCAGCTCGTCGTCCCAGGGCTTGCCGAGGAGTTTGGCGATGTCGGCTTCGAGGTCGGTCTCGCCGCTCCGGGAGCGGGTGAGGGCGGCTCGGAGGCGGTCCTCGGGGATGAGGATGTCGCCGTGGATGCCGGTGACGGCGTGGAAGATCCCGAGGTCGGGGGTGCAGCTGTAGCGCTCGCCCTCGGCGGTGGCGCAGGGCTCGGCGGTGACCTCGAAGCGGATCAGGTGCCAGCCGCGCAGCGCGGACGCGAGCTTGGAGGCGGTACCGGCCTGGCCCTGCCAGGAGAACTCGGAGCGCCAGGTGCCCGGGGCGGCCGGCTGCCGGATCCAGTCGAGGTTCACGCGTGTCCCGAGAACACCGGCGACGGCCCACTCGACGTGCGGGCACAGCGCACGCGGCGCGGAGTGCACGTACAGGACTCCACGTGTCGTCACCGGGGCCTCCACAGAGCAGGACAGTTTGCGATTCGACGGATCGGCGGTGGCGGAGCGGCCACGTGGCGAGGCTACCGTGCGGCAGGGCAAGGAGTGTGACGTACCGTCGGAGCCAACGCCGGGAAGCAGCGGTGTTTCACCCGGCGGGACGCGTGCCGGACCCCCGGCCGGGGGTCCGGGGCCTCTCTCCCGGGAAGACACAGCCACCCGAGGGGACGCTGTGCGGTACGGAACAGTTGCACCTCGCGCCGCATCGTTCTCGCCACCGTTCTCATCGGCCTGCTGTGTCGGGAACTCGCGCGCGTTGTCATGGGTGGGAACTTGCACGCGCAGGACCGACGAGGGGACCAGGGGATGCGGAAGCGACGCCACCGTTCGAGGGCGGTGTTCGGCGCGGCCTTGGCGGCACTCCTGCTGGCCGTGACCGGCTGTGACGCCACCGGTGGTGACTCCCCCGGCCCCGAGGGGACGGGAGCGAGGGCCAAGCCCTCCCCCTCGCCCACCCCCACTCCCGCCTGGGACAGCACCCCCGAGTCGCTGGCCGCCGTCGGCGACTCCATCACCCGTGGCTTCGACGCGTGCCAGGTGCTCTCCGACTGCCCCGAGGTGTCCTGGGCGACCGGCAGCGACGCCTCGGTCGACAGTCTCGCCGTACGGCTGCTGGGCGCGGCCGGAGCGGCACAGCGAAGCTGGAACTACGCGGTGACCGGGGCCCGGATGGCCGACCTGCCGAGCCAGGTGGCGCGCGCGGTGCCCCGTAAGCCGGAGCTGGTCACGGTGATGATCGGCGCGAACGACGCGTGCCGGGCGACCGCCGCCGACATGACCCCGCTCGCCGACTTCCGCGCCGACTTCGAGGACGCGATGGCGACCCTGCGGGACAGCCTGCCCAAGGCCCAGGTGTTCGTGGCGAGCGTGCCGGACCTGAAGCGGCTGTGGTCCGAGGGCCGTACGAACCCGGTCGGCAAGCAGGTCTGGAAGCTGGGCATCTGCCCGTCCATGCTGGCCGACCCCGACCTCCTCACCACGGCGGCCGGCCAGCGGCGCGACGCCGTCCAGGACCGGGTGGAGGCGTACAACGACGTCCTGCGCGAGGTGTGCGCCGAGGACCGCTACTGCCGGTACGACGGGGACGCCGTCTTCGACTACCGCTTCGGGCAGACCCAGCTCAGCCAGTGGGACTGGTTCCATCCGAGCGTGGACGGGCAGGCCCGGCTGGCGGAGATCGCGTACCGGATCATCAGCAGGAAGGGCGCGTGACCTGGGTTTCTGCCGTGACCTAGGGTTTCGCTCATGAGTGAACTTTTCGGCACAGTTTCCGACGGCACGCCCGTTCACCGCTGGACGCTGGAGCGGGGCGGCACCCGGGTGCGGATCCTGACGTACGGCGGGATCGTGCAGTCGGTGGAGGTTCCGGACCGCCACGGCCGGTCGGCGGACGTGGTGCTGGGGTTCGCCGACCTCGACGGGTATCTCCGCCATCAGGGGCCGTTCTTCGGGGCACTCATCGGCCGGTACGCCAACCGGATCGCCGGGGGACGGTTCACCCTCGACGGGCGGGCGTACGAGCTGGCGTGCAACAACCCGCCCAACTCACTGCACGGTGGACCGCTCGGCTACGACAAGCGGGTGTGGAAGGCGGAGGCCGTCGAGGGCGCGGCCGGGGTACGGCTGTCGCGGGTGAGTCCGGACGGGGAGGAGGGCTTTCCGGGGCGGCTGGAGGTCTCCGCGACGTACACGCTGGACGAGGACGGCGGTGCGCTGCGGATCGCCTACGAGGCGGTCACCGACGCGCCGACCGTCGTGAACCTCACCAACCACTCGTACTGGAATCTGGCGGGCGCCGGTGCCGGGAGCGCGGGTGGGCACGAGCTGCGGATCGCCGCGTCGCGGGTGACGCCGGTGGACGCGGATCTGATTCCGACGGGCGAACTGGCGGAGGTGGAGGGGACGCGGTTCGACTTCCGGGCGGCTCGGAAGGTGGGCGGTGGGTACGACCACAACTTCGTGCTCGACAAGGGGGTTACGGGGGAAGCGGAGGTGGTGGCCGAGCTGTGGGAGGCGAGGTCGGGACGGGTGTTGAGCGTGGCGACCACCGAGCCGGGGGTGCAGCTCTACACGGCGGACCATCTTGAGGCGCCCTTCGCGCCCGGGGACGGCGTCGCGCTGGAGACTCAGCACTTTCCTGACTCGCCCAACCGGCCGCAGTTTCCCAGTACTCAGCTGCGGCCGGGGGCCGTGTATCGGTCGGAGACGGTCTATGGGTTCGGGGCGCGTTCGTAGTCAAGTGCGTTCATGAACGGGCGCGTTCATGGTCGAGCGCGATGGGTGGGTGGGGGCGGGTCGCGCAGTTCCCCGCGCCCCTGGTGGAGTTGCGGCTACTCCCGGATCTCGATCGTTGCCGTCACACGGCGATCGGCGATCGAGCGGCCTGCCTCCACCTCGTACGCACCCCTCACCTGGACCCACGCGTCGGCCGCCTCGTCCCAGATTTCGAACGCTCGGCGCGGAAGTCGGACGACCGCCTCCTTCGTCTCCCCCGGGGCCGCCTCCACCGTCGTGAAGCCCGCCAGCCAGCGGGTGGGGCGGTTCTCGTCGGGGGCCGTGGGGGCCAGGTAGAGCTGGATGGTCTCGCGGCCCTTCCGCGTGCCCGTGTTGCGGACCCGTACCGTCGCCGTCGTGCCCGTGACGTCGAGGGACTCGTACGTCCAGTCGGTGTAGCCGAGGCCGTGGCCGAACGGGTACGCGGGGGTCGCGGGGTGCCTGTCCCAGGCCCGGTAGCCGATGAAGACGTCCTCGTCGTAGGGGAGTTCGCCGGCGGTCGGGACGACCTGGGTGACGGGCGCGTCCGGGAGCGAGCCCCAGGTGGTGGGGAGGCGGCCGCCGGGCTCGTGGGCGCCGGTGAGGACGTCGGCGAGAGCGGCGCCGCCCTCCTGGCCGGGGAACCAGGTGAGGAGGGCGGCGGCGACGTCCTCGCGCCACGGGAGTTCCACCGGGGAACCGGAGTTGACGACCACGACGGTGTCGGGGTTGGCGGCGGCCACGGCGCGGACCAGGTCGTCCTGACGGCCGGGGAGACGGAGGTCCTTGCGGTCGAAGCCCTCGGACTCGACGCGGTCGGTGGTGGCGACCACCACGACGGCCGTGTCGGCGGCGCGGGCGGCCTCGACGGCCTCGGCGATCAGGTCGTCCGGGTCGCGCTGCGGCTCCTGGTGGCAGAGCGAGAAGGCGATGACCTTGAAGAGGGCATCGGCGGGGAGTGCCGTGACGTGGGTGAGGGAGATCTCGGTGGGGGTGCCCGGCGTCAGTTCGACCTGAGCCCGGGGGACGGGGGCGCCGAAGAACGTCACGAAGGGGTCGTCCGTGTCGGTGGTCTGGACGTCGTCGAACCGGGTCGTGCCGTCGACGGTGAGGGTGAAGGCGCCGAGGCCCTTGATGCCGAAGGTGTGCGTGCCGGTCTCGCGCGGGGTGAAGGTGCCGGTCAGCTCGACGGTGTGCAGGGCGTCGTGGGTGACGCCGTCGGGGAGGTCCGAACCCATCCACTGGAGCTGCCCGTTGGGGGCGGAGCCGATGCCGAGGACCGTGCCGGTGGTGTCGCGGCAGACGGCTCGCAGGACGAAGCCCTTGTCGGCGACGGCGAGTTCCACGTTGGGGTCCGCGCCGACGGCGTACGTCAGCGTGCCTTCGGGGAGGGCGGCGGTGAGGCCGTCGAGGGGCGAGACGACGTGGGACGGGAAGACCGTGGCGGAGCCGCCGCCGAGTACGCGAGCGTCGCGGGCCGCGGCGCCGATGAGTGCGACCTTCGCGCCCGGCCTCAGGGGCAGGGCCGCCCGACCGTCCCGTACCTCGTTGCGGACCAGGACGAAGGCGCGGCGGGCGATCTCGCGGGCCAGGGCCTCGCCGTCGACCGGGGCGGGGAGTTCGGTGACCACCGGGTCGGCGCCCTCCAGGATGCCGACGCGGGCGGCCAGGCGCAGGACCCGGCGGACCGCCTCGTCGACCTCGGCCTGAGCGACCTCGCCGGCCCGGACTGCGGCCGCCAGGGGCTCACCGTAGACGGTGGCAGGGCCGGGCATGGCGACGTCGAGGCCGCCGGTGAGGGCGCCGGCCGTGGAGCGGGCGGCCATCCAGTCGGAGACGTTGAAGCCGTCGAAACCCCACTCGCCGCGCAGGACCTCGTTCACGAGGTAGCGGTGCTCGGTCATCGTGGTGCCGTTGACCGTGTTGTAGGCGGTCATGATGCCCCAGGGGTGGGCGTTCGCCACGATCGCCTCGAAGGGGGCCAGGTACAGCTCGCGCAGGGCACGTTCACCGACCAGGTTGTTCACCGTGAAGCGGTCGGTCTCGGCGTCGTTGGCCACGAAGTGCTTGACCGTGGTGCCGACTCCGCCGGACTGCACACCGGTCACATAGCCCGAACCGATCTCGCCCGTGAGGTACGGGTCCTCGCTGTACGCCTCGAAGTGGCGGCCGCCCAGCGGGGATCGGTGCAGGTTGACCGTGGGGGCGAGGAGGACGTGGACGCCCTTGCGGCGGGCTTCCTGGGCCAGCAACACACCTGCTCGGCGGGCGAGTTCGGGGTCCCAGGTGGCGGCGAGGGCGGTCGGGGAGGGCAGCGCGACGGACGGGTCGTCGACGGTCCAGCGCACCCCTCGTACGCCGATGGGGCCGTCGGACATCACCAGGGAGTCCAGGCCGATCTCGGGGAGCGCGGGCAGGGTCCACATGTCCTGGCCGGAGAGAAGCCTCGTCTTGGCGTCGAGGTCCAGCTCGGCCAGGGCCTTCTCCACGGCCGCTTCGCGCGTCTCGTCGGCCGGGGTCGGGTGTGTACCCGGGGTTGCCGCCATCGCGGTGCCTCCTCGTCGAGTCCGGTCTGTCTCCCCATCGTGCATCCATTGCCTGTAGAGTGGTAGGTTTCGTTATCCCGACGTTACATTCCCGCCCGTTCGGCGAGGTCGGATGACGTACCGTGACGGCATGAGCGGCACCAGCAGGACCAGGGGCGTCAGGGGTGAGGAACGGCGCGCGGAGATCGTGCTGGCCACCCTGGAGGTGATCGCCGAGCGCGGCTACCGGGGCGCGAGCATGGCCGCGATCGCCGAGCGCGTCGGGCTCACCCAGCAGGGACTGCTGCACTACTTCCCCACCAAGGACGCGCTGCTCGTCGCCGTCCTGGAGGAACGGGACCGGTGGGACGCCGTGCCCGACAGCGCGCTGCGGCTCGACCTGCTCGGCTCCCTCGTCGAGTACAACGCCATGCGGCCCGGCATCGTCCAGACCTTCTCCGCGCTGCTCGGCGAGAGCGTCACCGAGGGGCATCCCGCGCGGGGGTTCTTCACGGAGCGGTACGGGCGGGTGCGGGAGGCGCTGGTGGAGGTGCTGCGCGCCGAGTACGGCGACCGGTTGCCGAGCGGGCTGACGCCGGAGCGGGCGGCGCCACTGCTGGTGGCCGTGATGGACGGTCTGCAGTACCAGTGGTTGCTGGATCCGGGGGCCGTGGACATGCCGGGGGCGTTCCGGGACTTCCTGGCGTTGCTGGGCGAGGACGGCGGGGGGCGCGGGCCGGGGGCCGGTTGACGGAGACCGGTTGACGGAGACCGGGGAGGAGCCCGAGCGGAGGTCGAGGGGCGCCGGCCTGTGCCGACCGGGTGCCGTTGCGCCCACCCGTACCGCCCACCGGCACGGCTGCCCGCAGCCAGGGCGAGGGAACGACGGCAGCCACCTCCACCTTGGGGCGGCATGGCGTGCGCCCCTTCCGTCACGCGATACTGCCGCCGTCCGGAGCAACACCCCCACGGCACGACAGCTACGGAAGGACCCGTACTCCCTTGATATTCCTGACTCTTCCGGCTTCTCCGGCCTCCTCGAACTCCCCCCGCCCGGTCTCCCCGCGCGCTCGGCTCGGCAGGCCCGGCATCCGTGGGGCGGCCGTCGGGCTGGCGGCCCTGCTGGCGGGGCTCTGCACCCCGGCCACGGCCATGGCCTCGCCCACGCCCGTCGCCGCACCCACCGTCGAGGAACAGCGCCTCGACCGGGCCGTGCCTCAGGAGATCCTGCGGCGGTCCGGATTCGGCACCGTGACACCGGAGTTCGGGCGGGCGCTGGGCGGGGCGCGGTCGTACGCGCAGGCCGAGCGGATCGTCGTACGGCAGGGTGCGCGGTTGTGGACGCGGGCCGTGGACCGGGCGCAGGGGCGGGGGCCGGCGGGCGGTGATCTGAGCCGGGACGACGACCGCCCGTTGTACTGGGCGCGGTTGGGGATGACGCGCGAAGTACGGCGGTGGGAACCGGATTTCGAGCTGTCCGACCATCAGAGAGCCGTGCTGCTCGGCAAGTTGGAGCGGGCGTCGCGCGGGCAGGACTCCCTTCGGTATCCGCGGGGCGGCAAGGGTGTGAAGCGGATTCTCGTCACCGGGTTCGATCCGTTCACGCTGGACCGGGACGTGCGGATCTCCAACCCGTCCGGGGCCACGGCCCTCGCCCTCGACGGAACGGTGATCCGGACCGCCGACGGGCCCGCGCGCATCGAGACGGCCGTCTTCCCCGTCCGCTGGCAGGACTTCGCCGACGGCACGGTCGAGCGCACCCTCCGCCGGCAGTTGCCGCGCGTGGACCTCTTCGCGACCGTCAGCCAGGGCCGGGTGGGCCGTTTCGACGTCGAGCGGACCAACGGGGCCTGGCGCGGCGGCTTCGCCGACAACGACAACATCGGCCGCACCGGGACCGTCCCTGTGACCGATCCCGCCACCCAGCCCCAGTGGACGACCACGACCCTGCCGTACGCGGACATCGTCGCCGCGAACACCGGCCGCTTCCCTGTCTACGACAACACGAGCGTGACCGAGATCCCGGCGGGCGGCACGGCGGCGGTCGTACGGCCCGACGGGCCGACCCCGGGATCGACCGCGCGGGCCGGAGGCGGCGGCGACTACCTCTCCAACGAGATCGCCTACCGGGCGACGCTCCTGCGCGACCGGCTGGGGCTGGGCGCATCCCTGCCGGGCGGGCATGTGCACACGCCCGTCCTGCAGTTCGGCGCCGGCAACACGAACCCGGCGACCGGGACGGTGACCGATCCCGAGTTCGTACGGAACCGGCTGGACATCATCGCGCAGGTGCGGGCGATCGTGACCGTGGCGGTGAATGGCCCGGCCGCGTGACGGATCGGGCCACGGGCGGCATCCGTGTCGCCGCCGAGGACGCGCGAGCGGACGACCTGGGGGTCCTCCCACGCCCCTGAGGCAGAGGGACCGCCCCGGACCGTTCTAGGCGTGCCGGTGTCCGGGGTTCACGCGCCGACCTCGGGCTTGCGGAACATCTGGTTCGGGTGGCCGAGGGGGGCCCGGTTCCGCTCGTCCTCGTCGGTCGTCTCCTCGCCGAGCAGGTCGCGGGCCATGAGGGTGGCGCCCGCGACCGCGCCCGGCATCAGGAAGACGGCGACGAACGGCACCAGGAAGGAGAGGGCCAGCGGGGTGCCGAAGCCCCAGATCAGCATCTTGCGGGAGCGCAGGAGGGCGAGGCGGTCGCGGAGTTCGACGCGGCGGCGCTGGAGGGCGACGGCGGTCAGTTCCTCGGCGAGGAAGAACCCGGTCACGAAGAAGCCGATCACGGGGACGACCGTCTGGCCGATGAACGGGACGAAGCCGAGGCCGAAGAGCAGTACGGCCCACAGGAGCGCCCGCACGACGATACGCAGGCTGTCCCGGCCCGAGAGCCACAACTCCTGCCACAGCGGCAGGCCGGACTCCGGTGCGGAGCCGTCCGGTGAGACGTCCCGGTCGACCTTCTCCGAGAGGTTCTCGTAGAAGGGCTGGCCGATGAGGAGGGTCACGGCGGTGAACGTGACGACCGCGAGGGCCAGGGCGAGGGCGAACAGCACGACGGTGAGGAGGCCGCGGAAGAGGCCGAGCCAGGGGCTGGACCAGTCGTCCGCGAAGGGGGTGGCCCAGGTGACGAAGTCCGGGCCCCAGACGCCGAGGGCCACCAGGGCGCCGAGGTAGAGGACGAGTGTGATCAGGCCCGGGATCAGGCCGAAGCCGTACTGCTTCCCGTGCCTGGCCACCCAGCGTTGGCCCTGGACGAGGTACTGGAAACCCACCCCTAGATCGCGCATGGGACGCACTTTACCGAGGGGGATGAAGGGGGGCTTCGGCGGGAGCGTATGGGCGGTACATGCGGATCGTGGGTGACTGGTCGCGCGTACGCGGCGGAGCCGCGCATCGGTACAGCCCCGTGCCCCCTTTGGGTCCGCGCTCCCTTGGGTCCGCGCTCCCTTTGAGCCCGCGGCCCTCAGAGACCGAAGGCTCCGTCCGGCTTGAAGGCCAGCTCCGCGAAGCGTTCGCCTATGAGGCGGTGGGTCTCGGCGTCCGGGTGCAGGTCGTCCGGGAGTGGGAGCCTGTCGGCATCGCGCTCGCCGTAGAGGGCGAGGCCGTCGAGGTAGTGGAGGTTGGGGTCTTCGGGAGAGCGCTGGGCCACGACGGCCGCGAGTTCGTCGCGGATGACGCGGAGGGTCAGTTTTCCGGGGGTCGGGTCCTTCGGGTCGCCCATGGCCCGGAAGCGGAGGCGGCCCTCGGTGAGGCCGGTGAGGTCGGGGGCGCTGGGCCCGGGGGTGTCCTCGTGGATGGGGCAGAGGATCGGGGAGACCACGAGGAGGGGTGCGGTGGGGTGGCCGTCGCGGATCGTGTCGAGGAAGCCGTGGACGGCGGGGGTGAAGGCGCGCAGCCGCATCACGTCGTGGTTCACGAGATTGATGCCGATCTTGACGCTGATCAGGTCCGCGGGGGTGTCCCGCATGGCGCGGGCGGTGAAGGGGTCGGCGAGGGCGCTGCCGCCGAGGCCCAGGTTGATGAGTTCGACGCCTGCGACGGAGGCGGCGTGGGCGGGCCAGATGCCGGTGGGGCCCGCGGCGTCGGAGCCGTGGCTGATCGAGCTGCCGTGGTGCAGCCAGACCCTGCGGCCCGGATCCGGGGCGGGCTCGACGGGGGCGTCGGTGCGCAGGGCGAGAAGTTCGGTGGTCTCGTTGTGCGGGAGCCAGATCTCGATCGTCTTGAGGCCGGCGGGGAGGTCCGTGAAGGTCACGGTGCCGGGTGGGCCGGGTCGGTGCTCCGACGTTCCGGTGGTCATGTCGACGGTGACGGTGTTGCCGTCCGGCACGCTCGCGCGGGCGGTCAGGCGGCCGTCGACGAGGAGGTCGTACAGGCCGTCCGGGCGGGGCGGGGCGCCCACATAGATCCGCTTGGTGCGCAGGGCGTCCAGTTCGACGGCGGTCGCCCGGGTGCGCAGGACCAGGCGTACGCCGGAGGGCTGGGACTCGACCATGGCCAGCTGCGGATCGGCGCACTGGGCACGGGCCCGGGCCGGCAGCCGGTGCGGCAGCACACCGTGCTCGGTGCGCTCCAACTCCAGGGCGCCGCGCAGGAGGTCGGCGGTGATGGGGGTGGTGATCCAGTGAGGGTTCGTGGGGTCTGTGCGGTTCGGAGAGTCCGTGCGGTTCGTGGGGTCTGCGGGGTTCGTGGGCATGGCTCAACCTGACGATCGGTGGGGTGGATTGTCCGGCGGTGAGTGGCGTGGGCCGCCCGGTGGTCAACCGGGTGGAGGGGCCGGCCAGTTGCGCAGCAGGGCGTCGAGGGCGTCCAGGATGCGGTCCCAGCTCTCCTGCGCGTCGGGGGCGCTGTGGCTGAAGCCGCCGGCCGACTCCAGGCTGACGTAGCCGTGGAAGACGCTGCCCAGGAGCCGGACGGCGTGGGTCTGGTCCGGCTCGGTCAGGTCGTAGCCGCGCAGGATCGCCCTGGTCATCTGCGAGTGTCTGCCGCCCGCGCCGGCCGCGGCCGTCCGGGGGTCCAGTCTCAGCTGGGCCGCCGCGTAACGGCCGGGGTGTGCGCGGGCGTAGTCGCGGTACACGTTCCCCAGCGCCGCCAACGCGTCCTTCCCGGCCCGTCCGGCGAGCGCGGCTGTCCCCCGGTCGGCCAGCTCTTCCAGGGCGAGCAGGGCGATCCGGGTCTTGAGGTCCTGGGAGTTCCGCAGATGCGAGTACAGGCTCGCGACCTTGACGTCGAATCGCCGTGCCAGCTCGGAGACGGTCACCTCGTCGAAGCCGATCTCGTCGGCCAGCTCCGCGCCCGCCCGGGCGAGGCGTTCCGGGGTGAGTCCTACGCGCGCCATGGCCGTCCTTTCACTCGACGAGATCGATTATGCGATTGCCTAAATATTTTAGGCAAGAGGCTTCAGCTCTTAGGTAACGCGGCCAGGCACCGGCGAAGCTCCTCCAGCGGGTACGGGGTCTGCCTGCTCTCGTCCCCCAGGCGGCGGAAGAAGGCCGCCATCACCGTGGCGAGCGGGGCGTACCGGGTGATCATCGCTGCGGCCGTGTCCGGGATGCCGGTGGGGCACTCGCCCTGGGCATACGCGCGTATCCGGGCCCCGCGCTCGTCCCGGTCGTAGTCGTACAGGTCCTTGAGCAGCCAGTTCACCAGATGACTGAGGGCGTAGCAGCGGTCGTAGCCGCGGTGGCGGTCGAAGAAGGCGGTCTCCCGCGGGGCGAGGTCGAAGCGGGAGGAGAGGGCGAGGCCGTAGTCCGTGAAGTAGAGGCGGTCGCCGTCGGTCAGGATGTTCTGGAAGTGCGCGTCGAAGTGGAGCAGGCCCCGGCTGTTCATGAACGAGATGCCGGCGGTCAGTTCACGCTCCACCAGGGCGCAGGCCCGGTCGGCGGGCCCGGCGCCGGCGGTCGTCTGTTCGCCGAGCCACTCGTGGAGGTTTTGCGGGATGTACTCCAGGAACAGCGCGACGCTCGCGGAGGAGTCGCGGCGGGCCTCGACGCGCCTGCGTATGCCGGGGCCGCCTCCCCAGTAGGCGACGGCGCGTTCGATGTCGGCCAGTTCCCCGGGGAGGGGCGTGGAGTCAGGCACCACCCGCCAGTGGTACATGAGCGGGAAGCCGTCGTACTCCCCCGCGAGCGCCCAGTTCGTCGTCATCGTGTGGACGGCGAGTTCCCGCCAGGCGCCGAAGCCGGGGCTGCCGACGGCGCCGATGCCGTACTGGCAGAAGGGCGGGAGCCCGAAGAGGTTCGCCGTGGAGTGGATGTTCTCCGGTCGCCGCTCAAGGTCGGTGAGGGGCACCCGCTTCACGAAGACCGGGGTTCCGCCGACCTCCAGCAGCGCCGACTTCCCGCCGATGCCGGAGCCGATCGGGGTGGCCGTGTCGAGGAGCCGGTGCAGGGAGGGGTCGCTGTGCAGGGCCAGGGCGGTGGAGGCCGCGCCGTGGGCGGCCAGGCGCGCTTCGCGTGACATGTCGGGAGGGTTCACTCCCGATGCGTAGCACCTCGACGGGTTCCGGCAGCGGACAAGGTGGGCGAGGGGGACGAAGTGGGGGCGAAGTGGGGGCGAAGCAGGGGCCGATGGGGAGCGATCGAGGCGGTCGTGGTTCCTGCGCCCTCTTGTTGCCCGGGAGTCGAACAGGTAGACCACCTGTGGTCGACCACCCGCAGTAGACACACGCCGTAGACACTCGCAGTCAACACCCGCAGTCCGCACCCGCAGTCATGACCGCGGTCGACACCCGCACCGGCACGTCCGAGGAACCCCACTCCAGGAGGTAGCGTGCGTCCGCCGAGACCCGGCCCGAGATCCGCACTGTTCAGCGTTGCCGCCGTCACCGTCACCGCAGGGTCGCTCCTGATCGCCCCGCACCCTGCGGGCGCCGACCCGAAGCCTCCGGTCCGCGAGGGCTCCGCACTGCCGCAGGGCGCCGCCCAGGCTCCCGCGAGTGCGGCCCGGCGGGCCCTCACCGCACCGGTCGCCGACCTCGCCGACACGGCCGGTTCCGGCCGCGGTTACCCCCGCGAGCAGGTCCTGTCCCCCGACCCGGAGAACCCGGCCGACAAGTCCCTCAAGCTCGGCCTCACCCCCTACCACGCCATCGCCCCGAAGCTGAACGCCCTCCAGGGGCTCGGCGACCGGGTGAGCGTGGAGATCGCCGGGCGGTCGGCCGGCGGTCACCGGCTCTACCTCGTCACCGTCACCGCCCCGGAGACCGCACGCCAGGCCCGCGACCAGGCCCGTATGCGTGAACTCATCGCGGAATCACCGCAGTCGGCGGCCAAGGACCGTGCCGTCAAGAAGTCGTACAAGACGCCCGCCTTCTTCAACAACAACATCCACGGCAACGAGTGGGAGGGCACGGACGCGTCCCTGAAGCTCATCGAGCGGCTGGCGACGGCGACCGACGGCCGGACCAGGGATCTGCTCGCCCACTCCCGGCTGTACTTCAACATCACCGCCAACCCGGACGGCCGGATCGCGGGGACCCGCACAAACGCCAATGGCTTTGACATGAACCGGGACTTCGTCACCGCGTCGCAGCCAGAGGTGCGGGCGATGCGGCAGATCCAGATCGACAAGCAGCCGGCCGTGCTGCTCGACCTGCACGGCTACGTCAACGGCACGCTCATCGAGCCGACCACTCCCCCGCACGGTGAGAACTACGAGTACGACCTCTTCCTCAAGAACACCTACGCCAACGCCCTCGGCATGGAGTCCGCCGTCAACGGCCTCGGCTACACGCCCGGGAAGGACGGCGTCGAGCCGGCCCAGATCCCGTTCCGCGACTCGGAGGAGGGCTGGGACGACTGGCCGCCCGTCTTCACCCCGCAGTACGCGGCCTTCCACGGCACGGTCGCCGCGCACACCGTGGAGATCCCGCTCCAGGTGAACAACGCGGCGTACGAATCGCTGCCGGTCGACGAGCTGCGCCGCCGGTCCGCCGTCAACGTGGACGTGGCCGGCGCGGCCCTGCGCGCGACCCTCGACTTCGTGCGGGAGAAGCGGGCCTCGCTCATCGCCGACCAGATCGAGGTCTTCCGGCGCGGTGCCGCGGGCGCCGCCCAGGTCCCGGTCTCCGAGGAGACCGTCCCCGGGGTGCCCGGCATCGGTCCCGAGGACGTCTACACGACCGAGTTCCCGCGCGCGTACGTCATCCCGGCGGGCGGCGTCCAGCGGTCCGCGACGGCCGCCGCGCGGCTCGTCGACCATCTGCTCGCCAACGACGTACGCGTGACGCGCGCGACGCACTCCTTCCGGCTCGGCGGGCGGTCGTACGCGAAGGGTTCGTACGTCGTCGACATGCGCCAGCCCAAGCGCGGCCTGGCCAACGTGCTGCTCGCCGACGGGCGGGACATCAGCGACAAGGTCTCGGTGATGTACGACATCTCCGGCTGGAGTCTGGGGAGGTTGTGGGGCGCGAGCGTGGTGGGCGTCGAGAGCGGTCGCCTGTCGGCCGTCCCCACCCGCCCGGTGCGGGCGGCGGCCCGCGTCGGCCACGTCGCCCCGCGCGGGGATCTGCGCCTCCGGCTGGACTCCCCGCAGGAGATCGCCGCTCTCAACTCCCTTCTCAGGGACGGGGTTGCGGTGCGGCAGGCGGCCGACGGCAGCGCGCTCGTGCCGTCCTCGGCGCGGCGGAAGGCCGAGGCGCTCGCCCGGTCGTACGACGTGGCCTTCGACGCGACCAGGACCGTCCGGGGCACGCCCCTGCAGCGGGTCCGCGTCGCCGCGGCCGTCACGGCGGGAGAGCTGTTGGCGCTGAGGGAGATGAACTTCGAGGTGGTCCCGGTGTCGACAGCGATGTTGAACGGGGGCTTCGACTGGTCGAAGGCCGATGTGCTGTTCGTGTCGTCCGGACTGTCGTACGGCGGGTTGAACGCGACCGCCCGTACGGCCCTCACCGGGTTCCTCTCCGGCCACGGACTGGTCGGCCGGGGCGCGGCCGGCGCGGCGCTCGCCACGGCCACCGGCCGGCTGAAGGCGACGGCGGTGCAGGGCAACGGGGACGCCAACGGCGTGGTGCGCGTGGTGAATTCGGGCGGCGCGGTGACCGGCGGCGCGCCGGACCACAGCTTCGTCTACGCGCCCGTATGGTTCACCGATCTCGGCGCCGGCGTCACCGTGGAGCAGTCGTACGGCACCGGGAACCCGCTGGTCTCCGGGCACTGGCGGCCGCTGGACGACGGCACCGGCGGCCCGGCAGCGGCGGCGGGCAGGGCGTCCGTGGTCAGCGGCCCGCACGCGGTCCTGTTCGGCACGGAGCCCCTCTTCCGTGACCATCCCAAGGGGGAATTTCCGCAGGTGGGACGGGCGTTGCTGACAGTGTCCTGACCCAGCGGGCCACCCATCACGGCCGATCGTCCAGACAGGAGTGCGATGACGCAGCAGACAGGAGGGGCCACCGTCCACGGCACGGTCGCCGAGGGCTTCGAGGCGGTGCGCGAGGAGTTCGCCGTGTTCGTGGCCGGTGAACGAGGCGACTACGAGGGGCAGTTGACCGCGTATGTGCACGGGCGGCGGGTCGTCGACCTGTGGGCGGGCTCCGAGGAGGAGGCGGAGACGGGCGGCGACACGCTGCACGGCCTGTTCTCCTCCACCAAGGGCGCCGCCCATCTCGTCGTCGCGCTCCTCGTCCAGGACGGCGTACTGGACCTGGACCGTGAAGTCGCCCACTACTGGCCGGAGTTCGCGGCCGAGGGCAAGGGTGCGCTGACCCTGCGGGAGCTGCTCGCGCACCGGGCGGGGCTCGTCGGCACCGACGCCGGGTTCACTCTGGAGGAGCTGGCGGACGACCGCGTCATCGCCGAACGCCTCGCCGTCCAGCGCCCGTTCTGGCGTCCGGGCAGCGCCTTCGGCTACCACGCGCTCGTCATCGGGGCGCTCACCGGAGAGGTCGTACGGCGGGTGACGGGCCGCACGCTCCAGGAGGTGTACGAGGAGCGGATCCGTGCCCCCTACGGCCTCGACCTCTTCCTGGGGCTGCCGGCCGGGCACGAGCCCCGTTTCCGGACCGTGCTGCCGATGACGCCCACGCCCGCGCAGCAGGCCGAGCTGGACGCGGTACCGCGTGGCCCGCACACACTGGCGTCGATCGCGTTCAACTCCCAGGTGCCGGAGCCGGGAGAGCTGACGGACTTCCCCAACGCCCGTGTCGTGCGGGCGAACGGGCAGTCGTCGGCGGGCGGTGTCGGCTCCGCGCGCGGGCTCGCCACGATGTACGCGGCGGCCGTCAGCACGGTGGACGGCCGGCCGCCGCTGCTCAAGCCCGACATCGTCGGCGAGATCGGTCAGATCCACTCCGTCGGTCACGACCTCGTGGCCCGTGCGTTCAGGGCGTTCGGTCTCGGCTTCCAGGCGACCGCGGAGAACCTCTACCCGTTCCTCGGCGCCGGCACCTTCGGCCACAGCGGCGCCGGCGGCTCCCAGGCATTCGCCGACCCCCGCAGCGGCCTCGCCTACGGCTACACCCGGCGCCGCATGGCCTTCCCGGGCGGGGCGGCACCGGAGAACACGGGGCTGGTGCGGGCGGTGCACACGGCGGCGCTGGCGCTCTGAGGGCCGCACGGCCGCTCCCACGCACGCGCGCTCCCGTGCACACGGTCCCGTACGGCTTGTCCCGAAACGGCCCGCCCCGCACACACGAACGGAGTCCGCACCCCACGTCCAGGGATGCGGACTCCGCCATGTGCAACGAACGTGAGCGGGCGTTCGTCACGGGGGTGGGGTCAGAGCTTGACGATCATCTTGCCGGTGTTGTCGCCGCGCAGGACGCCGAGGAAGGCCTCCAGGTTGTTCTCGATGCCCTCGACGACGGTCTCGCGGTACTTGAGCTCGCCGGAGGCGACCCAGGGGCCGACCTCCTGGACGAACTGGGACTGGAAGTCGTAGTGGTCGCCGACGAGGAGGCCCTCGACGCGGAGCCGGTTCTGCAGGATCTTGACCATGTTGCGCGGGCCCGGGGTCGGCTCGGTCGAGTTGTACTGGGAGATCATGCCGCAGATCACGGCCCGGCCCCGCAGGTTGAGCGCACCGATCGCGGCCTCCAGGTGCTCGCCGCCGACGTTGTCGAAGTAGACGTCGATGCCGTCGGGGGCGGCGGCCTTGAGCTGCTCCCAGACCGGGCCGTTCTTGTAGTTGAAGGCGGCGTCGAAGCCGTACTCCTCGACGAGGAGCTTGACCTTGTCGTCGGAGCCGGCGGAGCCGATGACGCGAGAGGCGCCCTTGAGCTTGGCGATCTGGCCGACCTGGCTGCCGACGGCACCGGCGGCGCCGGAGACGAACACGGCGTCGCCCTCCTTGAAGGCGCCGACCCGCAGCAGGCCCGCGTAGGCGGTGAGGCCGGTCATGCCGAGGACGCCGAGGTAGGTGGAGAGCGGCGCGGCGTCCGGGTCGACCTTCACGGCCTGCTTGGCGTCGAACGTGGCGTACTCGCGCCAGCCACCGAAGTGCAGCACGTGGTCGCCGACGGCGATGCCCTCGGCCGACGAGGCGACGACCTCGCCCACGGCACCGCCCTGCATGACCTTGCCCAGCTCGAACGGGGCGACGTACGACTTCGCGTCGCTCATGCGGCCACGCATGTACGGGTCCACGGAGAGGTACTTGTTCCGTACGAGGACCTCACCCGCGCCGGGCTGCCGGATCTCCGCCTCGACCAGGGCGAAGTCCTCGCCCTTGGGCCAGCCGACGGGGCGGCTCAGCAGGTGCCATTCACGGCTGGTGGCGGGGAGGGCGGGGGTCTCGGACATGGGGGTGGACCTTCCTGCGGGTGCGTGATGCATGCGGTGGCGCATACCGTGCGGTTACTTCACTACCTGAAACAACCATGCTCTTTAATATTTCATGTTGTCAAGTAAAGAGGTAGCCTCGAACCCATGCCCACGCAGAGGACGACCCCCCGCATCGACCCGCTGACCATGGAGGTCGTCGAACTCATCGGCACGGTGGTGGCCCGCTACCACGAGGAGTACGAGGACGCCGCCGCGGAACACACGCTCACCGGCGCCCAGGCCCGCCTCCTCGGCCTCCTTTCCCTGGAACCGCTCCCCATGCGCCGTCTCGCCCAGAAACTCCGCTGCGAACCGTCGAACGTGACGGGGATCGTGGACCGGCTGGAGGCTCGAGGGCTGGTCGAGCGCCGCCCCGACCCGAGCGACCGCCGGGTGAAGCTGGCGGCCGCCACGGCGGAGGGACGGCGGGTGGCCGGCAGCCTCCGGAACTCCCTGGACTTCGCCCGGGAGCCGCTGGCGGGGCTGAGCACCGCCGAGCGGGAGGCGTTGCGGGATCTGCTGCGGCGGATGGTGGCGGCGTAGAGGACGCGGAGGCCGGCCCAGGCACGCCCAGGCCCGCCGAGGACGAGCCCGGCCCGATATCGTGTAATGCATGTCTACCCAGAACGACCCTTACGAGTTGAGCGTGGGTGTGCCCTCGGTCGAGGTCTTCCGTCGTCTGCGTACCGACGCCGGCCTGTCGGACAAGGCCCCCGAAGCGGTCGCGCAGGCCCTGCCCCACACGTGGCACGGGGTGATACTCCGGCACGCGGGGCAGCCCATCGGCATGGGGCGTGTCATCGGTGACGGCGGTACCGCGTTCCAGATCGTCGACATCTGCGTCCACCCCGCCCACCAGGGCCGCGGCCTCGGCAAGCGCATCATGGCCGCGCTCACCGAGGAACTGGAGCGCCGGGCGCCCGCCACCGCGTACGTCTCCCTGATCGCGGACGGCCCCGCCCGCTTCCTCTACGAGAAGTTCGGCTTCGCCGACACCGCCACGCACGACTCGATCGGCATGTACCGGGTGATGGACGGGAGTTCCGGACGCGATGGGGCACGGGCGCAGCCGTAGAGAGGGCGGGGCGGGCAAGGCGAATCGCGGTTGCTCCGACGCTCGGGGGCTGTGAGGGTCTGCCCCATGGCCACCTTTCGCGCACCCGACGGCACCCTCCTCGCCCACCGCACGTTCGGGGACGGTCCGCCCCTGGTCTGTCTGCCCGGCGGCCCCATGCGCGCCTCCGCCTATCTAGGGGATCTCGGCGGACTGTCCGCGCACCGGCGGCTGGTGATGCCGGATCTTCGGGGCACCGGGGAGTCGGCGGTTCCGGAGGACACCGGCTCCTACCGCTGCGACCGGCTCGTCGGGGATGTGGAGGCGCTGCGGGAGGACCTGGGCGTCGAGCGGGTCGATCTGCTCGCGCACTGTGCCGGGGCGAATGTGGCGGCGGCCTATGTGCGGGCGTATCCGGAACGGGTCGCCGGGCTCGCGCTCGTCACGCCCAGTCCGATCGGCGTAGGGATCACGGTCGGGATCGAGGACCGGCTCGCGGTCGCCCGGCTGCGCGAGGGCGAGCCATGGTTCGGGGAGGCCTTCGCGGCATTGGAGGAGGTCGCGGCGGGACGGGGCACGGAACGGCACTGGGCGGCCGTCGCGCCCTTCCTGCACGGGCGCCTGGACGAGGCCGCCCAGGCCCTCGACGCCGCCGACGCCGAGCAGCGCAATCCCGAGGCCGCGGCCGTCTTCGGGAGTGAGGGGGCCTTCGACCCGGAGGGTACGCGCGCCGCGTTCCGGCGGTTCGGGGCGCCCGTGCTCGTGCTCGCCGGGGAGGTCGACCTCAACTCGCCGCCCGACGCGATGGGCGAGTACGCCGCGCTGTTCCCGGGGGGCGCCGAGTTCGTCGTACAGCCGGGAGCCGGGCATCATCCGTGGCTGGACGACGGCGACCGGTTCGTGGAGAGCGTCGCGAAGTTCCTGGACCGGGAGAACTGAGAGAGGGGACGCTCGCCCCGCAAGGGCGAGCGTCCCCTCCCGCTCAGGTCTCACTCAGGTCCTGCTCAGGTCCCGGTCAGGTCTTCTTCCGTGCCGTCATCGCCCGCTGGATCAGGATGAACGCGCACAGCAGCACACCCGTGGCGATCTTCGTCCACCAGGAGCTGAGGGTGCCCTCGAACTGGATGATGCTCTTGATGAGGCCCAGGACGAGGACGCCGAACAGGGTGCCGAGGACATAGCCGGAGCCGCCCGTGAGGAGCGTGCCGCCGATGACGGTCGCGGCGATCGCGTCGAGTTCCATGCCGACGGCGTGCAGCGGGTCACCGGACTGGATGTACAGCATGAACAGCAGGCCGGCCAAGGCCGAGCAGAAGCCGCTCACCGTGTACACGGCGATCTTGGTGCCGCCCTGCGGGAGACCCATCAGCATGGCTGACTGCTCGCTGCCGCCGATGGCGTACACCCGGCGTCCGAAGCGGGTGTAGTGCAGCACGTAGAACGCGATGCCGATGACGACCAGGGCCGCGATCGCACCGATCGACAGCTCCCCCAGGCCGAGCGGCACCCGCGTCTGGGCCAGACTGCTCACCGAGGAGTCGCTGATCGCGATCGACTCCTTGCTGATGACCAGGCACAGGCCGCGGAAGAGGAAGAGCCCGGCGAGGGTCACGATGAACGGCTGGATCTCGAAGTTCTGGATCACGTAGCCCATCAGGAAGCCGCCGAACGCTCCGACGGCCAGGGCGAGGAGGACGGCGAGCGGCAGCGGCACCCCCTGGCGCTCCACCAGCCAGGCCGTGAACATCGTCGTGAAGCCGATCACCGAGCCGACGGACAGGTCGATGCCGCCGGACAGGATGACGAAGGTGACACCGACGGCGGCCACCAGCAGGTAGCCGTTGTCGATGAAGAGGTTGAGGAAGACCTGCGGTTCGCCGAACCCGTAGTTCTGGTAGCGGCTCAGGCCCGTGACGTACATCGCGAGGAAGAGCGCGGCGGTCACCAGGACGGGCAGGCGCCGGTCGGCCAGGAGCGCCGAGACCTTGGACGTGGCCGTCGGTGCCGTACCGCTGTCCTGGGCCGGTGGGGTCTTGGTGGTCGCGGTCATCACGACACCTCCATCTTCGGGGCAGCCTCGGCGGGCGTCGTGGCGGTCTTCGCCGGGGCCGCGGGCGACGTGCCGCCGCCGGTCGCGCCGGGCTTGGAGCCGAACCGGGCGCCGAAGACCTTCGCGCGGAACTTCGGGGACTGGAGCAGGCAGACGACGATGACGACGGCGGCCTTGAAGACCAGGTTGGTCTGGGTGGGCACGCCGATCGTGTAGATCGTCGTGGTGAGGGTCTGGATGACCAGGGCGCCGACGACCGTGCCGCCGATGGAGAACCGGCCGCCCAGCAGCGAGGTGCCGCCGATCACCACGGCGAGGATCGCGTCCAGCTCGATCCACAGGCCGGCGTTGTTGCCGTCGGCGGCCGAGGTGTTGGAGCTGATCATCAGGCCCGCGATGCCCGCGCACAGGGCGCAGAAGACGTACACCATGATCTTGATGCGGAGGGACCGGATGCCGACGAGGCGGCTGGCCTCGGCGTTGCCGCCGACCGACTCCACGAGCAGGCCGAGGGCCGTCCTGCGGGTCAGGGCCACGGTGACGGCGACGACCGCCGCGACGACGAAGATGGAGAAGGGCAGCGTCAGCCAGTAGCCGCCGCCGATCAGCTTGTACGGCTCGCTGTTGATGGTGATGATCTGACCGTCGGTGATCAGCTGGGCCACGCCTCGGCCGGCGACCATGATGATGAGGGTCGCGATGATGGGCTGGATGCCCATCCTGGCCACCAGGAAGCCGTTCCACAGGCCGCAGACCACCGCCGCCACCAGGCCGATGCCCATGGCCAGGAACACCCCGGCCAGCGCGTTCTGGTCGGCCTGGTCGCTGATGTACGAACAGGTCAGGGCGCCGGTGATGGCGACGACCGCGCCGACGGAGAGGTCGATGCCGCCGGTGGCGATGACCAGGGTCATGCCGACCGCCACCAGGATCAGCGGCGAGCCGAAGAGCACGATCGAGACGAGGCTGCCGTAGAGGTGGCCGTCCGTCATCCTGATCGAGAAGAAGTCGGGGGTGAAGGGGACGTTGACGAGCAGCAGGGCTACCAGGACCGCGACGGGCCAGAACAGGTGGTGGTGCGTCAGCGCTCGCCAGCGGGACGTCGTGGCTGTCGTGGCCGCGGGTGGGGTGCTCACTGGTGTTCTCCGCTCGCGATGGTCTCCAGGATCCTGCTGGTGGTGATCTCCGGCCCGTTGGTGAGCTTCGCCACCAGCTTGCGGTCGCGCAGCACGCCGATGGTGTGGCTGAGGCGGAGGACCTCCTCCAGCTCGGCCGCGATGTAGAGCACGGACATGCCGTCCTCGGAGAGGGACACCACGAGCTTCTGGATCTCGGCCTTGGCGCCGACGTCGATGCCCCGGGTGGGCTCGTCGAGGATCAGCAGCTTCGGCTGGGTGATCAGCCAGCGGGCGAGCAGCACCTTCTGCTGGTTGCCACCGCTGAGCTGGCCGACGCGGGCCTCGGGGTTGGCGGGCCGGATGTCGAGCGCCTTGATGTACTTGGCGACGAGTTCGTCGCGCTGGGCGGCCGGGATGGGCCGGGTCCAGCCGCGGGACGCCTGGAGGGCCAGGATGATGTTCTCCCGGACCGTCAGATCGGGGACGAGGCCCTCGGTCTTGCGGTTCTCCGAGCAGAACGCGACCCCGGCGCCGATGGCGTCGTTCGGGGCGTTCATCGGGATCTGCTTGCCGCCCACGGTGACCTTGCCGCTGTCGGGCTGGTCGGCGCCGAAGAGCAGCCGGGCGAGTTCGGTGCGGCCCGAGCCGAGCAGACCGGCGAGGCCCACGACCTCGCCCTTCTTGATGTCCAGGTCGAAGGGGGCGATGCCGCCCGTGCGGCCGAGGCCGTCCGCGTGCAGCAGGGTCTCGCCGACGTCGGCGTGCAGCTGCTGCTCGTGGAGCTCCTCGAGCTGGTCCAGATCCTTGCCGATCATCAGCTGGATCAGGCCGACCTGGTCGAGTTCGCTGACCATGTGCTCGCCGACGAGGGTGCCGTTGCGCAGGACGGTCATGCGGTCGCAGATCTCGTAGATCTGGTCGAGGAAGTGGGAGACGAAGAGGATCGCGACACCCTCGTCCTTCAACCGCCGCATCAGACGGAAGAGTTCGAGGACCTCGTCGCGGTCGAGGCTGGACGTCGGCTCGTCGAGGACGAGGACCTTGGTGCCCTTCCCCTCCTCACCGCCGGTGCCCACCGACCGTACGATCGCGACCAGTTGCTGCACGGCCAGCGGGTACGAGGACAGCGGTGCCGTCACGTCGATGTCGAGGCCGAGCCGGTCGACCAGCTCCGCGGCCTCCTTGCGCAGCCGCTTCCACTGGATGCGGCCGAAGCGGGTCGGTTCGCGGCCGATGAAGATGTTCTCCGCCACCGACAGGTTGGGGCAGAGGTTGACCTCCTGGTAGACCGTGTTGATCCCGGCCTGCTGCGCCTGCAGCGGGCTGGCGAACCGCACGGACTCGCCGTCGAGGGTGATCGCGCCGCCGTCCAGGGTGTAGACCCCGGTCAGCACCTTGATCAGGGTGGACTTGCCGGCGCCGTTCTCGCCCATCAGGGCGTGTATCTCGCCGGGGAAGAGCCGGAAGTCGACGCCCGACAGAGCCCTTACGCCCGGGAACTCTTTGACTATGCCCGTCATCTCCAGGACGGGCCGCGGCTCTGCCATAAGTCTCCTAGCGAGGACCACCGGCTTTGCCCGGTGGGGGAATTCACTTATCTGGGCTGTGTTACGTACGTCCCGCCCCAAAAGGGGTCGGTTCGGGCTGGACCGCAACCTTCGTCGGGTTGGAAGCCCTCACATGGGGCGGAGTCACGGCAGCGCCCCTCGTGCGAGGGAATCGCCGCAGGCCCGCAGGGGCCCGGCCGACCGAGGTCTCGGCCGGCCGGAGGCTCCCTGACCGGTGGGTGTGGTGGGTCAGTACTTGCGGGTGGGGAGGGCGTCCTTGGCCTGGTCCTGCATGAAGTCGCTCTCCTTGGTCTTGATCCAGCGATCGACCGTCTCGCCGTCCTTGACCTTCTGCACGACCTCCATCAGCTGGGGGCCGAGCAGCGGGTTGCACTCGACGATGGCGTTGATCTTGCCCTCGGACATGGCGATGAAGCCGTCCTTCACGCCGTCGACCGTGACGATCAGGATGTCCTTGCCGGGCTTCTTGCCGGCCGCCTCGATGGCCTGGATGGCACCGATACCCATGTCGTCGTTGTGCGCGAACAGCACGTCGATGTCCGGGTTGGACTGCAGGAAGGCCGCCATGACCTGCTTGCCGCCGGCGCGGGTGAACTCACCGGTCTGGCTGACGACGATCTCCCAGTCGTCCTTGTGCTCGGCGTCCATGACCTCCTTGAAGCCCTTGGCGCGCTCGATCGCGGGGGCGGCACCGGTGGTGCCCTCCAGCTGCGCGATCTTCACCTTGCCCTTGTGGCCGGCCTTCTCCAGGACCTTCTCCAGGATCTTGGCGGCGCGGCGGCCCTCGTCCGTGAAGTCGGAGCCGACCAGGGTGACGAACAGGGACTCGTCGGAGGTCTCGACGGAGCGGTCGGTCAGGACGACCGGGATCTTCTTGGCCTTGGCCTCCTTCAGCACCGCGTCCCAGCCGGTGACGACCACCGGCGAGAAGGCGATGACGTCCACGCCCTGGGTGATGTAGCTGCGGATGGCGGAGATCTGGTTCTCCTGCTTCTGCTGGGCGTCGGAGAACTTGAGCGTGTAGCCCGCCTCCTTGGCCGCCGACTTCACCGAGTCGGTGTTGGCGCTGCGCCAGCCGCTCTCCGAGCCGACCTGGGAGAAGCCGAGGGTGATCTTCTTGCTGCCACCTTCGCCGCCGGAGCCGGAGGTACCGGTGGAGCTGTCCTCCTTGGCGCAGGCCGTCAGACCCGTCGCGGCCACCACGCCGACCGCCGCGGTGAGGAAGTTACGTCTGTTGAGCATGTCTTCTCCTTTGAAGAGCCGATCCGAGGACGGACCGTTGGTACTCGTGGTGGACCGGCCGCACTGCGTCCAACCTGTCGATCATTGTTCGAAATGTCGGCCATACTGAGAGAGGGAAAGCGTTCGGTTGTTCGATGCCGCGTCAGCCCGGCGGGGCCCCCGGTGGCGGCAGGTACGGGAAGGTGCTGGCGCGGACGACGAGTTGGGGCTCTATGGCGATCCGGGACGGCCCGGCAGGGGTCCGGCCCTCGATCAGGTCGAGCAGCAGGGCGATGCTCCGCTGGCCCACCGTGGCGAAGTCCTGCCGGACGGTGGTGAGCGGCGGGGCGAAGAACTCCGACTCCGGGATGTCGTCGAAGCCGGCCACCGCGACGTCCTGGGGCGTGCGTACGCCCGCTTCCCGCAGCGCGCGCAACACCCCCAGCGCCATCTGGTCGTTGGCGACGAACACGGCGGTCAGACCGCGGCCCACCCAGCCGGCCAGTTCCTGGCCCGCCCGGTAGCCCGACAGCGGGCTCCAGTCCCCGCGCAGCGGCTGCGGCGGCTCGATGCCCGCCTCTTCGAGGGTGGCCCGCCAGCCGACGGTCCGGTCCGCCGCCTCCTGCCAGTCCTCGGGACCGGCGAGGTGCCAGACCCTGCGGTGCCCCGCGGCGAGCAGATGACCGGTGGCCAGCCGCGCGCCCAGTTCCTGGTCCACGTTGACGCTGGGGATCTCCGAACCGGAGCCCGTGCCCACGGCCACCACCGGGAAGGGGTGGCGCAGTTCGGCGAGGGCCGCGACCGCCGACCGTTGCGGGGCGAGGGCGATCACACCCTCCACACCGCCGTCGCTGAGGCGGTCGACGGCCTCGGAGAGCGTCTCCACGGTCAGTTCTCGCAGACTGACCGTCGAGACGAGGTACCCCTCGGCGCGGGCCGCCTCCTCCAGCGCGAACAGCGTGCTGGCCGGCCCGTAGAGCGTGGTGTTGGAGGCGACCACGCCCAGCGTCTGGGTGCGCCGGGTCACCAGGGCCCGTGCGGAGGAGTTGCGACGGTAGCCCATCTCCTCGATCGCGCGCTGCACCCTGGCCCGGGTCTCGTTCCTCACGTTGGGGTGGTCCCCCAGGACGCGGGAGACGGTCTGGTGGGAGACACCGGCCTGGCGGGCCACGTCGGCCATGGTGGGCGGCCGGAGCTGCGAGTGGGTCACGGCCACACCTCCTCGGCGGTCGACAGTGGACAGGTTCTGTACTGCGGGTAAGTCCTGTGGTGGCGATGGATCCCTCGCCACGGACGGGCCTTGTGCGGCGGGCGGATGGTTCCGCGCCGTCGGCTTCACGCCGCGATTCCGGAAAGCCCCAGGTCAGCCGCTGGTAAAGCGAGTTGGGGCGCTGTTGGCACGACGCTCGTACCTCCTCGGATGCCCTGGGGCGTCGACTGATGAATGCGGAGGTCATTGTGAGCGCTAACAATTCATGGCGGTCAAGAGGGCTGCGTCAGGGAAGGCGTCACGGTTGAATAACGCGGCGGCCGGCGCGGGTCGGCCAAAGCGGCCCGGGACACGGCCAAGCCCCCGGGCGCGAACCTGACCCGGGGGCTTCGACCTGCGGTTATCGCTACGCGCACCACCACAGGAACTGCTTGCACGTCGC
The DNA here is from genome assembly GCF_001550375.1 of Streptomyces europaeiscabiei. Lineage (GTDB taxonomy): Bacteria > Actinomycetota > Actinomycetes > Streptomycetales > Streptomycetaceae > Streptomyces > Streptomyces europaeiscabiei. Next base: position 442 of record NZ_LRTR01000403.1, on the reverse strand, counting down.
CGAGGGAGTGGGCACCGGGGCGGGGTCGTCCTCGGTCGGCTCGGTGGTCGGGGTGTCGGTGTCCTCGGGGTCGGAGGTCGGGTTCTGCGCCGAAGGAGGCGGGCTCGCCGTCGCGTTGGACGCCGAGCGGTCCCTGGACTTGTCGGCGTCCTCGGCGTCCTCGGCGTCCTCGGACTTCTCGGACTCCGAGGCGGACGGGGAGGCCGACTTGTCCGGCTTCTTCCCGTCCTTGCCGGCGTCGGCGGAGTCGTCCGAGCCGCCGCCGGCCCGCTCGCCGTCGTCCGCCGCAGCCGTCGGGGAGGCGTCGGAGACATCGTCCACGGAGGCCGCGCGCGGCTCCGCCGGCGGTGCCTCCATGCCGAGTTCGGCGAGACTCAGTCCGCCCACGGCGAGCAGCAGACCGGCCCCGACCATGACCACCCGCCGGCGTCGGCGCCGGTGC
>NZ_LRTR01000402.1 GCF_001550375.1 Streptomyces europaeiscabiei | reverse complement strand
GGCCGCGTCCTCGAACGCGTCGTCGCGTTCACCCACGGGCATGTCGCCCTGCCCCGCCCGCCCGCCGCGACCACGGCCCTGGGACCGGGATCGGGCACGGCGTCCGCCGCTCGGGCTCTCGGGGGTGGCTTCCCCCCCGGACGCGTCCTCGCGCTCGTCCACGGCCGCGTGGTCCCGGACGGACAGCGCGTCCGGATGGGCCCGGCACTCTTCGGCCGACGCGCCGCACCCCGAACAGGAGAGGGCGCCATTGAGGTGCCGTTGGCACGGGTGGCAGTAATCCATGACGCCGGAAGATTATGTTCCGCAGTGGTGACGTTCCCGGGTGGGCCCGTGAAAGTTGTGTAGGAACCTCGTGGACCGGGGCCTCGCGGCGGGGACGGTCCGGATCATTTGCCCGCCATCCCGGCCATCGGCGACCATCGACCCGAAACCGTTGTGCGTTCGACCCATTGACACTCCGACCGGGTCGTCCTTACTGTCGCGACCAGCATTTCGAACGAGCGACGAAATTTCGAACAGACCACAGAGGACAGGGAGTACCGTGCGCATCACGGGAATCAGCACGCACGTGGTCGGGACGCCGTGGCGGAACCTGACCTACGTCCTGGTGCACACCGACGAGGGGCTCACCGGCGTCGGCGAGACCCGCATGCTCGGCCACACCGACGCACTGCTCGGCTATCTGCACGAGGCACAGGCCAACCACATTCTCGGCTCCGACCCGTTCGCTGTCGAGGATCTGGTCAAGCGGATGAAGTACGGCGACTACGGTCGGGCCGGCGAGATCGTCATGTCAGGCATCGCCGTCATCGAGATGGCCTGCTGGGACATCAAGGGCAAGGCCCTCGGCGTCCCCGTCTGGCAGCTGCTGGGCGGGAAGGTCACCGACAAGGTCAAGGCGTACGCCAACGGGTGGTACACCACCGAGCGCACGCCCGAGGCGTACCACAAGGCGGCGCAGGGGGTCATGGAGCGCGGTTACAAGGCGCTCAAGATCGACCCCTTCGGTACCGGCCACTTCGAGCTGGACCACGAGCAGAGCATGTACGCGGTCTCCCTGATCGAGGCCGTGCGCGACGCCATCGGGCCGGACTCCGAGCTGATGCTGGAGATGCACGGCCGGTTCTCGCCCTCGACCGCCGTCCGCCTCGCCAAGGACCTGGCCCCCTTCAAGCCCGCGTGGCTGGAGGAGCCGTGCCCGCCGGAGAACCTGAAGGCGCTGGAGAAGGTCGCCGCCAAGGTCGACATCCCGGTGGCCACGGGTGAGCGGATCCACGACCGGATCGAGTTCCGGGAGCTCTTCGAGAGCCAGGCCGTGGACATCATCCAGCCGGACGTCGGCCACATCGGCGGCATCTGGGAGACCCGCAAGCTGGCCGCGACCGCCGAGACCCACTACACGCTGGTCGCGCCGCACAACGTGGGCGGGCCGGTGCTGACCGCGGCGTCCCTGCAGGTGGGCTTCACCTCCCCGAACTTCAAGATCCTGGAGCACTTCAACGACTTCGCGGACGCGGAGATCAAGAAGGTCGTCTCGGGGGCCCCGGAGGTCGTGGACGGCTACTTCCACCTCTCCGACAAGCCGGGTCTCGGTGTCGAGCTGGACGTGGACGCGGCGGCGGAGTTCCCGCAGCAGCAGGCCCGGTTCGACCTGTGGGCCGAGGGCTGGGAGCAGCGCAAGCCCAAGGGGACCGAGTGAGCACCTCGCCCGACGCGGCCACCGCCGTCGTCATCGAGGCACCGGGCGAGCACCGGCTCGTCCCGCACGAGCCCCGGCAGCCGGAGGCCGGCGAGGCCCTGGTCCGGGTGCACGCCTCCGGGATCTGCGGCAGCGACCGCGAGGTCTTCCAGGGCAACCGGCCGGAGGGGTACGTCCGTTACCCCCTCACACCGGGCCACGAGTGGTCCGGAACGGTCACGGCCGTAGGTGACGGTGTCCCTTCAAGTCTTGTAGGTCGCAAGGTCGTCGGCGAGGGCTTCCGGAACTGCCAGGTGTGCAACCGCTGCCACGCGGGCGAGACCACACTGTGCTCGGCGGGGTACGAGGAGACCGGGTTCACCCAGCCCGGCGCGATGGCCACGACCCTCACGCTGCCCGCCCGCCTGCTGCACGTTCTCCCGGACGACGCGGATCTGACGGCGGCGGCGCTGCTGGAGCCGGCCGCGTGCATCGCGGCCGCCGCGCTCAAGGCGAACGCCGTCCCCGGCGAGCGGGTCGCCGTGGTGGGCACGGGAACGCTCGGCATGTTCGCCGTTCAGTTCCTGAAGGCGGGCTCACCGGCCGAGCTGCTCGTCGTGGGCACCCGTCCGGACCGGGCGGAGCTGTCGAAGCGGTTCGGTGCCACGGACTTCCGCACCAAGGACCAGGAACTGCCGGGCGACTTCGACGTCGTCATCGAGACCGCCGGGTCCGCGGACGCGGCGCGCACGGCCGCCGCACTGCTGCGGCGCGGCGGGCGACTGGTCCTGACGGGCATCCCGGCGCCGGGCGCGGACGGGCTCGACCCGACGGATCTCGTCGTGCGGCAGCTGGAGGTGCACACCGTCTTCGGTGCGGCCCCCGACGCCTGGGCGCACACCGTGCGGGTCTTCGGGGCCGGACTGCTGGACCCGCTGCCGCTCGTCACGCACGAGCTGCCGCTGGAGGAGTTCTCGCAGGCCATCGAGCTGGTCGGGTCCGGCGACCCGACGGTCGGAAAGGTCCTGCTGCGGCCATGACACACCCCTGAGCCGTACGCCGGTACGGGGCTCCCTGACGACTTCGTACCGGCGTACACCCAAGAGCTTTGTGCACCAAGAGCCGCGAACCTTGTCCGAAATATCGAACCCGTGAAGGACAGCTTGTGACCGACACCACCGCTCCGGCACCGCGCCGACCCGGCGAGCAGGCGCTTGCCGCGCTCGGCCTGGGCGCGCCCGCCCTCGATCCCTCCGACGCCTCCCCGCACTCCTTCCCCGGCGGCGGCAGCTGGCGCACCGAGGTCCCCTCCGTCGAGGGGCCCGAGGCGCTCGCCGTGGTCCTCAAGGAGGCCTCGCGGCTCGATGTGCCGATCCACCGGATCAGCCAGGGCAGCGGTGTGTGGATGCTCACCGACGCCGAGATCACCGAGATGGTGGAGGCGACGGCCGAGCGCGACATCGAGCTCTGCCTGTTCACCGGCCCGCGCGGCACCTGGGACATCGGCGCCTCCACCCGTACCGACTCCAAGGGCGCCGGCCTCAGGGCCCGCGGTCACGACGCGGTCGCCGGATGTGTCGAGGACGCCGTGCGCGCGACCGAGCTGGGTGTGAAGTGCCTGCTCGTCGCCGACGAGGGTGTGCTGTGGACACTGCACCGGGCGCGGGTGGAGGGGATCATCCCGGCCGACACGACCTTCAAGGTGTCGGCGCTGATCGGGCCGGTCAACCCGACCGCGTACGCCGTGTACGAGAACCTCGGCGGCGACTCGATCAACGTGCCGAGCGATCTGACGCTCGATCACCTCACGGAGATCCGGCGGGTGTCCGGCGCTCCCATGGACATGTACATCGAGGCCCCCGACGATCTTGGCGGCTATGTGCGGATGTACGAGGTCGCCGAGCTGATCCGGCGCGGCGCACCGATCTATCTGAAGTTCGGCCTGTCGAAGTCCCCCGGGATCTACCCCTACGGGCACCACATGCGGGACCTCACCCTGTCCACGGCCAAGGAACGCGTACGGCGCGGCCGGCTGGCCCTGGACCTCCTCGCACGGCACGGAGCGGACGGCGACATGGCCCCGCTCGGCTCGCGGCTGCCGGGCGAGTTGAAGCGGTTCGGAACGCCTGCATAACGTTCCGGAAACCCCCCCTTCACAAAACCCGACGCAGTCGCACAGACTCCGACACAACTCTTCGCTCCACCGGATCCCGGCCTCATAAACATCAAGGAAGATGATCATGCGTACTCGCCGAGCCGCTCTCGCCTCCATAGCCACCGCCGCCTCCCTGGCCCTTACCCTCTCGGCCTGCGGTCAGAGCTCCGAGGGCGGCAGCGAGCAGAAGTCCTCGGGTGACACCAAGGGTGCCACCATCGGCATCGCGATGCCGACCAAGTCCTCCGAGCGCTGGATCTCCGACGGCAACAACGTCGTCAAGGACCTGGAGGCCAAGGGCTACAAGACCCAGCTGGTCTACGGCGAGGACAAGCCCGAGCAGCAGGTCTCGCAGATCGAGAACCTGATCGCCCAGGGCGTCAAGGCGCTGATCGTCGCCGCGATCGACAACAAGTCGCTCGACAACGTGCTGCAGCAGGCCAAGGACGCGGACATCCCGGTCATCTCCTACGACCGTCTGATTCTCAACAGCCCGAACGTCGACTACTACGCCTCCTTCGACAACAGCAAGGTCGGCGAGCTCCAGGCCAACTACATCGTCGAGAAGCTCGGTCTGACGGCGGGCAAGAAGGGCCCCTTCAACATCGAGCTGTTCGCCGGCTCCAACGACGACAACAACACCAAGTACTTCTTCAACGGCGCGATGAGCGTGCTCCAGCCGTACATCGACAAGAAGCAGCTCGTCGTCCAGTCCGGCCAGACCAAGATCAACCAGGTCACCACCCTGCGCTGGGACGGCGCCACCGCCCAGCGCCGCATGGACGACATCCTCACCAAGTCGTACAAGAGCGAGAAGGTCGACGCGGTCCTCTCCCCCTACGACGGCATCTCCATCGGCATCCTGTCGGCGCTGAAGTCGGACAGCTACGGCTCCAAGAGCAAGCCGCTGCCGGTCCTCACCGGCCAGGACGCCGAGCTGGCCTCGGTGAAGTCGATCATCGCGGGCGACCAGACGCAGACGGTCTACAAGGACCTGCGTGAGCTGGCCAAGGTCGCCTCGAACATGGTCGACGCGGTGCTGAACGACAAGAAGGTCGAGACGAACGACACGAAGACCTACGACAACGGGTCCAAGGTCGTCCCGGCGTACCTCCTGGAGCCGGTCAGCGTCGACAAGACCAACTACTCGGAGATCCTCGTCGACGGCGGTTACTACACGGCGGACCAGCTCAAGTAAGCGTCGGATCTCAAGGATTGGAAGGCAAGACCATGGCGGGACCCGTCCTGGAAATGCGCTCGATCGTCAAGACCTTTCCCGGTGTGAAAGCGCTGTCGGACGTCACTCTGACCGTCCGCCAGGGCGAGGTCCATGCCATCTGCGGTGAGAACGGCGCCGGCAAGTCCACCTTGATGAAGGTGCTCTCCGGCGTCCATCCGCACGGCACCTACGAGGGCGACATCCTCTTCGAGGGTGAGCTCTGCTCCTTCAAGGACATCCGGGCCAGCGAGCACCACGGCATCGTGATCATCCACCAGGAGCTGGCGCTGGTGCCGTACCTCTCCCTCGCGGAGAACATCTTCCTCGGCAACGAGCACGCCACGCGCGGGCTGATCAACTGGAACGAGACCTTGCGGCACGCCTCCGAGCTGCTGCGCCGGGTCGGTCTGAGCGATCACCCCGAGACCCGCGTCGCCGACATCGGCGTGGGCAAGCAGCAGCTCGTGGAGATCGCGAAGGCGCTGTCGAAGAAGGTGAAGCTGCTCATCCTGGACGAGCCGACCGCGGCCCTGAACGACGAGGACAGCGACAAACTCCTCGATCTCATCCTGGAGTTGAAGAAGCAGGGCATCACCTCGATCATCATCTCCCACAAGCTCAACGAGATCCGCAAGGTCGCGGACTCGGTGACGATCATCCGCGACGGGAAGTCCATCGAGACGCTCGACGTGAAGTCGGCGGACACGACCGAGGACCGGATCATCTCCGGCATGGTCGGCCGCGACCTCGACCACCGCTTCCCCGAGCGCACCCCGCACGAGGCGGAGGTCGGGGTGGCCCCCGCCCTGGAGATCCGCAACTGGACCGTGCACCACCCGATCGACCAGCAGCGCAAGGTCGTCGACGACGTGTCGATCAACGTGCGGCGCGGGGAGATCGTCGGTATCGCGGGTCTGATGGGCGCCGGCCGCACCGAACTCGCGATGAGCGTCTTCGGGCGGACGTACGGCCGGTACGCGGCGGGCACGGTCCTCAAGGACGGCACCGAGATCCGTACGAAGAGCGTCCCGGAGGCGGTCAAGCACGGGATCGCGTACGTCACCGAGGACCGCAAGCACTACGGCCTCAACCTCATCGACACGATCAACCGGAACATCTCGCTGAGCGCCCTGCAGAAGGTCTCCAAGCGCGGTGTGGTCGACGAGCACGCGGAGCGCCAGGTGGCCGAGCGCTACCGCAAGTCCATGAACATCAAGGCGCCGACCGTCTTCGAGCCCGTGGGCAAGCTGTCCGGCGGCAACCAGCAGAAGGTCGTCCTCAGCAAGTGGATCTTCGCGGGTCCCGATGTGCTGATCCTGGACGAGCCGACCCGCGGTATCGACGTCGGCGCCAAGTACGAGATCTACACGGTCATCGACAAGCTGGCCGCTGAGGGCAAGGCGGTCGTCTTCATCTCCTCCGAGCTGCCGGAACTGCTCGGGATGTGCGACCGCATCTACACGATGGCCGCAGGACGGCTGACCGGCGAGTTCCCGCGTGCCGAGGCCACGCAGGAATCGCTGATGCGTCAGATGACGAAGGACAAAGAGGTAACCCGATGAGCACGGATGTGACCGCCAAGAGCCCGGCCCCCGCGCCGCCCGGCAAGAGCGGGGGCGCGGTGGGCGGAGGTCTGCTCCAGCTGTTGCTGGACGGCATGCGCCGCAACATGCGGCAGTACGGCATGCTGATCGCCCTCGGCGTGATCGTGGCGCTGTTCGCGGTGTGGACCGACGGTGACCTGCTGCTGCCGCGCAACGTCTCCAACCTGGTGCTGCAGAACAGCTACATCCTGATCCTCGCGATCGGCATGATGCTGGTCATCATCGCCGGCCACATCGACCTCTCGGTCGGCTCACTGACCGCGTTCGTCGGCGCCTTCGCGGCCGTACTGACCGTGCAGCACGACGTCTCCTGGCCCGTCGCCGTGGTCCTCTGCCTGATGGTGGGCGCCCTGGCCGGCGCGATCCAGGGCTACTTCATCGCGTATCTCGGGATACCGTCGTTCATCGTCACCCTCTCCGGAATGCTGACCTTCCGCGGTGTCACGGAGATCCTGCTGCAGGGCCAGACCCTCGGCCCCTTCCCCGCGGGCCTGCAGAAGATCGGCAACGGCTTCCTGCCGGAGACCGGTCCGGAGACGAACTACCACAACCTCACCCTGCTCCTCGGCCTCGTCCTGATCACCTTCGTGGTGCTCCAGGAGGTCCGGGACCGCAGGCGTCAGCGGGAGTTCTCGCTCGACGTGGCGCCGATGAACATCTTCCTGCTGAAGCTCGTCGCGATCGTCTCCGCGCTGCTCGTCGTCACCATGCTGCTCGCCAGCTGGAGGGGCGCGCCGATCATCCTGATCATCCTCGGTGTGCTGGTGGTCGGTTACGGCTACGTCATGCGGAACACGGTCTTCGGCCGTCACATCTACGCGATCGGCGGCAACCTGCCGGCGGCGAAGCTGTCCGGCGTGAAGGACAAGAAGGTCACCTTCTACGTCTTCCTGAACATGGGCGCCCTGGCGGCCCTGGCAGGTCTGGCGATCGCCGCCCGCCTCAACGCGGCCGGCCCGAAGGCTGGCCTCAACTACGAACTGGAGGCCATCGCCTCGGCGTTCATCGGCGGCGCGTCCATGAGCGGCGGTGTCGGCACCGTCCTCGGCGCGATCATCGGCGGTGTCGTCCTCGGTGTCCTCAACAACGGCATGAACCTCCTCAACGTCGGCTCCGACTGGCAGCAGGTCATCAAAGGCCTGGCCCTGCTGGCGGCCGTCGGGTTCGATGTGTGGAACAAGCGCAAGTCCGGTTCGTAGCCGGGTTTTCGCAGCCAGGTTTTCGTAGTCACGTTTTCGCAGTCACGTTTCGCAGTCAGGTTTTCGAGCTGGTCGACGGGTCCCGCGTGCCACGAGCCCGCGGGGCCCCTCGGCTTTTCCACGAGAGGCAGGAAGCCGGTGAAGGAGCTCTTCGGCAAACTGGCCGACGGCACCGAGATCCACCGCTGGTCGCTGGAGAACGGCGGCACCCGTCTGAAGGTCCTGTCGTACGGCGGGATCGTGCAGTGCCTGGAGACCCCCGACCGGGACGGCCGGTACGCGAACATCTCCCTGGGCTTCGACACCGTCGAGGACTACGTCGCCGGGTCGCCCTACTTCGGCGCGCTGATCGGCCGGTACGGCAACCGGATCGGCGCGGGCCGCTTCACGCTGGACGGCGAGACGTACGAACTCTCCGTCAACGACGGCGCGAACAGCCTGCACGGCGGGGCGGACGGCTTCGACAGGGCCGTGTGGGACGTCGAGCCGTTCACGGACGGCTCGGACGTGGGTCTGCGGCTGTCGTACACCAGCGCCGACGGGGAGATGGGCTACCCCGGCACGCTGGCCGTGGAGGTCACCTACACCCTCACCGAGCGGGGCGAGTGGCGCATCGACTACGGGGCGACCACCGACCGGACCACCGTCGTCAACCTCACCAACCACGTGTACTGGAACCTCGCGGGAGAAGGCAGCGGCTCGGTCCTGGACCACGAGCTGACGATCGCCGCCGCCCGCTACACCCCGATCGGCTCCGGCCTGATCCCCACCGGCGAGCCGGCCGACGTCGCGGGCACACCCTTCGACTTCCGCACGGGCAAGGCGGTGGGCAAGGACGTCCGCGCGGCAGATCCGCAGCTGCTCCGGGCCAAGGGGTTCGACCACAACTGGGTCCTGGACAAGGGCGGTACGGCCGGGCCGGAATGGGCCGCCACGCTCACCGACCCGGCGTCCGGCCGCACACTGAAGATCTCCACGACCGAGCCGGGGCTGCAGTTCTACTCCGGGAACTTCCTGGACGGCACGCTCGTCGGACCGTCCGGGAAGACCTACCGGCAAGGGGACGCGCTGTGCCTGGAGACCCAGCACTTCCCGGACTCGCCGAACAAGCCGTCGTACCCGTCGACGGTGCTGCGACCTGGGGAGACGTACCGATCGACGACGGTCCACGCCTTCGGATGACAGCCACCCGGCAGCGGCCCACGGCGATTCTTCACAGGTGATTCACAAGTTCCCACCGAATTCTCAGCGGTTGAACAGAGCCGCCTCAGCCTCCGTATGTATGAGCGGCCCGTGCTCCCCCGCACGGGCCGCCCTAGTCGTCGGGCCCGCTCGTCCCCAACGGGCCCGCCCCCTACGGAGGTTCCATGGCCGACAACGTCACCTCGTTGTTCCGCAGCACTGCGGCGCACAGCCCTTCGATGGCTGCGCTGACGCGTGAGGGCGGCGACGGGGTGGGTCCGGTGGACTTCTGTATCCCGTGCAACCCGTACTTCCCCACGCCCGCCATGTTCGACGACATGGCGAGCAGACTGCGCGACATCATCACGTACTACCCCAGCAGCGCCGACACCATCACGGCCGAGCTGTGCAACCTGCTCCAACTGCCCCCGCAGTGCGTGGCGATGGGCAACGGCTCGACCGAACTCATCACCTGGATCGACCACCTGCTGGTCCGGGAGTCCCTCGCCGTCCCCGTCCCCACCTTCGGCCGCTGGACCGACCAGCCGATGGAGACCGGCAAGCGCGTCGACATGTTCCCGCTCCAGGAGTCCAGCGGCTTCGCCCTGGACCTCGCGCAGTACGCCGAGTTCATCCGCGCCCGCGGCACCCGGGTCGCCGTCATCTGCAACCCGAACAACCCCGACGGCGGCTTCCTGCACCGGCACGCGCTGGTGCAGTTCATGGACGCGATGGCCGACCTGGACCTGATCGTCATCGACGAGTCGTTCCTGGAGTTCGCCGACGCCGAGTCCGAGCCGAGCACGGTCCAGGACGCGGTCATGCGGCCCAACGTGGTCGTACTGCGCAGCCTCGGCAAGAACTTCGGTCTGCACGGCATCCGCTTCGGCTACATGGTCGCCAACCCCGCCCTCGCCGGCAAGATCCGCTCGATGCTGCCGAAGTGGAACCTCAACTCCTTCGCCGAGTACGTGGTGTTCATGCTCAAGAACCATGGCGCCGAGTACATGGAGAGCCTGCACCAGGTCCGCCGGGACCGCCTGGACATGGCCCGCCAGCTCTCCGCCCTCCCCGGGCTGACGGTCTACCCGTCGCAGGGGAACTTCCTCTTCGTGCGCCTGCCCGTGGGCGCCGAGGGCACCGTGGTCCGCGACCGGCTCCTCACCGAGCACCGGATCCTGGTCCGCGAGTGCGGCAACAAGGTCGGCTCGTCCAGTCGCTTCCTGCGACTCGTGGTCCGGCCCCAGGTGGACGTGCGTCGCCTGGTGTCCGGCCTGGAGTCGGTTCTCTACGGGTCCAGGAGGGGAGCCGCCGTACCGGAGCTGAGCACCGGGACCAGCTACAGCTCGGGTACGGCGGCCGTGGACCGGCTGATGGGCGAGACCAGCGGCACCGGGATGCACAACCTCGCCGCGCAGGCCATGAGCATGCCGGCCCCGGCTGCCGCGTCCTCCATGCAGTTCGCGTCCCCGGCCCAGGCGCCCGCCGCCTCCATGCAGTTCGCGTCCCCCGCACCCGCTCCCGCGGCGTCCATGCAGTTCGCGTCCCCCGCGCCCGCTCCCGCCGCCGCCATGCAGTTCGCGTCCCCGCCTCAGGCGCCCGCCGCCTCCATGCAGTTCGCGTCCCCCGCACCCGCTCCCGCGGCGTCCATGCAGTTCGCGTCCCCGGCACCCGCTCCCGCGCCGACCCCGATGCCGATGCCGATGCCGACCCCGATCCCCGCGCC
>NZ_LRTR01000401.1 GCF_001550375.1 Streptomyces europaeiscabiei | reverse complement strand
CCGGGCCCCAGCCGCCCCCGCCGGTCGCGTCGAGGAAGCCGGCGACCAGGCCGAGCGGGGACAGGAACCGCTTCCGCAGCGGCCGGCCGAGGCGTTCCTCGGGCAGGCCGCGCAGGGTGAAGCGGGACATGACGTAGAGGCCGAGGCCGAGGAGGATCAGCGACATCACCGGACCGGCGACCTCTGTGGAGAGCGACGAGAGGACGGTCGCGCCCAGGAACGCGCCCACCGCGCCCGGTACGCCGATCCTGGCGACGACCTTCCAGTCCACGTTCCCGAACCGCCAGTGCGAGGCGCCCGACATGAGGGTCGTGCCGATCTCGGCGAGGTGCACCGTGGCCGAGGCGATGGCCGGGTTGGTGCCCATGGCGAGCAGCAGAGTCGTCGAGGTCACGCCGTAGGCCATGCCCAGGCTGCCGTCCACGAGCTGGGCGCCCAGGCCCGCCAGTGCGAGCAGTACCAGCGTCCGCATCTCTTCCTCGTCCCGTCTTCCGTCGCCGCTCTTTCCGGTCTTTCCGGTCTTTCCCACCGGTTGAGTAGGGATTGACCGCGCGGCAACGCTACGAGAACAAGCTGAGGACAGGCTGAGCGCGAGGTAACGATCCTGTGCAGCCGTCCGCCGGACCTACCCCGGCCTATGGGGTCACGGGTTCTCCCAGGCCGTCGGCTCCGCCGCCAGCCCCTTCACCGGCTCGGGCAGGGCGCCGGCCGCGAGGTCGGCCATCGTGACGCCCTCCAGGATGCGGCGGACGTTGGCCCGCAGCGCGATCCACAGCGGCAGCAGCGGCTCGGCGGATCCGGTGTAGGTCAGCCCGGTCGGCCGCTCACCCCGTACCGACACGATGGGCCCGTCGACGGCTCGGATCACGTCGGCGACGGTGATGGCGGCGGGTTCGCGGGCCAGTAGGTACCCGCCGCTGCCACCCCGCCTGCTGGTGACCAGGCCGCCGCGCCTGAGGTCCCCGAGGATGCCCTCAAGGAACTTGTGCGGGATCTCCTGCACGGTCGCGATGGCTTCGGCCTTCACCGGCCCGTTGTCCTGCCGCACGGCGACTTCCAGTACCGCGCGTACGGCGTAATCCGCCCGTGCCGAGATCCTCATGGCCAACATTGTCGACCACGAGGACAAGCGATCGCTCCACGCCCCAGCCGACCCGCACCCGCACCCGCACCCGCAAGGGGCGCGGGGAACCGCGCGAGCAACCACCGACAACCCGCAGACGGCAGACGGCCCCGGACTCTCAGCCGAGCCGGATCACATTCCACGACATCGGCTCCAGGACCGCGCTCAGCACGCCGTCCCGCAGGGAAGCACTCTCACCCGCGTGCGGAGCGACCCGCTCGGGCTCCGTCAGTGTGTTCCGCGCGTCCGGGTCCGCGTCGGCCAGCACGCTGTGCTCGACGATCCGCGTCAACTCCAGCCCGTTCAGCGAGACTTCCAGCGGCAGCGCGTCCGTACGACCCCGGTTGACCGCGAACACGGTCACCGACCCGTCCTCGGCCCGCACCGCCGTCGCGTGCAGCAGATCGGCCTCGCCGTACTTCTTCGTCTCGTACGTCGGCGAGTCCACCCGTACGTCGAGCACCTCGCCCCGCCCGTACTTCGCGGCCTGGGCGAACGGGAAGAAGGTCGTCTGCCGCCAGGCCGGGCCGCCCGGCTCGGTCATGATCGGGGCGATGACGTTGACGAGCTGGGCGAGGCAGGCGACGGTGACGCGGTCGGCGTGGCGGAGGAGCGCGATGAGGAGGGAGCCGAAGACGACGGCGTCCATGACGCTGTAGTTGTCCTCCAGGAGGCGCGGGGCCTCCGCCCAGTCCCGCGCGCCGGAGTTCTCAATCGCGTGCCACTTCGAGATGTACCAGACGTTCCACTCGTCGAAGGAGAGGTTGATCTTCTTCGTGGACTTGAGCTTCGCACCCACGTGGTCACAGGTGGCGACCACGTTCTCGATGAAGGACTCCATGTCGACGGCGGAGGCGAGGAAGGAGTCGACGTCGCCGTCCTCGGGCTGGTAATAGGCGTGCAGGGAGATGTAGTCGACGAGGTCGTACGTCTCCGCCAGGACCGTCGCCTCCCACTCGGCGAAGGTCGGCATGGACTGGCTGGAGGAGCCGCAGGCGACGAGTTCGACGTCCGGGTCGATCTGACGCATCGCGCGGGCGGTCTCGGCCGCGACACGGCCGTACTCGGTCGCCGTCTTGTGGCCGGTCTGCCAGGGGCCGTCCATCTCGTTGCCCAGGCACCAGAGCCTGATACCGAAGGGGTCCTTGTCGCCGTGGGCGGCACGGAGGTCGGAGAGGGCGGTGCCGGCGGGGTGGTTGGCGTACTCCTGGAGTTCGAGGGCCTCGGCGACTCCGCGGGTGCCGAGGTTGAGGGCCATCATGGGCTCGGCCCGGGGGCCGACCTTCTTCAGGAAGGCGATGTACTCGGAGAGGCCGAAACGGTTGGTCTCGGTGGAGCGCCAGGCGAGGTCGAGGCGGCGGGGGCGGTCCTCGGCGGGCCCGACGGAGTCCTCCCACTTGTAGCCGGAGACGAAGTTGCCGCCGGGGTAGCGGATCGTCGTGACGCCCAGCTCCCGGACCAGGTCCAGCACGTCGGTCCGCAGGCCCGCCTCGTCGGCCGCGGGGTGGTCCGGCTCGTGGATGCCTGTGTAGACGCAGCGGCCGAGGTGTTCGACGAAGGAGCCGAAGAGTCGGGGGTTGACCTCGCCGACCTTGAATGCGGGGTCGAGGGTGAAGCGGGCGGTGCGGGTCATCGGGGGCGGCCCCTTCGCTGTTCGGTGTTCAGTGATCGGCGTTCGGCGTTCGGTATTACGGATGGTGATCGTTGAGCCGAACGGGACGCTATGGTCGAAGCCGGGGCGAGTCAATGGGGTCGTGCGTCCAGGTGGCGTGCGCCTGTTCGCCTGCCAGGCCCGCTGATCGGGCGGGTGCGGCCTCTCTGCGGCTTGTCGCGCAGTTCCCCTCACCCCTCAAGGAGCACGTGCACCACTATCGTTCGTCGAAATTCAACGATCGTTGGATTCTCGTGGTGCCGGCGCCGGAGGGCACGTAGGGTCGGCGCGTGCCTGCACTCCCCGACGCCCTTGCCGAGACCTTGACGCGACTCGACACCCGTATCACGGAGACCGGTACCGACCGGGGTCTGCTCCTTGACGTACAGACGCTGGCGGAACGAACGGCCCTCGACGGGGACACGGTGCGGTCCCTGCTCGACGGGGGCGAACCGGTGGCCGACCGGGTCGACGACCGGGTGCGTGGGCGGGTGCGGGCGCTGCACGAGGCGTATGTCGCGCGGAGCGGGAAGCGCGCCGGGGAGGTCTGCAGGGAGGTCGCGGAGCGGCTCTCGATCAGTCCCGAGTGGGCCCGGCAACTGCTGCTCGGCAAGAAGATGCCGAACGTGCCCGACCTGACCGAACTCGCGGGGTTCTTCGGCATCGAGGAGGGCGTCCGGTTCTTCACCGACCCGGCCGCGACCGTCCTCAACCGGGAACTCGGCCGCCTGCTGGCGGGACTTGAGGGTGAGACGGACGACGACGGGCCGCTGGTCGAGTACGGGCCGCTGGTCGAGTTCGCCACCCGGCACGGGGTCGTCACACTCGCGCTGCGCGGCCATCGGCTGACCCGCCGCAAGCAGGAGGCTCTCGCCGTCATGCTCGAAGGGCTGCTCGGCGTGGACGACGAGGAGACCCGGCGATGAACCGCGGCGAGGGCACCGGGGGCGACCGCGCCGGGAGCGAGGGGCACCACCGGGCCGGGCGGACCGGGCGGGCCGCCCGGGGCA